>JBEVIJ010000226.1:0-5995 GCA_040510745.1 Xanthobacteraceae bacterium
CTTCCCGTTCGACAAGATCAAGATCGATCAAGCCTTCATCTCCAATCTGGAAAGCAATCCGCAGTCCGCCACCATCGTCCGCGCGGTGATCGGTCTGGCGCGCGGTCTCAACGTGCCGGTGCTCGCCGAGGGCGTGGAGACCAAGGAACAGCTCGCGTTCCTGGCCAAGGAGCAATGCGACGAGGTGCAGGGCTACCTGATCGGCCGGCCGCTGCCGATCGCGGACTATGCGGAAATGACCGGCGCGCCGATCAGCCTGTCGGCCAGGAAGGCCCGCGCCGCGCTCGGCTAGTGTCTCGGTTCGCAAGCCGCGCGGCGTTGTCAGCGCCACGATCTCTGTGTCAGGCTCCCCTCCCCGCCGCCACGCTATTTCCACGCGAGGAGTGAATCGGCCATGCCCAGCTACATGCTCGTCACCTATCAATCCGACAAAGGCCCGCGCGCCGGCATCGCGGTCGGCGACAAGCTGTTCGACGCCGCAGCGCTCACGCGCAAGGCGGGCTACTCCAGCGTGCTGGCGATCCTCAACGAGTGGCCATCGGCGAAGGGCGTGCTGAAGAAAGCCGCCGCGGCGGCCGGCAAGAGCAAGCTGAAGAGCAAGCCGCTCGGGCGCGCCAAGCTTCTGGCGCCGGTGCTGTGGCCTTCGGCGATCTATTGCGCGGGCGCCAACTACACCGACCACATGATGGAGATGGCGAAGCTGCAAAACATCCCGCCGGCGCCCGATCCGCATGAGGTCGGCCTGAAGCCGTGGCACTTCATCAAGGCGCCGCGCTCGGTGACAGGCGACAAGGCGACGGTGAAGCTGCCGAAATCCTCCAACGCGATCGACTGGGAGGCCGAGCTCGGCGCCGTGATCGGCAAGACCGCGAAGAACGTGCCGCTCACCAAGGCGCTGGACTACGTGGCCGGCTACATGGTGGCGAACGAGCTGTCGGCGCGCGACCTCGGCAAGCGCAATCAGCTTCCGGATTCTTCGCCGTTCAAATGGGACTGGGTGGGCCAGAAATGCTTCGACGACGCCTGCCCGCTCGGCCCGGGCATCATTCCGGCGAGCGACATCAAGGACCCGCAGAAGCTCGGCATCAAGCTGTGGGTCAACGACGTGCTCAAGCAGGATTCCAACACTTCGGATATGATCTTCACGCTCGCCGAGCAGATCGAGCAATTGTCGTCGCGCATCACGCTGCATCCGGGCGACATCATCCTGACCGGCACGCCGGCGGGCGTCGGCGCGGCACGGCGCGAATTTCTAAAAGCCGGCGACGTGACCAAGGTCTGGGTCGAGAACGTCGGCACGCTGACCAACAAGATGGCGTAGCTCTCTCACCGCCTCATACTGAGGAGCGGTGCGCAGCACCGCGTCTCGAAGGATGGGCGGCCTCGTGCTTCGAGACGCGACCTTCGGTCGCTCCTCAGCATGAGGCCGATTTAGAATGCCGGTGTCGCGCTGTTGCGGCGGCTTGCACCCACGCACTAAGATGAGGCGCCGCAGAATGGCGGCACAGAATTCATTGGGAGGTCTGCGATGCGGCGGCTCGGTCTTGCGATCACGTTCTTTCTGACAGCGCTGGCAGGACCCGCCTTCGCCCAAGCCTGGCCGACCAAGCCGATCAAGGTGGTGGTGCCGCTCACCGCCGGTAGCGCGACCGACGTGATGGCGCGCATCGTGTTCGACGAGGTGTCGAAGCAGGTCGGCCAGACCATCGTGATCGAGAACCGGCCCGGCGCCGGGAACTCCATCGGCATGAATGCGGTCGCGAAGGCCGAGCCGGACGGCTACACCATCCTCGCCAATTCCTCGACGCACACCGTGTCGCCCGCGGTGCGCGCCACCATGCCGCTCGACACCGCCAACGATCTTTCCGCCATCATCCCGCTCGGCAACATGCCGGTGGTGATCCTGTTCAACTCCAAGAAGGGCTACAAGCAGCTCTCCGACTTCGTGAACTGGGCCCGGGCCAATCCGGGCAAGGCGAACTACTCGTCGGCCGGCGCCGGCAACTCGTCGCACCTCAACGGCGAGCTGTTCAAGAAGGCGGGCGGCTTCGAAGCGGTGCACCTGCCGTTCAAGGGCGCGCCCGAGGCGATGACCGAAGTGATCGCCGGCCGCTCCGATTTCTACTTCTCGCCGCTGGTCAACGCGCTGCCGCTCATGAAAGACGGCCAGCTCCAGGCACTGGCGGTCAGCAACGCGTCGCGCGCCTCGGCGCTGCCGGACCTGCCGACCGTCGCGCAGGCCGGCTATCCGCAATCCGAATACAATTTCTGGGCCGGCGTGTTCCTGCCGGTGAAGACGCCGGCGCCGATCAAGGAAAAGCTCTACGCCGAAGTGAAGAAGGCGCTGGAGTCACCGGCGGTGCGCGAGCGGCTCAAGAATCTCGGCGCCGATCCATTCCCGGTCACCTCGGCGCAGTTCGATGCCATCGTGAAGAAAGAGATCGAGAACAATTCGGCGGTCGCGAAGGCTGCGACCATCCGGGTGGAATGATTGCCGAAGGAAGGAAAGCAATATGAAACGCTGGCTTTTGACGCTCGGATTCTGTCTGCTCAGCACCGGCGCCTCCGCGCAGGCCTACCCGAACAAGACGATCCGCGTCGTGGTGCCGTTCTCGGCCGGAAGCGGCACCGACATCGTCGCGCGCACCATCATGGACCAGGTGTCGCGGCAGGTCGGGCAGCCGATCATCATCGAGAACCGGCTCGGCGGCGGCGGCACCATCGGCATCGGCTCGGTCGCCAAGGCCGATCCCGACGGCTACACGCTGCTGATCCAGTCCACCTCGTTTGCGGTGGTGGCCACCACCTACTCGAAGCCGGGCTACGACTCGATCAAGGACTTCGCGCCGATCACCGCGCTGGTCAGCCTGCCGAACGTGATGATCGTGCAATCCAACAAGCACAAGACGCTTAAGGATTTCGTCGCCTACGCCAAATCCAATCCGGACAAGGTGAACTACGCCTCGGCGGGCGCCGGCAGCGCCGCGCATCTCAACGGCGAACGCTTCCGCCTCGCCACCGGCACCAAGATGCAGCACATCCCCTACAAGGGCGGCCCGGAGGGCGTGACCTCGGTGATGAGCGGCGAGACGGATTTCTATTTCATCCCGCTGCCGGCGGCGCGCGGCCCGGTCGCAACCGGCAAGCTCGCGATCCTCGCGGTGTCGGGCTCGCAGCGCTCGGCCTCCTTGCCGGACGTGCCGACCACGGTCGAGGCCGGCTTCCCGAACTCCGAATACGATTTCTGGGTCGGCTTCTGGGCGCCGGGCGGCACACCGCAGGCCATCGTCGACAAGCTCAACGCCGAGACGCGCAAGGCGTTGGAGGATCCCGCGGTGAAGGAGAAGCTCAAAGGCATCGGCGGCGATCCGCTGCCGATGAGCCCGTCGCAGTTCGGCGCCTTCGTGAAGAAGGAAATCGACATCAACGCCACGCTGGTGAAGGCGTCGGGCGTGCAGATCAACTAGGACGAGACGAAACAGCCTGTCCTGCACACCAGCCGCTGGACCATGCCCACTGAAAATTGTAGCCGCCCAGCCAACCGGTGACGTCGAGCGCTTCACCGATGGCGTGAAGGCCGGGGACATGCCGTGCTTCCATCGTCTTGGATGACAGGTCTTGGGTATCGATGCCCCCGACCGTCACCTCGGCTTTGGGCCATCCCTCCGAGCCTGATGGTCGAACCTCCCAGCGTTTGAGGCGAGCCGCGAAATCCGCGAGCGCGCGGTCCGGAACATTGGCCAGCGGCACGTGCGGCAAGCATGCCTCGGCGAGCACCTGGGCGAGGCGCCCGGGCAGCATCTCCGCGAGCACGGTCCTTGCTTCGGCCTTGGGACGGGAGCGCTTGCGCTCCAGCAGAAACGCCGTCGGATCGTGCGCCGGCGCCAAGTCGAGCGAGATCGTATCGCCTTGCCGCCAGTACGAGGAGATTTGAAGAACGGCCGGCCCGGAGAGGCCGCGGTGCGTGAACAGAATGCTTTCACGGAAGCTCTGTCCCGCGCAGGACACGATCGCCTCCAAGGAAACGCCAGCGAGAAGTTGCTCGAATCCCAGCGCCTCGGGCGCGGCCTTCAATGGCACCAGCCCGGGCCAATGCTCGGTCACGCCCAAGCCGAAGCGACGGGCAACGTCATAGGCAAAACCAGTCGCCCCCATTTTCGGAATCGAAAGGCCACCGGTCACCAAAACAACCGCCGCGGCGGTGAAGCATCCACGGCCGGTCTCCACACGGAAGCGGTCGGCGCGGGAAATATCCGTGACGGTGCAGCCGACCCTCACATCGACACCACCCTGCGCGCATTCGGCCAACAGCATGGCGACGATCTCGCGCGCCGAGCCATCGCAGAACAATTGGCCGAGTGTTTTCTCGTGATAAGGGATGGAATGGCGCTCAACCAGCGAGATGAAGTCAGCCTGCGTGTAGCGGCCCAGCGCCGATCGGCAGAAGTCCGGGTTGCCGGACAGGAAGTGGTCCGGCGTGCTGTGGAGATTGGTAAAATTACAGCGTCCGCCGCCTGAGATCAGGATCTTCGCGCCAACCCGATCGGCATGGTCGAGCAGCAGGACTTTGCTGCCCCGCTGGCCGGCCGTCAGCGCACACATGAGCCCCGCTGCGCCGGCCCCCAGGATGACAACGTCGAACGTCTCCGCTGCTGTGGTCATTCGAGTGTTGCATCGCGCTCCGGCTACGGCTTCAGGCCCGCCGCCGCGGCCGCCTCGCCCCAGCGCCTAGTCTCGCTCGCGATGTAGCGCGCCAAATCGTCGGGGCCACCCTTGAGCGGCAGGATGCCCTGCGGCTCCCACGCCTTGGCGACCTCCGGCGCGGCGGTGGCCTCGTTGACCGCCTTGGCGAGCTTGTCGATCACCGGACGCGGTGTGCCGGCCGGCGCCACCAGCCCGAACCAGATCGCGGTTTCGAAATCGGCAACGCCGGCTTCCACCATGGTCGGCAGGTCGGGCAGGACCCCGAGACGCACGCCGGTGCCGGTGGCGAGCAGCTTCAGCTTGCCCTCCTTCGCCTGCGCGATGACGGCCGACGCCGGCGAGAACATCATCGCCACGCGGCCGGCGAGAAGATCGGTCGCGGCCTCCGGGCTGCCCTTGTAAGGCACATGCTGGATCTTGATGCCGGCGCGCACGCCGAGCAGCTCGCCCGACAGATGCGGCACGGTGCCGGGACCGGTCGAGGCGTAGTTCAGCTCGCCGGGCTTCGACTTGGCGAGCGCGATCAGGCCCTTCACATCGTTCACGCCGATCGACGGGTTCACCGCCAGGAGGATCGCGGTCGTGTTGACCATCGCGACGGGGGCGAAATCCCTTGCGATGTTGAAGGTCAGCTTGGGATTGATCTGCTCGTTGATGACATTGGCCGCCGACAGCATGAACAGCGTGTAGCCGTCCTTCTCGGCGCGCGCGACCTCGGCCGCCGCGATGCTCGACGCGGCTCCGGGCTTGCTCTCGACCACGACCTGCTGACCGAGCAACTGCGTCATGCGGGCGCCGACCACGCGCGCCGCAATGTCGGCCGAGGAGCCGGGCGGGAAGCCGACAATCAGCCGCACCGGCCGGTTGGGGTAGTCGGCCTGCGCCCGCGCCACGCAGGCTGCGGCGGCCGTGCCAATGAGCGCGGCAGCGATCACGGCGAGCGACTTCAGGGGACGCATTGTCTTCCTCCCAATTTTTCCTGCGGCACGACGTTAACGCATTGTTACGCGATATCATAGCGATTTCAGTGACTTACAGTGTCTAAAGGCCCCGGCATGTACCGCTGAATCACAAGGGCTTTTCGCCCGAGTGTCTAAAAGAAACGCATGGCGAATCGTGGAGCCGTGAGGCGCTTTGTTCCTGCGCGCATCCCTCACCAGCCGGTTGCTAGATTCTGCGAACGGGCGCAATTCAAGCGCCGCGACGGCCCCGCCAGCTTTTAGCGAACGCGGCCATCGCAGCTTCGCGTGTCGCTTCATAGCCGTGCGCGGCGCGGCTGACGCTGTCGGCA
>JBEVIJ010000227.1:0-15874 GCA_040510745.1 Xanthobacteraceae bacterium
CGCCGGATCGAACAATGCGAGCGCGACGAGCGCGGCAAGGCCTGCGAGCCAGCCGAGCGTGATGTGCATATAGCGCACGTGCCAGCGGCCAAGATTGAGATAGGCGAACAGAAATACCAGGAGCGTTGCAGCCAGGATCGCTTCGCCCGAGGCTCGCCACACCCGCTCGGCGCCGGACCCCATATCAAACACCTTGCCCCAGAAGCCGAAGTCGATGCCGATGTACACGAGCACGGCCCAACCGAGCGCCGCGGCGGCGGGAAACATGACGCTGCCCTTCACCACGAACAGGATCGTCAAGAACAGCGCGAGCAGTCCCGCGATACCAATGACGATGCCATGGTAGAGCGTGAAGCTGTTGACCTTGTCCTTGTAGGCGTCGGGCTCCCACAGATAGAGCTGCGGAATGCGATCGGTTCGTAGTTCCGCGATGTAGGTGATCACCGTGCCGGGGTCGAGCGTAATGCGGAAGATGTCGGCCGTCACGCTATCCTGCCGCTCCGGCCGTTCGCCGGACGATGGCGTGATGGTGACGATGCGGGACAGCCCGAGGTCCGGCCAGAGAATGCCGGAGCCGACCATGCGGTAATGCGGCACCACGATCAGGCGGTCGATCTGCTCGTCGCCGGTGTTGGCGAGCGCGAACACCGCCCAATTGGTGGACCCCTCGCGAGCCGGCTGCTGCATGCGGCGCACGATGCCGTCGGCACCGGGGGCGGCGGAGACGAGGATGCGGTCGGTTTCGGTTTTAATTCGGTCGGCGACGGTGGTGAGGTCGATCGCCATCACGTCGGAGCGGACGTTCACCGCCTCGACGGCGAGGACGGCGGAACAAGCCGGAACAAGCGCCAGGAACAGCGCGAACAGCGCCGCGAGGCGCGCGCAGCCTGGATGACCTCCGCCTCGCCGTTTCCGATCCATCGCAGCCATGAGGAGCGAGTTAAGTCCTTAGAATTATGCCGATTTCGCGGCTGACTTGCACGCCCCATCCCCCAGGACCCTGTGAGTAGCCGCGGCGGGCCGGAAGAGCAAGCAAAGCCTTGTTCGAGCCTCTTTGCAGGCTCTCCTCCGCTCTGTTCGGGGTTAATTCCGCTATTTCGGTTGTCACTTCCGAAGGCGTTCCGGCCGCCTCAGACCGTCAGCACGATCTTGCCGATGTGCTGGCTGCTCTCCATCCGGGCGTGAGCGACGCCAGCCTCGCCGAGCGGATAGGTTGAATCGATCACCGGCCTGATGCGCCCGGCCGCGGCCAGCGGCCAGACCTTCTCCTCGATGCCCCTGGCGATCGCCGCCTTCTCGGCGACCGTTCGCGGCCGCAAGGTCGAGCCGGTGTGCGTGAGCCGCTTCGCCATCAGCCGCGCGAAGTTCGCCGTCGCCTTCGGCCCCGACGTGAAAGACACCTGTGCGATGACGCCCCGCTCGGCCGCGGCGTCGTAGTTGCGGTCAATGTAATCGCCGCCGACGATGTCGACGATCAGGTTGGCGCCCGCTCCGGCGGTAGCCTTTTTCGTCGCCTCGACGAAGTCCTCGGTCTTGTAGTTCACCGCAACGTCGGCGCCGAGCTTCCTCGCCGCCTCGCACTTCTCCGCCGAGCCCGCGGTGGTGATGACCCTCGCGCCGAACGTCTTGGCCAGCATGATCGCGGTGGTGCCGATGCCCGACGTGCCGCCGTGCACCAGCACCCAGTCGCCGGGCTGAACGCTGGCGCGCATGAACATGTTCTGCCAGCAGGTGAAGAACGCCTCCGGGATCGCGGCGGCCTCGACGATCGACAGGCCCGCCGGCACCGGCAGCGCGTGGCTTTCATGCGCCGGGCAGTATTGCGCGTAGCCGCCGCCGACGACCAGCGCGCAGACCTTGTCGCCGAGCTTGAAGCGTTGCGCGCCCGCGCCCTGCGCCACCACCTCGCCAGCGATCTCGAGGCCCGGAATGTCGGTCGCGCCCTTCGGCGGCGGATAGGTGCCCTGGCGCTGGCGCACATCCGGACGATTGACTCCGGCCGCCGCGACCTTGACGAGAATTTCGCCGGGCCCCGGCGGCGTCACCGGCCGCTCCTCGGGAACGAGCATCTCCGGCCCGCCGGGGGCGCGGATTCCGATCACGGTCATGCGGGATGGCAGTGTCATAGCAACCTCGGTTTGAAGGGATGCGGTTGTTTAGAGCATGATCTCGAAAAGTGGAAACTGAGCCACGCCAGGCCACTCGGTTCGATCGCGAGCCGCTTGAGCCCCGTAGCGTCCGCTCAAAGTTAAAGTCGCGATTGACGGCCTCATCGGCTTGTTTGCGGGAAGTCCGAGGCCTACCCTTGACGTGCATCCTTTGGGGAGGAGAGCCATGATCCGCTACTTTGAGACGATGATACGCAAGGAGCCTGCCACCCTTGCAGTCCTGATCATCATGATCGCGCTCCTGCTGTTTGGCGTGTGGAGCAGCTGGCCGGTGCCTAAAGCGACCTGACATCCGCGATGCCCGCGAACTAGCGCGGGACTGGCGCAAGTCTTGGTCGATTTGAGAGCCGGCGTGCTTGCGCCGCAGCGCGCCAGCATGCGCAATGGCCAAGGTCGCGTTCATCGGCGATGGCCCCGGCAAGCCTGCCGGCATCAACCGCTTCATCGGGCGGCGGCCGACCGTTTGCCGGCGGGTGACAACCCATGACACCGCCGTTATGTTTTCCCGCTCGCGCGGGAGACGACGATGCCAGCCATCGACGAAGACGAACGGCCCAAGAAAAAAATCGCCCACGAGATCGGCCAGGAGCTGACGTTGCTGTCGGTCGGCGAGCTCACCGAGCGCATCACGCTGCTCAAGGAAGAGATCGCGCGGCTCGAGGCCAACATGGCGACCAAGCAGGCCTCCAAGTCGGCGGCCGATATGTTCTTCAAGAAATGATCGCAGGGCGAAGCGAGGCGCGGACGGAACGCGCAAACATCCGTACACCATTAACTATATATTAAGCTTTCCCCTTCATTACTGATCTTCGTCCATCTTCATGGACATTGAGTGGCTCCTGTCCACTCTGTTTGACGCCTCCCTGTTATCACTTTAGAGCCGCCGGCGACGGCGGCTCTTTTTTTGTCTCGTTTCGGGGCATCCTCACGGTTACCATTTTGTAAACTTTGTGGCGGGCTTGCTGGACAGGCCCACCAACGCGGGTTCATATCGTCGCCACAGTGGGGTGAGGCGTATCGTATGAACGAGAGTACCGCTAACCAAGCGCAAGCGGCGGAGCCGGTATCGTTCGGCGAGAAGCTCGCCAGTTCGGCCGCGTTCGCAAATCTGTTCCGCGACGGCATGGCGCTGGTCGAAGAGACCGCGGCCTATCTCGACGGTCCCGGCCGCCAGGAATCCAAGAAGCTGGAGCGCGGCGCCGCCCTCGCCTATGCGACGGAATCCATGCGGCTGACCACGCGGCTGATGCAGCTCGCGTCGTGGCTGCTGCTGCATCGCGCGGTGAAGGAAGGCGAGATGACGCTTTCCCAGGCCAACAAGGAAAAGAGCAAGGTCAAGCTTTCGGTCGGCGAGCCGGGCGATCCCTCGACCGTCAAGCTGCTGCCGCAGCGGTTGCGCGACCTGATCGACCGCTCGCGCAAGCTCAACGATCAGGTGCGCCGGCTCGACGCCAACATCTACGCGCCCTCGATCGCGCCCGACCAGGCGGCCACCGTCAGCCCGGTGGAGCGCCAGCTCGGCCTGCTCAAGGCGGCATTCGAGCGCTGATTTCGCCTCCGCAATGAAAACCCCCCGCTGACGCGGGGGTTTTGTATTCCGCCGCAAAGCTGCGGCTTATTTCTTGCTCGCGATGTTCAAGCCGGCGAACTTCTTCTCGAAGCGCGACAGCCGGCCGCCGCGATCGAGCAGCTGCTGGTTCCCGCCGGTCCAGGCCGGATGCGACTTCGGGTCGATGTCGAGATGCAGCACGTCACCCTTCTTGCCCCAGGTCGAGCGGGTGGTGAATTCACTGCCATCCGTCATCTTGACGGAGATGGTGTGATAGCCGGGATGCAGATCAGGCTTCATCGTCGTCGTCCTTGAGGAGCGGTTGGGGCCGCGCGGCGCCCGCGCGAGCGAATTTCGGGGCAATTGCGCGGTTCTATACAGGACGGCACACCGGCCGACAAGCATAGGTTTTCCGGCGTTTTTCCAACCTTTTCCACTCGCATTGCCACACCGCAGACACTCTTTGCCAGGGGCATGATCTTTCGGACCTGCGCAGGCTGGAAACCGGCTTCCACTTTTCCGGATCATGCCCTAGGCATTGTCACGGCCTCGTCGGGCCGAGCAGGGCAGCAAGCCATGAACGACACGGCCGGCAGCGGAGGTCGCGGCTTGGAGCTGTCGGCACGCGCGCAAGCCGCGGCCGAAGCGCCGGGCGGACGCCGCGTCAAGGTCGAGCCGCTCAAGCAGCTTTTGCCCTACGTCATGCGCTATCCCGGCCGCGTCATTGCCGCCTCGATCGCACTGGTCGTCGCGGCCGTCACGACGCTGATCGTGCCGATCGCGGTGCGGCGCATGGTCGACTTCGGCTTCTCGGCCGAGGGCGTCGAAATGATCGACAGCTACTTTCTGGTGATGGTCGGAGTGGCGGCGGTGCTCGCTGTGGCGAGCGCCATGCGCTACTACCTCGTCACCACGCTCGGCGAGCGCATCGTCGCCGACCTTCGCAGCCATGTGTTCGGCCATCTTACTGCGCTGTCGCCGGCGTTCTTCGATCGCTCGCAGACCGGCGAACTGCTGTCGCGGCTCACTGCCGACACCACCCAAATCAAGTCCGCGGTTGGCGCGTCGCTTTCGATCGCGCTGCGCAACCTGGTGCTGTTCGTCGGCGCAACGGTCATGATGGTTGTGACGAGCCCCAAGCTCTCGGCGTTCGTGCTCGGCGCGATTCCACTGATCGTGCTGCCGCTGGTCGGCTTCGGCCGCGCCGTGCGCCGCCGCTCCCGGATGGCCCAGGACACGCTTGCCGACGCCTCGGCATTCGCCTCCGAACAGATCGGCGCGGTCCGCACGCTGCAGGCCTATACCCACGAGCGGCCGACCCTTGCCCGATTCACCGACGCAGTGGAGCGCGCCTATCACGCCGCGCAGAGTTCGACACTGGCCCGCGCCCTGCTCACCGCGATCGCCATCTTTCTGGTGTTCGCCAGCGTGGTGGTGGTGCTATGGGTCGGCGCGCAAGATGTGCTGAGCGGCCAGATGTCCGCGGGACGGCTGTCGCAGTTCGTGCTCTATGCGGTGTTCGCCGCCGGCGGCCTTGGCGAGTTGAGCCAGGTGTGGGGCGAGATTACGGCGGCTTCAGGCGCGGCGGAACGCTTGTTCGAAATCATGCAGGCCGAGCCTGCGATCAAGGCGCCGGCGCGTCCGGTCGCGTTGCCGGCGCAAAGCCGCGGCGCGGTCGCGTTCGACGACGTCCATTTCGCTTATCCGACGCGGCCTGAAACCTCGGCGCTGCGTGGTGTTTCGTTCCAGGTGCGCCCGGGCGAGAAGGTTGCGATCGTCGGCCCGTCGGGCGCCGGCAAGAGCACCATCTTCCATCTCATCTTGCGGTTCTATGATCCGACCTCCGGCGCGGTTTCGATCGACGGCGTGCGCGCCGACGCGGTGGACCCGCGCGAGCTGCGGCGGCGCATCGCGCTGGTGCCGCAGGACACCGCGATTTTCTCGATCTCGGTGCGCGAGAACATCCGCTTCGGCCGCCCCGAGGCGACGGACGCCGAGGTCGCGCGCGCCGCGGAAGCGGCGGCCGCCGCCGACTTCATCCGCGTGCTGCCGCGCGGCTACGACACGCAGGTCGGCGAGCGCGGCGTCACGCTGTCAGGCGGCCAGCGCCAGCGCATCGCCATCGCGCGCGCGATCCTGCGCGGAGCGCCACTGCTGCTGCTCGACGAGGCGACATCGTCGCTCGATGCCGAGAACGAGACATTGGTGCAGAAGGCGCTCACCCGGCTGATGCAGGAGCGCACCACGCTGGTGATCGCGCACCGGCTCGCCACCGTGCTGCGCTGCGACCGCATTCTGGTGCTGGACCAGGGCAGGATCGTCGAGGAGGGCACGCACGAGAGCCTGGTTGTGCGCGGCGGCCTCTATGCCCGCCTCGCCAAGCTGCAGTTCGAAGTCGTCTAAGACCGGCCTGCCAACGGCTCGTTGCCGCATTTGGCGGACAGCAACGACTGCGTGTGGCCGAGCTCCGACAACGCCTCGTCGATTGCTTTGCGCTGCGCCTCGAGCTTCTGGATCAGGTTCGTGCACAAGTCCTGGCCCGACTCGTGAATACGAGCCGAGTCATGATCGACAGCCTGGACGACCGGCGCGATCTCGGAAAAGCGAAGCCCGGCGCGCCGGCACTTGATGATGAAGGCGATCCGGTCGCAATCCGCCCAGCTATAGGTCCAGTTCGACCCGATCCGGTTACGGCGCTTGATCAAGCCGCGGAATTCACAATAGCGCAGCAGCCACTGGCTGATGCCGAACGTCTCCGCGACGTTTTCAATTGAAAGGATCTGCTCCACCGGCAATGCGCCGCGGGAATCGTGGAATTCTTCATGCCCGTCCGCATCGGGCGGCCGGGTACCCGAACTGGTCATTGCCATCTCGCTCATGGATTTCACCGCAAAGAGTAAGGCGCGGTTCTGATCGAGCACGGCCGGTTTGCGAAGCAACTTGCTGCTAACTGGACGCAAAGCCAGCGTTTCGCGGGGCAAACAACGATCCACCGAGCGATCAGAGCCCAGCCAGCCCTGCCTTGGCCAGGTCGCGCGCCAGCCGGTCGACCACCTTGGGGCTCGGCGAAAGCTTGGCGAGTTCCTGGCGAGGCTGGGTGCGCCAGCCGGGCTGCACTTGCGTCAGCCGTTCGACAGCCTGCCGGGCGTGCTCGGTGTCACCCGCCGAAACCGCGATGAGGGCGCGCGCCAGATGGGTCGACGTGTAGTTGTCGGCGGTGATCTGACCGGCCTGATAGGCCGCTTCCTTGAAGTCGTTGCCGAGATAGGCGCCCATGAAGACGTAGAAATGCTGCCACGCCGGCCGGATTGCGCTGAACTCACCGGCCCGGCGCAACAGCGCCATCCCGGTGTCGAGATGCCCGGCCAGGACCAGACGTCCGCCATATTCAGCCGGCGCCAGCATGTCGTATTTGTTCAGCGCCAGAGCCTTTTCGCCGGCGGCGAAGGCTTCTTCGACCTCGCGGCGATGAAACAACACAAGCATCAGCACCACATAAGCCCGTGAGCTGGCAGGATTGAGCTCGATGGAGCGGCGCACCGCGCTCAGCGCCATGTCGAGCGCGGGCGGCTCGCCTGGCCGCGGCGCCACGCCATGCTGATGCTCACGGCCGTAAAGCATCGCAAGGAAGGCATAGCCGACCGCGAAACTGGGATCGAACGCCGTCAGCTTCTCAAGGCACGCGCGCGCCCGACCGTGCTCGGCGTGGCTCAACGTGCGCATCGAATCCGCCGCCTCCAGAATGCACCGGTAGCGCGGATCGCCCGCGCCCGACACCAGATGCTTGGCGCGGTCGCGCGAGCGGATGACGCCATACGATTGCAGCAACGCCTCGGTCAGCGCGCCCACGATATGATCTTCGGTGACGCCTTCGTTCGCAGCCGGCAGCCGGTCGAACGAACGGGACCACACGACGTTACTCTCGCCGACATCGATCAGCCGGAATTGCACGCTGGCCTGACCGTCGCGATATTCCACCGCACCCGAAAGCTGGTAATCGGCGCGGGATACGGCGGGCGCATCGCCGTCCGAGCCGACGGTGCCGCGCGGGGCATGGACCACGTTGACCGTATCGAAACGCGCGAAAGCGCCATTGATCTTCTCGAACAGGAGAGCGGCCGAAACCCCACCTTCCGGCGCCGTGCCGACGACGCGCAGCGGCTCGACATAAACCGCGGGCATGCCGTTTCCATGCGGCAGCGACCGTTCCGCGAGCGGCCGCGCGGCTTCATGCGAGGCAACGACATCAGCCGGATCGCGGCTCGCCGTCTGCCTCAGCACCACACCGGCGCCGATCAGAACGAGCAGAACGGCCGCCGCAGCGCCCCAAAAAACCCGACGCGCACTCGGACGCCAAGCAGCCAAGGCCGGTCGCGCGCCGTCGACAAATTCGCGGCGGCGAAAGATCGGGACATAAGCGCCACGCGGCAGATCGACGACGATCGGATCGTCGAGGCCTGGACCCGCGTAGTAGCGCTCGATGGCGCGGCGCAGCCGTGTCGCCTCGACGCGCACGATCGGGTCGATCTGCGGGTCGAACTTGGTGTCGCGGCGAAGCACCTCGACGCCGATCGTATAGGCCTTGATGCGGTCGCCCTTGCCGTGCAGCACCGCCTCAACGACAAAGCGCAGGAACGCGCCGAGCTGCGGCGAGCGGCTGAATACATCGCTTTCCGTGATGCGGTCGATCGCCGCGCGAATTTCGTCGCGCGTCGGCGCATGGCCGGACGAATCGAGCATCGCTGTCATAACCGAAAATCGCTCTTGAGCTGCGTCTGGGTCCATGCGCCGGCGCAATGTGCCGAGATCCCAGAGGGCCAGCGATGGCCGTGATCCCGCGTCAACAAATGGGCCGCGTAGCGCCCCAGTAATGCCTGAGCCCCGAGTCTTCAAGACAATTTGCGAACAACTGAGATATTCGCACTTGCAAGAATAATGGCCAGCGCGGCGCCGCGCCGCGCTGGCCCGCGGAAGGTTCTGAAATCGCTAGCGCTTCTTCGCCAGCATCCAGTCGAGCGAGAGCCGCCCGGCTCCCGTGATGAACAGCAGCAGCATGCCGCCCTTCATCGCCACGTTCTTCCAGAAGTGGCTGCTTTGATTCGCGACCTGCGCCGGCTCGACCGCCCAGTAACGATGCGACGAGAAGCTTGCGATGATGACGAACAGCAGTAGCACCAGCGAGGTGTAACGCGTGGCAAAACCCGCCAATAGGAACACGCCACCGAGAAATTCGACCGGCGGCGCGACGTAGCCAAGAAATTCCGGCAGGCCGCGGCGCGGCATGGTGGCAACGAAGCCGGGAATGTTCATCAGCTTGCCCCAGCCGCTCGACACGAAGATCCAGCCCATCAGCACACGGCCGACCAGCAAGATGAAGTCCGTCCATTGCGCCGCCAGCTTGTCGGCGCACGACAGGACCGGCAGCGACGAATTGCTTTCCACAGACATGGTTGCCTCCCCTTGATTGACTAATTTGTTTGCCCAGCCGCCTTCTTCACCCTCGCCACCAGCTCCGGCGAAGCCGAGACAATCGTGTTGACCATGGCGTGGGCCTTCGTTGCGTCGATAGGATCGATGCTGAGCTTGCGCTTCTCGGCCTCGGCAAGAAACACCTTGTCCTGCATCAGCGCGTCGAACGCCTTGCGCAGCGCAGCGGCGCGGTCGGCGGGCACGCCCGGCCCGACCGCGAGTCCGCGGGCGAACGGCGTGCCGGAAATGACAAATTCGGCGACGTCCTTCTTGTCGGGCGACGCAAGCTCGACCAGCGTCGGCACCTCCTTGAGGTAGGGCTGCCGCTCGAGGGTGAACTGGACCAGCATCTTCACCTTCTTCTCGGCGAGCCACTGCGGCCGCGTGCCGTGGATGCTTTCCCATGAAGCCGTCCAGCCATGGATCTCGCCGCGCTCCATCGCCAGATTGCAGTCGTTACCGCCACGATAGCCGGTGACGATCTTGTAGTTCGCGCCGATCGCGTCCTTGAGCAGCGAGGCCCACTGGTAGCTCAGATGCGTGATGCTGAACGCGCCGAGCACGACCGGCGCGGTCTTGAGCTGCTCGATGGTCTGCGCGGGCGCGGTGTGCCAGATGGTGAGCGCCTGCACGATCGCGTCATAGGCGCCAAGCCACTGGAATTTGGCCGACTGGAACCGCACACCCGTGGGTTCGAGCTTCTCCGAAATCGGAATGGCGTGCGAAAGCAGAATCTTGGTGCCGTCTTGCGGCGCCGTATTGTAGATGTGGTTGGCGGCGATCACGCCGCCGGCGCCCGGCATGTGCTCGACGATGATCGTCGGGTTGCCGGGGATATGGCGCGACAAATGCTCGGCGATGGTGCGGCCGTAGAGGTCGTAGCTGGCGCCAGGGCCAGTCCCCATCAGGATCGAGACGGTCTTGCCCTTGTAGAATTCCTCGACGCTTTGCGCCGACACAGGCGCGGCGAAGGTCATCAATGCGGCAACAACGGCAACGCCCGCGGGCATCGCGTGCGGCATGGTCTCCTCCCCTAGGACCGGTCGTTCGGCCTTATTGGGCCAAAGCGTTCCATAGAGGTGCCGGGCTGGCAAGCATCGCGACGCCGCAGACGGTCCTTCCGGCGTGGGCCGGAACGGCGCTAAGATGCAGCCCAACGAAGGGAACTGGCGCCTGGAGCGCCGCGCAAGGAGGAACGAAAATGCCGGTCGAGACCATCCGTGGTGTCAACATCAACTACCAGGTGATCGGCGAGCGCGGCCCGTGGGTCGCGCTGATCACCGGCGGGCGGCGCGCCTACAACGAGTTCATCCCGCTTGCCACCAAGATCGCAGCCGGCGGCCACCGCGTGCTGCTGCACGACCGCCGCAACACCGGCGCGTCTGAAATCCTGCTCGACCGCGACGAAGTGGAAGAGATCACCTGGGCCGACGATCTCGACCTGCTGCTGAAGAAGCTCGGCGCCAGCCCGGCCTTCATCAGCGGCTCGTCGTCGGGCGCGCGCACTTCGCTGCTGTTCACGCTGCGGCACCCGGAAGCGGTGCGCGGCCTGATGCTGCTGCGCGTCACTGGCGGCAAGTTTGCCGCCGAACGGCTGCCGGAGAACTACTACAAGCAGTTCATCCGCGCTGCCGAGCAAGGCGGCATGGCCGCGGTCTGCGCCACCGAAGAGTACCAGCAGCGCATCCAGGCCAACGCGAAGAACAAGGCGACGCTGATGGCGATGGATCCCAAGGACTACATCGCCAAGATGACGCGCTGGTGCGAGCTGTTCGAGGCCGGCGCGCATTATCCGGTGATGGGCGTGACGCCCGAGCAGATGGCCTCGATCAAAGTGCCGGCCGTCATCATCCCGGGCAACGACCTCACCCACGCCTCGGCGAACGGCGTGATCGCGCACCAGCAGCTCAAGGGCAGCGAGCTGCACCGGCTGCCGGTCGAGGATCAGGACGTGGCGCTGATTCCATATCCGGACTGGGCGCCGCACGAGGCTGAGATCGTGAACACGTTCCTCGACTTCATGCGGCGACATGGCGCGCAGACGCGGGGCGCGGCGGCGAGTTGATTTGACGGTTCGTTTGGAGGGCGTGCGGCTCTAAGCCCCCACGCCCTTCTCTTTTAATCCAGCCCCGATCTCATCCAGGATCGCCGGATCGTCGATCGTCGCCGGCATGGTCCAGGGCTCGCCGTCGGCGATCTTCTTGATGGTGCCGCGGAGAATCTTGCCGGAGCGCGTCTTCGGCAGCCGCGCCACCACGATGGCGAGCTTGAACGCCGCCACCGGGCCCACTTTCTCGCGCACCAGCGCCACGCACTCCTGCTCGATCTCGGCGGCCGGGCGATTGACGCCGGCCTTGAGCACGATGAAGCCGCACGGCACCTCGCCCTTGAGCGCATCCTTGATGCCAAGCACCGCGCATTCGGCGACGTCCTTGTGCGCGGACAGCACCTCCTCCATGCCCCCGGTCGAGAGCCGGTGGCCGGCGACATTGATGATGTCGTCGGTGCGGCCCATCACGAAAACATAGCCGTCCTCGTCGATGAATCCGGCGTCCGCCGTTTTGTAGTAGCCGGGGAACTCGGCGAGGTAGCTCTCGTGCATGCGGTCGTCGGCCTGCCACAGCGTAGGCAGGCATGACGGCGGCAACGGCAGCTTGACGACCAGCGATCCCATCTTGCCCCGCGGAACCTCCTTGTTGCCGTCGTCGACCACGCGCAGGTCGTAGCCGGGCATCGGCACGGTCGGCGAGCCGTGCTTGATCGGGAGCTGGCCGAGGCCGACCGGATTGCCAGCGATCGCCCAGCCGGTCTCGGTCTGCCACCAGTGATCGATCACCGGCTTCTTCAGCAGGTTCTCCGCCCAGACGATGGTGTCCGGATCGGCTCGCTCGCCGGCCAGGAACAGCGTGCGGAATTTCGACAGATCGTATTTCTCGAAGAACACGCCCTTGGGGTCTTCCTTCTTGATGGCGCGGAACGCCGTCGGCGCGGTGAACATCGCGACGCACTTGTGCTCCGAGATGACGCGCCAGAACGCGCCAGCGTCCGGCGTGCCGACCGGCTTGCCCTCGTAGAGCACGCTGGTGCAGCCGTGGAACAGCGGCGCATAGACGATGTAGCTGTGGCCGACCACCCAGCCGACGTCAGACGCGGACCACCACGGCTCGCCGGGTTCGACGCCGTAGACGTTCGTCATCGACCATTTCAGCGCAACCATGTGGCCGCCATTGTCGCGCACCACGCCCTTCGGCCTTCCGGTCGTACCGGACGTGTAGAGGATGTAGAGTGGATCGGTGGCGGCGACCGGCACGCAGTCGGCCGACTTGTTGGCCTTCCTCGCGGCGTCGATCAGCGTTGCCCAATCGTGGTCGCGGCCGGAAATCATCGGCGCTTCGAGCTGCGGGCGTTGCAGGATGAGACAGGCCTCGGGCTTGGCCGACGAAAGATCGATTGCCGCATCCAGCAGCGGCTTGTATGGGACGACGCGCGTCACCTCGATGCCGCAGCTCGCCGACAGGATCAGCTTCGGCTTGCAGTCCTCCAGCCGCGTCGCCAGCTCCTTCGCCGCGAAGCCGCCAAACACCACGGAATGGATCGCGCCGATCCGCGCGCAGGCCAGCATGGCGAACAGCGCCTCCGGCGTCATCGGCATATAGAGGATCACGCGGTCGCCCTTGCCGACGCCAAAATCCTTCAGCACCGCGGCAAGCGTTTTCACCTCGGCGAGCAATTCCGCGTAAGTGAACGTGCGCTTGGTGTTGGTGACGGGCGAGTCGTAGATCAGTGCCGGCTGGCTGCCGCGACCGCGCAGTACATGGCGGTCAAGCGCGTTGTAGCAAGTGTTGCAATAGGCGCCGGGGAACCAGCGGCCGTACACGCCGGCCTTCGCATCGAACACGAATTTCGCCGGCTCGATCCAGTCGATGTCGGCCGCGGCCTCGCCCCCGAAGCCCAGCGGGTCGCGCAGCCAGCGCGCGTAAACTTCGTGATACCGGCTGGCGCGGGCGTCCATGCGTGTTCCTCCGCCAGGGATTGTGGGCTGACAAGCTATCTTTTCCAAGTGTAAGGCCGGCGCCGAACTTTCACCCTCCCCTGGAGGGGGAGGGTCGGCAAGCGTCGAACGAAGTGAGACGCGAGACGGGGTGGGTGAGTTTGGTCACCCCATCCCGCCACTCGCTTCGCTCGCGGCGACCCTCCCCCTCCAGGAGAGGGTGGACGGAGCAAGCGGCCATATTCATCGCTCTCACGTCCCACACAGCCTAGCTTCGCACGCCCTGCTGCGCTCATATGCGCCCTCTCATGCACCTCCTCTCCGATCCCTGGTTCGTGGCTGCCGCGCTGCTGGGCGTCACCCTGCTTGGCGTGTCGAAGGGCGGCTTCTTCGGTATCGGCGTGATGGCGCTGCCGCTGATGTCGCTGTTCGTGTCGCCGTTGCAGGCCGCGGCGATCATCCTGCCCACCGCGCTTGCGCAGGACGTGCTGACGGTGTGGACCTACCGGCACAACTGGAGCGCCTGGAACCTCAAGATCATGCTGCCGAGCATGACGGCCGGCATCGGCATCGCCTGGTTCATGGCGGCGTCGCTGTCGCCGTCACATATCCGTCTCGCCGTCGGGCTGATCGCCGCGCTGTTCGTGATCCGTCATTGGGCGAGCGGCCGGTTCGAGCGATTCATCCGCCCGAACGCCGCAACCGGCATCATCTTTGGCGGACTCGGCGGCATCACCACAATGCTCGCCAACGCCGGCGGACCGGCGTGGCAGATGCACCTCTTGCCGCAAAAGATGGACAAGCTCACCTACGTCGGCACGGTCACCATCCTGTTCGCGTCAAGCAACGTGATCAAAGTGCCGGCCTTCGCCACGCTCGGCTACCTGACATGGGACAATCTCCTCGTCGGTTCGGCTCTGCTGCCCGTGGCGATCGCCACCAATTACCTAGGGATATGGCTCGTCCGCCGCACACCGGTCGAGTTGTTTTTCCGTATCGCCTACGCGCTGATGTTCCTGATCGCCATCGAGTTGATCCGCGGCTCGATCGTCGACCTGTGGTGGCGATGACGTCATGTCATGCGTGGAATCGGGTGGCGTTGCCCGCCCATCCGCGCTTTAACCGCCACCCCGGATGACCATCATCGCCGATCCGCTGTTCTATCTGTTCGCCGTGCCCGCGGTGATCATGCTCGGCCTTTCCAAGGGCGGCTTCTCCGGCATCGGCATGGTGGCGACGCCGCTGCTGGCGCTGCTGCTGCCGCCGCTGGAAGCGGCCGCGATCCTGCTGCCCATCATCCTGCTGCAGGACGCGATGTCATGCTGGGTGTACCGCCGTGTCTGGGATCCGTGGAACCTGAAGGTCATGTTGCCCGGTGCGGTGGTCGGCGTCGCCGCCGCGTGGCTGTTCGCTGCCTACTTTTCGGAGGCGATCATCCGGCTCTCGGTCGGGCTGATCGCACTGGGCTTCGCGCTGAACTCATGGCTGCGGCGCAATCGCCCCGCAGTGACGGTGCCACCCAAGGCAAGCCATGGCGTGGCGTGGGGCGGGCTTGCCGCCTTCACCTCGACGCTGGTGCAGATCGGCGGACCGCCCTATTTCGCGTTCATGCTGCCGCAGCGTCTGGAGAAGATGCTGTTCGTCGGAACGACGGTGTGGTTCTTGGCGCTGGTCAACCTGATGAAGGTCGCGCCCTATTTCGCGCTCGGCCAGTTCTCAACTTCGGGCCTTGCCACCTCGGTGGTGCTCGTTCCCTTGGCGGTGGTGAGCAACATGGCCGGCGTCTGGCTGGTGCGCGTCACGCCGGAAGCGCTGTTCTACAAGATCACCAACGTGCTCGTGTTGCTGATCGGGATCATCCTCACCTACCAGGGCTTGCAGCAGTTGCTCGGCTGACCGGCGGCGCAATTTGAGTGAGTTGCGCCGGCAACGCCCGAGCAAAGAAAATCCCCGGCAGGTGCGCTGCCGGGGAGATCAAACCAACCTGAATTAGCGCTTCTGGTCCTGCTGATCCGGCTTTTGCTGACCGCCCTGCTGACCGGGCTGACCCGGATTCTGCTGCTGCTGGCCGGGCTTCTGCTGGCCGCCCTGTTGACCGCCACCCTGGCCGCCCTGCTGGCCGCCCCGGTTCTGCTGATTCTGGTTCGGATTGTTCATCGATTGCTCCTTGGAGTTCCTCCCGACTGAAGACAACGCGCCGCTCGCCGCGTCCGTTCCGCTTGCGAACGGCCATATTGAGTTGAGTTCCATCGGTTGCATCGGCACCGATTCTTCTGCGTCAAAAACGATCCGGGTGCTGAACAAAACACCGACCATCGCGTTGCATTGGTCGGGAGGGTTACGCTTCAACCCGAGGAAGGAACTCCGATGACTAAGAAATTCGCCCTGGCCGTCATGGCCGCGGCTCTGCTCTCGACCACAGCTCTTGCTCAATCCAATCCGCCAGCAGGTTCCATGTCAGCTCCGGCAGCGAAGCCGACGGATGCGGCCGCGCTCCAGTCCACTGCCGCCGGCAAGTGGCGCGCGTCCAAGCTGGTCGGCCTGAACGTCTATAACTCGAACAACGAGAAGGTCGGCGACATCAACGAGCTCATCACCGACTCCTCCGGCAAGATCGACACCGTGGTGATCGGCGCCGGCGGCTTCCTCGGCATGGGTGAGCACAATGTCGGCATTCCGTTCAGCCAGGTGAAGTTC
>JBEVIJ010000228.1:0-3815 GCA_040510745.1 Xanthobacteraceae bacterium
TCCTCGCGCACCTTGCCGGCCGCCGTGTCGATCAGGATCAGCTTGGGCTCCGCGTCGTCGACCCCGACCACGGTGCGGCCGTCCGCCGAGATCGCGACGCCGGCGAGCGGCCGCGGCGTCTTGATCTTGCCGAGCAATTTGCGTTTGGAGAGGTCGATCACCGAAACCGTCGCGTCCTCCTCGTTCTCGGTGTAGAGCCGCCGCCCGTCCGCCGAGATGATCAGCCGGTGACCGTTGGTCGAGCCGGAATCGATTGCGTCGATCACCTTGTCGGTCTTGCGATCGATCACCGCGACCACGGCGCTGTTCTCGCAAGTGATGTAGATCAGCCCATCCGGCCCGAGCTTGAGCGTATGCGGCGCGATGTACGGCCGCAGGTCGATACTGCCAATGTGCGCGCGCTTTTCGAGATCGAACACGCAAAGCAGGTGCTGCGGTTTCGGGTTGCGGCCGTGGATGCCATCGCCGAAGATCGGCACATAGGCGCGGTTGGTTTCCGGCACCACGAGCAGTTCGTGCACAGTGCGCGGAAAGCCGTCAATCACGATTTCTGTTTCATAAGTCGCGGGATTGAGGAACAGCACTTTGCCGCCCATCTTGTCGACCGCGATCAGGCCGCGCGCGCTCATCACGAACCCCACACATCGCGCGCTGTCTCGGCGACAAGCTGCAGCTTTCGCTTCTGGTCGTCCTGCGTCAGCGGGTTGCCCTCGATCGTCGAGGCGAAGCCGCATTGCGGGCTCAGCGCGAGATATTCCAGCGGCACATATTCCGCCGCCTGGTCGATCCGCCGTTTCAACTCGTCCTTGCTCTCCAGCTTCGGCGATTTGGTGGTGACGAGACCCAGCACCGCGACCTTGCCCTTGCCGAGATGGGCCAGCGGCGCGAACGATCCCGCCCGCGGCGTGTCGTATTCGAGGAAGAAGCCGTCGACGTCGATCTCGCGGAACGACACCGCGATCGGATCGTAGCCGCCTTCGGCAAACCAGCCGCCGGCATGATTGCCGCGGCACATGTGGACGCACACCGTCATGTCGTCCGGCGCCTCGCGCACCGAGTCGTTGATCAATTGGGCGTAGCGCAGGACCAGCTCATCAGGGTCCTCGCCTTCCTTTTGCGCGGCCGCGCGCAGCGACGGGTCCGACAGATGGCCGGGGATGTTGGTCTCGTCGATTTGCAGATAGCGGCAGCCGGCGGCATAGAGCGCCGCGATCTCCTGGCGATAGACCTGTGCGATGTCCTCGTAGAGCTCTTCGACGTCGGGATAGACCTTGCTGTGCATGCGCGAGCGGGTCGAGCGGAAGTGCAGCAGCGTCGGTGAGGGAATGCACTCCTTGGCGACGAGCCCGGCCGCGTCCGCGACCGGCTTCAGCAATGCGAAGTCCGTCCGCGTCAGGCTCTGGGTCCGCTTGAGGGGCGCATGGAGCTCCATGCGCGGCGGCGAGAACTCGACGCTGCCGTCCGCGCTCTTGAAGCGGACCGCCAACGGCTCGCCAAAGCGCAGTCCGTCGATCCGCTCGATGAAATCCATGAACCAGTGGCGCCGCCGGAAGTCGCCGTCGGTGGTGTGCTTGAAGCCGCACTCCTTGTGCAGCGCGACCGCGCTTTTGATCTCGTCGTCCTCGATGGTGCGCAGCTCTGCATCGGACATCCGGCCGGCGGCCTGCGCCGCCCGCGCATCGAGCAGGCGTTTCGGGCGCAGCAGGCTGCCGACGGTGTCGGCCTTGAAGGGAGGGGAGGGCATGGGAGTCATGGCTTGGGCGGAATAACCGTCGGAGACGACCAGTCTTTCGGAAGAAGCTCAACGAACAAGATGCGGAGCGGCGTGTTGGTCTTGTTCTCCGCGGTATGCGCGAGGTTTCCCGTTTCGAAGAAATACTCTCCGGCTTTGTAGATCGTGGTCTGCCCTCCCTCAGTGAAAGCGACCTCGCCAGAAAGCACATACCGGATCCCGGGTCCGACGTGGTGATGCACGCCGAGGAAGCCGCCTGGGGCAAACGTCACTTCGGTGGCTCGCATCTTGTACCTGCCGTTGATCTCGGTCATGTGGCTGTAGACGACCTCCTCGAGCTTCATCGCCGCCGTGATGCCCCGCATTTCCACGTGGTCTTGAGCCGCCGCGCGGTCAGTGCCGCCCAGCAGCGCCACCAGGAACAACAGCGTGAGGCGCGTCATCGTCTTCTCCGTCCGGTTCGAATGAGATTGGGTCCGCAAATCGCTCAGTTCAACCTGAGCTCGGTGATGTGCTTCGGATCGGGCTTGAGCTCGCCGCGCTCGACGCGCTTGACGATGTCCGTCAGCGTCGCGTTGGCCTTGCTCGGCACGCCGAGCCGCTCGCCCTCGCGCGCCACCAGGCCGTTGAGGAACTCGATCTCGGTGCGTCGGCCCTTCTGCATGTCCTGGCCCATCGACGGGCGCTGCCCCGCCGCGGTGCGGCCCGAGTCCTTGAAGCGCTGCTCGTCGCAGGCTTTCGCCGCCGCCTCGTCGCCTTCGCCGGCGCGGGCGATCGTTTCGGGATCGAGATGCAAGATCTCCTCGAGCTGATAGCCGAGCGCCTGTCCGACGCGAATGGCCTCGCTGCCGAGCCGGGTCGAGAAGCGGCGGATCGGATCGTTCTTCAGCATGTCGCCGCCGCCAAGCCCGGTGCAGGCCGAGAGACCGTTCTGCATTGCGTTGGCGACCAGCTTGGACCAGCGCTCGCCCCACAGGTTGTTGGTCGCCTTGGCGCTGTCGGCGAACGCGACCAGCCGGCACACCTCCTCGGCGCGCGGCGTGATGCGGCCGTGCACCTCGCCAGCGCGGAACACCGTGTGCGCGTTGCGGTGCTTGGCTGCGCCGCGATGGACCAGGCCGGGCTCTGGCAGGTTCACCGTGATCGACGACGCAATGCAGCCGAGCGTTTTACCCCAGCCCACCACGCCCGCGATGGTCTCCTCGTTCATGCAGTTCTGCAGCGAGACGACGTAGCCGTCCGGCGCCAGATATTGCTTGATCATCATGGTCGCCCAGGCCGTATCGTAGGACTTCATGCAGACGAAGGCGATGTCGACCGGCGACTCCTTGGCGAGCTGCTGCGCGTCGGTGACGTGCAGCGCGCGCACCGGCACGGTGAACTCCGGCTCGGTCATGGCGTGCGTCACGCGCAGCCCGTGCCTTCGCATGTGCTCGACGTGCGCCGGCCAGGGATCGATGAACGTCACGTCCTCGCCGGCCTGCACCATATGGGCGCCGGCATAGCCGCCAACCGCGCCCGCTCCGACGATGGCAATTTTCTTCTTGGCCACGCGATCCTCCCGTTATTTTTCGGCAGCGAGAGTAGCCCGTGGCAGCGGGGCAGAACAACGGCAACCGGGAGATGAAAGGGCCATGCTGCCCGCCCCTTTGCCGCCCCTTATTGCCATGCCATCCTCCGCCCGCCAAACAGGACCCATGAAATGACGACTCTCGGACACAACCGAAAAATGCTGGGCGCCGAATGCATGGCCGACATGCTGCAGGCCTACGGCGTCACGCACGTGTTTCACGTGCCCGCGGTACTGCGCAAGACCTTCGCGGTGATGGAGAGCCGCACCTCGATCAAGCGGCTGCACGTCCACAGCGAGGCGACCGCGGCCTACATGGCGGACGGCTACGCGCGCGCCAGCGGCAAGCCCGGCATCTGCATGGCGCAGGTGATCGGCGCGCTCAATCTCGCTGCCGGCCTGCGCGACGCCTGGCTGGCGCACTCGCCGGTGATCGCTTTCACCGGCGGCCGCGAGCCGAAGACCAAGTTTCGCCAAGTCTATCAGGAGGTCGACGACGTGCCGGCGTTCGAG
>JBEVIJ010000229.1:0-33974 GCA_040510745.1 Xanthobacteraceae bacterium
TTCACGGGCGATGACATCGCTATTATCGCGCGGCCTTGGCTTCCTCAATCAACTCCCACACCTTTCCCGGCGACAGCGGCAGCACGCGCGGCTCGATGCCAAACGCAGAGAGCGCATTCGCCACCGCGTTGGCGATCACGCCGCCGACCGGAATGATGCCGCCCTCGCCGGCACCCTTGACGCCGAGCGGATTGTGCGGCGCCGGTTTGAGTTCCAGTGCGAAGGCCCGGATGACCGGAAAGTCGCCGGCGCCGGGCAGCAGATAGTCGGCCAGCGAGCCGGTGAGCAGTTGCCCGTTCTCGTCATGGATCAACTGCTCCAGCAGCGCGCCGCCGAGCCCCTGCACGATCGCGCCCACGCACTGGCCGTGCAGCGTCAGCGGGTTGACGATGCGGCCGACGTCCTCCACCGCGACGTAGTCGATCACCGCCACATGGCCGGTGCCGGGTTCGACCGCGACATGCGCGGCGTGTGCGCCATAGCTGTAGGTGCGCTTGTTGCTCGCGTAGGTGCCTTCGGCCGCGACGCCCGCCATCGCGCTCCACGGCAGCGACTTGCCGCCGGGGCCTCCGATCGCCTCGCTGGCGATTGAAACATCGACCGGCGCGCAACCCATCTTCTTGGCCGCAGCTTCACGAATCGCGACCTTCAGCCTCTCGGCGGCGTTCAGAATGGCCGAGCCACCCATCACCGTCGAACGCGAGCTGTAGGAGCCGTAACCGCGCGACACATGCGTGGTCGACCCGTGCATCACGCCACGAATACGGCTCATCGGAACGTCAAGCGCGTCGGCGGCGATCTGCGCGAAGATCGTCTCGATGCCCTGGCCGTGCGCCGACGAGCCGACATAAACCGAGACTGCGCCATCCGCTTCGACCACCAACCTCGCATTTTCACGCGGTCCGGAGCCGCCGCCTTCGAGATAGCAGCCCACCGCGATGCCGTGATGGCGGCCGTCGATGCATTGGCCCTGCAACCTGGATTTTTCCGCCCATCCGAACTCGGCGAGACATCTGTCGAGCGTCGCCTGGTAGTCGCCGTTGTCGGTCTCGGTGCCGATGTCGAGCGGCATCACGGTGGCGAGCTGCCAAGGCATCTCGGCCTCCGACACCAGATTGCGCCGCCGGAACTCCACCCGGTCGATGCCGAGCTCGCGCGCCGCGATGTCGAACAGCCGCTCGCGGAAGAAATCCGCCTCGAAGCGGCCCGGTCCCCGATAGGTGCCGGACGGCGTCTTGTTGGTGAGCAGCAGGTCCACGTCGAAGTGGACATGCGGCACCCGATACGGCCCCGACAGCACCTGCGCGATGTTGCGCGCCGCGGTAACTCCATTGGTGCGGATATAGGCGCCGAGATCAACAGCGCCGCGCCCGCGCAGGCCGCGGATGGCGCCGTCGCGGTCGCAGGCGATCTCCAGCTCGCATTCGGCGTCGCGCGCGTGGTTGGTGGCGAGCAGATGCTCGCGGCGATCCTCGATCCATTTCACCGTACGGCTGAGCCGGCGCGCTGCGAACGGGATCAGGAAATCCTCGGGATAGAACTCGCCGCGCACGCCGAAGCCGCCGCCGACGTCGGACTCGACCATGGTGATGGCGTCCTCGGCGAGCCCCATCTGCTTCGCCAGAATGGCGCGGTTGTGAAACGCCACCTTGGCGGCGCCGAACACCGTGAGATGCCCTTTCGCCGCGTCCCATTCGACGAGCAGCCCCCGCGGCTCCATCGGCACCGCGGTGAATCGCTGCACCTCGAAGCGCTCGCGGCGCACGTATGCGGCGCCGTGGAATGCGGCGTCGGCGTCGCCGCGCAACGCGGTGAGCGTGCCGACCAGATTGCTGGCGCGCGCTTCGTACAAAAGACTCGCATCGGCGCGCGACGCGGCGCGGTTGGCGACCGCGGGCAGCGCCTCGATGTCGAGCGCGATGGCGTCGAGCGCATCTTCGGCGAGCGCCGCGCTGTCGGCGACCACCACGGCGATGGGCTCGCCAACGTAGCGCACTTTTTCGTGGGCTATGACCGGCTGCTGGAAGTGCGCGTTTTCCGGCAGCAATTCCTGCCGCATGGTGATGATCGGGATCGTGCCGATGTCCTCCGCGGTGATGACTGCATGGACGCCGGGCTGCTTGAGCGCGGCCGATGGATCGATGCTCCGGATGCGGCCATGCGCGACCGAGCTGCGCAGGATTGCGGCGTGCAGCGCAACGCCACGCTTGACGTCGTCGACGAACTCGCCGCGTCCCCGCAGAAAGCGCCAATCCTCGACGCGCTCGACCGGGCTGCCGATCAGACGATTGCCGGCTGGTTTGTGCGATAGGTCCACTGCTGGCGCCTTCGTCATGGCCGGCCTTGTGCCGGGCATCCTGCTTAGGATGGCATAGTGTGTTCCCAAGTGGGATGGCCGGGACAAGCCCTGCCATGACGTGGATAATGCAAGACACACAAGGACGCTACGGAATGCCCCTCGAATTCGGAGTCTTCGATCACGTCGACCGCGATGCGCGGCCGCTTGCCGCGTTCTATGAGGACCGGCTCAAGCTGATCGCGGCCTACGACCGCGCCGGCTTCTACGGCTATCACTGTGCCGAGCACCATTTCACGCCGCTCGGCATGGCGTCGTCGCCCAGCGTGTTCTTGTCCTCGGTCGCGCAGCGCACCAAAAATCTCCGCTTCGGCCCGCTGGTCTATACGCTGGCGCTCTATCACCCGCTGCGGCTCGCCGAAGAAATCTGCATGCTCGATCAGATGAGCCGCGGCCGGTTCATGATCGGCGTCGGCAAGGGCGTGTCACCAATCGAGATCGGCTTCTACGGCGTCGACACCGCAAAGACGGAAAAGATTTTCGCCGAGTGCTTCGCGGTCGTCACGCAGGCGCTGACGCAGAAGACCGTCTCCTACGAGGGCGAGCACTTCAGCTTCAGCAAAGTACCGATGGAGCTGACGCCGTTCCAGAAGCCGCACCCGCCGCTGTGGTACGGCGTGGTCAACCCGGACAGCGCGGCGCGCGCGGCCAAGGCCGGCATGAGCTTCATCAGCAACGCGCCGGCCACAGCGATCCGCGCCAAGATCGAGCGCTACATCGGCACCGAGCGGCCGTCCGGCTGCGCCGCGCCGAAGTTCGGCATGAACCGCTACATGGTGATCGCCGACACGGACGAAGCGGCGCTTGAAATTGCGCGGCGCGCGTACCGCGTCTGGTATGCGAGTTTCATGCACCTTTGGTGGAAGTACAACCAGAAGCCGCCGAACGTGAACTATCCACCGGAGATCGACGCGCAGATCACGGCCGGCACGGCGGTCGTGGGCTCGCCCGAGACGGTGCTCAACGCGCTCAAGCCACAGCTCGCGGAAACCGGCTCAAACTATTTGGTGTGCCGCTTCGCGTTCGGCGACCTCACCTTGCAGGAGTCGCTGCGCTCGCTCGACCTGTTCGCCGGGCATATCATGCCGGCGCTGCGGCAAGGCCACCGCGTGGCGGCGGAATAGGCGATGTCGCATCCGCAAGCCGTGCTGGAGAGGACCGCGTCGTGCGCCCGCGTGCTCGATGCCGGCGGATCGTTCATTCCGCTGCCGACCGCGACGCACATCATCGATATCGTGCCGCCACTCGCGCCGAGCAAGGCCGAGTTCACCGACTTCGACATGTGCCGCAAGCCGTGGCCGTTCCCCGACAAGTTCTTCGACTTCTCCTATTGCTCCAACACGCTGGAGGACATCCGCGATCCGATCGGCGCCTGCGAGGAATTGATGCGGGTGTCGCGGGCGGGCTTCATCGCAACGCCATCGCGGCTGCGCGAGACGTTCCACCAGAAGCGCGGCTATCTGTGGCGGCGCATGTTCGGCCGGCCGCTGCGGGTCGGCTTCGGCCACCATCGCTGGTTTTGCGAATGGGATGGCGCGACAATGTCGTTCCTCGCCAAGACCTTCACCTTCGCCTACTCGTCCGACCACTTCATCACGCGCGAGGAGGCGGGCCGCGACCTCACCGACGACGAGGCCAACCTGACGTTCTTCTGGACCGACACGTTCAAAGTCCAGGAGCGCGTGCTGGTCGGCGTCGGCGAGATCGAGGCAGATTTCATGCGCTTCAAGGCGGACGCGCTGGGGAAATTGCGGGGCCGATGATTATTTATCCCGATTGACCATCTTCTCGAACTGCCCCGCCTGAAACGCCCTCAAGCTCTGCTCGAACTGCATCGAGGCATCACGCACATAGGTGTCGCAAAAGCCGCCGATGTGCGGCGTGATGTAGACGTTCGGCAGCGACCACAGCGGATTGTCCTTGGGCAGCGGCTCGGTGGCGAGCGCGTCGAGCGCGGCGCCGGCGATCTGCCGTTTCTCAAGCGCCCGCAACAGTGCGGCCTCGTCGAGCACGCCGCCTCGGGCCAGATTGACCAGAAACGCACTCGGCTTCATTGCGGCCAGCACCTTGTCGTTCACGATGTTGCGGCTGTCGTCCTCGAGCGGCAGCAGCAACACGAAATAGTCGAGGTCGTTCACCGCCTCGACCATCTCGGAACGGGTATACACCGCGTCGAAGCCCGGAATGGCGCGCTTGGTGCGCGAGATTCCGACCACCTTCATACCGAACGCCTTGAAGCGCGGCGCCATATCCTCGGCGATGGCGCCAAGCCCGAGGATGCCGACGGTCTTGCCGTCGAGCGTGGTGCCGGGATAGCGCTCCCAGTTCTTCTCGCCACGCTGGCGCTCGATGCGCCGTAGGTCGCGGTTGAACGCCAGCATCATCAGGAATGCCATTTCCGACATCGGCACGCCGTGGATGCCGCGCGTCGCGGTGACGACGACATCCTTGCCGAGATAGGGGCTGTCGGTGATGCCGTCGGTGCCGGTGCCGAGCGAGTGCACCCACTTGAGCTTCGGCGTGTCCTTGAAGAAGTCGGTTTTCAGCTGCGGCCCGAAGCACATCATGATGTCGGCCCATGCGGCGTGCTTGAGCGCCTCGTCGCGGGTGCCGAACGTCTTGATGGTGAGCTCGGGATGGCGGGGGCTGAGATATTTCTCGTAGCCGGAGCGGGTGGGTTCGGGATGGGTGAGGAAGATGAGGAGGTTCATGGTGTTCCGGTGGCTCAGGCGTCGTGGCCGGGCTTGACCCGCCATCCATCATTTCGCGAAAAGATGGACCCCCCGGGTCAATCCCGGGGGTGACGACCACGTGGTGCGGGGAGAGACTTCTACCCGACCTCCACCACCTCTTCCTTGAACTGGTGCAACCGGTCGCCGGGGCCGTTGCCGCCGATAATGTAGTTGTCGCACAGCCAGTTCAGATAGCCGCCGTAGCCATAGGTTGGATGGACGACGATGTTCATATCCTTCTCGATGGTCCACGGCTCGTCGTTGCGGATCAGCGGACGCTCGACCAGGTCGTAGCCCTGGCCGTGGCAATAGAGCCGCGCCTCCTCGGGCCGGCCGTTCTTGCGCATGAAGGCGTTGAAGGTCTCCCAGATGTCCTTGCAGGGCGTGCCGGGCTTCAGAAGATCGAGCGTGAGCTTGCGCGACTCCTTGACGAACTGCAGCTCGTCCTTCATCGCCTGCGGCACCTTGGCGCCGACCACGCAGGTGCGGCCAAGCTCGGTGTACATGCCGCCGGGACCGCTGTCCTCGACCAGCAAAGCCACGGCGTCGCCCTTCCGGATGACGCGGTTCTGCACGTGGCGCTGGCCGAACTTCGCCGCGGTGCCGAGCGGCGTCGAGGCGCAGAGATAGATGCCGTCCTCCGAGCCGTTGCGCTGGCTGTAGCACTGCGCGATCGCCGCCACGTCGCGGTCCCGCATGCCGGGCTTGATAGCGTCGAACGCCGCCTGCATCGCGCCGTCCTGCATCAGCGCCGCGCGTTTGACGAGTTCCTGCTCCTCGGCGCTCTTGATCACCTTGATGCGGTCGACCATCTCGGTCGCATCGACGTAGCGCGCCTTGGGAAACTTCTTCATGGTGAAGTCGCCGAGCGCGAACGACATCTGATAGATGCAGACGAAGCCGATCGTCTCGTTGGCGTAGGGCGCGAGCGCCTTCGCCGCCAGTTCCGGATCGTAGAAGTTGGTGTAGTGCGCCGACTCGTAGCTCGGCGTGGTGAGCATGCGCTTGACGCCGCGCCACACGTCCGCCGGCGGGCGGCTGTCGCCGTTGAACGGGCCCTGCATCACGACGGTCATCTCGTCGTCGCGCGGGAACACCACCGTGACCGGGTAGCCGTTGGTGGCCGGCATGTCGGTGAACCACTTCACCGCGCCGCCCATGTGGTCGTTGTTGTTCTGCATCAGCAGAACGTCGATCTTCTCGCGCTCCATGGCCTGACGGACCAAGCCCCAGCGGCGCTGCAGCTCGGCGGTGGAGATCGGCGTCTGCAGGCGTTCACTCAACCCATTGGCGGTCATTGTGCACTTCCTCCCGGATTCCTCGTTGTCATCTTAACGTATTGAAGGTCAAAGATAAATTGGCGCGAGCCGCGACGCGGCGGAAACGCGCCGCAACTGAATTAAAGCCGCCCTCGCCGGACCATATTTTGATATAACCCTGCCGCAGGGGGAGGCCGCCCTCTAGCAACTGTTGTCTTTGATGGAAGCCATTCTCGTCAAGGTTTTTGCCACGGCCCTGGCGCTCAGCCAGGTCGCCACCCGGCCAGACACCATCAAAACCAGTTTTGACCCGGTGCAGGACCGGGCCGAAGTCGTTCAGCTTTTGACCGACGGCTGCGCGCATATGCGCAAGGCGTTCGACGTCGAACAGCTCGACCTCGACGGCCTGATCGAGACCGCGATGACCGACACGCGCGGCGGCAACGAGGAGATCAAGGCGTTCCGCGGGCTCAAATTCGGGGATCTGTTCCTCGCCTACCGGCAATTCTGCAAGAAAGAGAAGATCGACCGCGAGGTGGTCGACGTCGCGCAGGTGATCGAGTTCTACAACGTGGCGGTCGCCGGCCTGCCCGACCACAACAAGCTCAAAGCCCTGAGCATGCCTGGCCTCACCAACGTGCATGACGTGAAGGGCGCGCCCTACGCCGAGCTTTACGAGCCGAACCACCGCCGCTTGTGGGTCAAGCTCGCCGACGTGCCCGAGCACGTCCAGCAGGCGTTCATCGCCGCGGAAGACAAGCGCTTCTTCAAGCACAACGGCATCGACGAGCGCAGCGTGATCCGCGCCTTCATCGGCAACGTGGCCGATCCGAACAGTCGGCAGGGCGGCTCGACCATCACGCAGCAGGTGGCCAAGAACCTCCTGGTCGGCAACGAGGTCAGCTACGAGCGGAAAATCCGCGAGATGATTGTCGCCGCGCGGGTCGAGAAGGTGCTGAGCAAGCAGGAAATCCTGGAGGTCTATCTCAACGCGATCTTCCTCGGCCGCTCCTCATGGGGCATCGAGCTCGCCGCGCGCTCCTATTTCGGCAAGAGCGCCAAGGATCTGACGCTTCCCGAGGGCGCATTCCTTGCCGGGCTCGCCAAGGGACCGAGCTACTACAACCCCGACCGCCAGCGCACCCGCGCCCAGGAGCGCATGGCCTACGTCCTTGGCCGCATGCAGGAAGACGGCATCATCACCGACGCGCAGCTCAAGGACGCCATGGCGCTGCGGCTCCACATCGCCACGCTGTCGCGGCAGCGGCGCGACAACGGCTACTACATCGTCGACCAGCTCGGCCGCGAGGCGAAGCAGGTCGCAGGGATGGAGCGGCTGACCGACAAATCCTATGTGGTGCGCTCGACCATCCATCCGCAATTGCAGCAGGCCACGGAAAAGGCGTTGCAGGAGGGCCTCGCCAGGTACGAGCAGAGCGCCGGCCGCACCATGTTCCGCGCCGCCGAGGCGAACCTCGGCGAAGCGATCAGGAAGCTGCAAGCCGATAAAAACACCGACCGCAGCAAACCGCTCTGGCAGCAGGCGCTGATCGAGTTCCGGCCGCCGCTCTATGATGTGCAATGGGCGCCGGCGGTCGTGGTCGAGAAGCTCAACCTCAAGGGCGGCTACGATTCGATCCGCGTCGGGCTGCGCGACGGCCGCGTGCTGCCGATCTCGACCTATTCGAGCAACGCGAGGCGGCTGCTGTCGATCAACGACGTGATTTTCGTCAACGTCAGCGAGAGCCGGGTCCGCGAAACACGCAACGGCCAGGTCCAGGACGGCACCCGCGTCGACATGCGCATCCGCCCGACCGTCCAAGGCGCCGCCGTGGTGCTGGAGAACCGCACCGGGCGCATCCTCGCCATGGCCGGCGGATTCTCCTTCCCGGTAAGCCAGCTCAATCGCGCCACCCAGTCGCGCCGCCAGCCCGGCTCCTCGTTCAAGCCGGTGGTTTATCTCGCCGCGCTGGCCTCCGGCACGCAGCCTAACGCGATGATCGATGACGGGCCGATCACCCTGCCGCCGATCGGCTATCGCCACTCAATCTACCGCGAGAGCACGGACTACAAGGACTGGTGGTCGCCTAAAAACTACGACAGCGGCTACGGCGGCACCATGACGCTGCGCCGCGCGCTGGAAAACTCGAAGAACCTCGCCACCGCCCACCTGCTGCAGGGCGGCATCGCCGGCTCGGCCCCGGAAAGCCTCGACAAGATTTGCGCGGTTGCCAAGGAGGCGCAGCTCTACCAGATCTGCGAGCGCTACTATCCATTCATCTTGGGCGCGCAGCCGGTGCGGCCGCTCGACATGGCGGTGCTCTACGCCTCGATCGCCAACGAAGGTTTCCGCCCGACGCCGCACGTCATCGAATCGATCGAGCGCGAGGGCCAGACGGTCTATCGCGCGCAACCGAAGCTCACCGCGCTGGCCGGCGTCGACCGGCCAGCGGCATTCCAGCTCCGCACCATCCTTCAGGGCGTGCTGGCGCGCGGCACGGCGCGCTCGATCGGCCACCTGTCGAGCTTTGTCGGCGGCAAGACCGGCACCAGCGACGAGGAGAACGACGCCTGGTTCGTCGGCTTCAGCAACGACGTCACCATCGCGGTGTGGGTCGGCTACGACAACAGGCGCGGCAAGCGGACACTCGGCGGTGGGCAGACCGGCGGCAAAGTGGCGGTGCCGATCTTCGAGCCGATCATGCAGGCGGTATGGCAGCACCACGCGCCGAAGACGGCGCTGCGGGGACCATCGCCCGAAGCGTCGCGCAATCTGGTCGCGATGCAGATCGACGTCAATAGCGGCTACCACGCCGGTTCCTATAATGAAGAGCGCTATTACAACGGCGAGCGCATTTACATGGACGAGCGCACCGCGAGCCGCAGCACCGGCGGGTTCACCGAATACTTCCGAACCGATTCGAGCGGCCGCATGACGCAGTCGCCGCAGATGATCTCGCGCGACAACTCGTATTCCGTGAGAGGCCCCGAACCGTGGAGCAATTCACCGTTCAACGACCCGTTCCGGATGTTCCGCAACGACCGGCCGTCCAACCCGTTCTTCGTGACGCCGAACGAGGACCGATACCGCGACATGCCGCCGAGCAACGTGCCGAACTGGGGCGGCCCGCGCGGGGTACCCGGAGGACCACCGCAGCAGCGCGGCCCCTCGCAGGATTACGGCAACCGGCAGCAGCACCGGGTTTATTGAGGCGGCTGCGCGTCAATCCTCTGAAACGAACGTCTCCTCGCGCTTCTTGCGGATCGTCGGGGGTGTTCCCCGGCGGGGTCGCTGACAAGCAGCAACAACTCGTTCACTCCACCACGTTGGTGGCCAGAGCAAGCATTGACGGCGGTATCGTGAGGCCAAGCGCCCGCGCGGTTTTCAAATTGATCGCAAACTCAAACTTGGTCGATTGCATCACCGGCAGGCTGGCCGGCGCTTCACCCTTGAGAATGCGGCCAGTATAAACTCCGGCCTGTCGATACGACTCGATTTGATCGGGCCCGTAGCTCATCAAGCCGCCCGACATCACGAGGTCACTGCTTGAGAAGCTCGTGGGCAAGACGTGGCGCGCCGCCAGCAATACCAGTTGCTGACGCCACATCCGGAAATCCGCCTGAGGTGCCACGAACAGCGCTCCGACCCGTTGTTGGACCAGGCTAGCGACGGCGTCCTCGATGTCGCCTTCCGACGCGACCTTGATGACCTGGATCGTTCGCCCCAGCGCCTTAGCCGCGGCGTGGGCGTCGCGCACGTCAGTGTCGGTATTGGGATTGCGTTGCGCCGCCAACATGCCGATCGGCGCGTCCTTGGGCGCGACGTCCGCCAGCAACTCGAGCCGTTTCGCGACCAACTTGTTGGACAAAAACGTCACCCCGGTGACGTTGGCGCCCGGACGATTCAGGCTGGCGACCAGGCCGACCTCGACCGGATCGACGCCGGTGACGAACACGATCGGGATCGTATCGGTCGCCGCCTTGGCGGCGTGTGCCGGCGGAGTGGTGTTGGCGAAAATGACGTTGACCTGCCGCTTGACCAGTTCGCCCGCCAGCATCGGCAGGCGATCATTGCGGCCGTCGGCAAAGCGGTGCTCGATGGTCACGTTGCGGCCGACCTCGAAGCCAGCCTCTCGCAAGCCTTGCAGAATGGGCGTCATGCGGGTGGCCTCAGACTCCTGCGTCTGACTGTGCAGGATGCCGATCACCGGCATCGGCTTCTGCTGCGCGCGCGCCCCCAGCGGCCACGCCGCGGCGGCGACGCCGCCAATTTGGATGAAATCGCGCCGGCGCATTGCCCTGCTCAAGACCAAGGACCAGGCTGTCGCGAACCAATCTAGCTTATTGTGGTTCGGCCTTGCAGGGGCCTCAGCCCAATTTCGCTGCGCTGGATCATGAGCTAGGGTCGCGCCGACAACCAGGCGGGGACCATGGCGCGGCTCAAGCTTTCGATCGCAACCACCGACTACGATCATTTCCGCGATTTCCGGCTCGGCCCCGTCGAGGCGGCCGGGATCGAGCACACCTGGTCGATGCTCGGTCATCACGAGATTTTCGCGCGCTTCACCTTCAACCGCGAATGGGACGCAGCCGAGCTGTCGTTCGCGAAATTCTGCGCGCAGGTGACGCGCAAGGATTCCGACATCATCGGCCTGCCGGTGGTCTGCTCGCGGCTGTTCCGCTTCTCGTCGTTCTACGTCAACAAGAAGAACAGGATCAAAACCGCCAAGGACCTGAAAGGCAAGAAGGTCGGCTCGCCGGAATGGGCGCACACCGCCGCGGTGTACATGCGCGGCTGGCTCAACGACGAGCACGGCGTCGGCCTCAAGGACGTCGACTGGGTGCAGGCCGGCACCAACGAGGCCGGCCGCATCGAGAAGGTGGAGCTCTCCCTGCCGAAGGGCGTCAAGCTCACCCGCGTCAAGGAAAAATCTCTGAGCGACATGCTCGCGAAGGGCGAGATCGACTGCGCCATCATCGCGCGGCCGCCCGACTGCTTCCGCAACAACCACCCCGACGTGGTGCGGCTCTATCCCGACTTCTGGGAGATGGAGGAGAAATACTACGCGCGCACGAAAGTGTGGCCGATCATGCACATCATCGCGCTGCAAAAGCGCGTGCTGGCGGAAAACCCCTGGGTGGCGCGCAACCTCTACAACGCGTTCAACGAATCGAAACGCCACAGCGTCGAGCGGCTGATGGACCCCGCGGTGTCGCGCTATCCGGTGGCCTGGCTGCCGACCTACATGCGCAAGATGGCCGCGCAGTTCGGCGGCGACACGTTCCCGTTCGGCATCGAGGAGAACCGCCCGACCTGGGAGCAGATGCTGCGCTACACCCACGAGCAGGGCATCGCGCACCGCCGCGCCAAGCCAGAGGAGATTTTCCCGAAGGGTGTGATGACGGACGTGCGGATCTAGCCGGGTCCGCGGGCCCGTTGCCGATGTTTCTTCAGCAGTCGCAGCACGTCCGCTCCGTGCCAATAGCGGACATAAAGGACTATTCGATCACCTCGTCGGCGAGCGCAAGCAGAGATGGCGGCACGGTGAGGTCGAGTCCCTTGGCCGTTGCAAGGTTGATGACGAAGTCAAACTTGGTTGCCAGCTCGACCGGCATATCCGCGGGCTTTGCCCCTTTTAGAATCCGACCGGCGAACTCGCCCGCACGACGATAGGCATCGGCCTGGCTCGCTCCGTAGCTCATCAGGATGCCAGCATCGGCGAAACTTTCGACGCCCGCGCTCGCCGGCAGCCCATGACGAGCCGCCAGCATGGCAAGTTGCCGACGTCGGCCGAGAAAGAAGGCACTATTTCCGATGAGCAGCCCGCCCGCGCCTCGTCGAACCATCTCAGCAAACGAGGCATGAAGTTCTCCCTCATCGGCAGCTTTCATGATCAGAACTTGGCGGCCAATTTTTCGACCGGCCTCCTCCACGTCCTTCATGGGCAGTTCAGCGTCAGGAGTGTGCGGATCGAACAGCGCGGCGATGGCGACGGACTTGGGAACTATCGCGTGCAACTGCTCCAACCGCTTGGCGGTCAAACCAGAGGAGGTCCACACCACACCTGTGACATTGCCGCCCGGCCGGTTGAGACCGGGGACCAGGCCGATACTGACCGGATCGCTGCCAGCCACAAAGACAATAGGAATCGCTGAGGTTGACGCTTTGAGCGCCTGGGCCGCAAGAAGATTGCCGACGGCAAGCGCCGGTTGGCGGCGAATGAGATCCTCGGCCAACTCAGGTAGTCGATCGAGCTGATCCTCGGCCCAGCGGTATTCGACGGTCACTTGTTTGCCTTCGACGAATCCGGCCTGCATTAAACCTTGCCGGAATGCGGTGACGAGTCGTGCCGCACTCGCGGCCGACGTGCTGCGGAGGAACCCAATCACCGGCATCGCCGCCTGCTGCGCTTGTGCCACCACTGGCCACACCGCAGCACCACCGAGGACACCGAGAAAATCACGCCGCCTCATGCCCGTCCCCAGGCTCAGGAGACGGCATCGTAACGGCTCAGATCGACATTTTGGAAGTGCTGAAACGGTGTCGCTGCCGCAACATTAGGAGCCGTCGATGTCCGATGGGGGCAAAAGCGGACGTGATACTCACCCGCCGCCCTTGATCCCCGCCGCCTTGATGATCGGGAACCACTTGTCCATCTCGGCCTTGTGGAACTGGGCGAGATACTCCGGCGTCAGTTGCTCGCGCGGCGTCAGCTCATAGCTCTGCTCCGCGAACTTCTTGCGGATTGCCGGATCGCTGAGCGCGCTCACCACTGCGGCATTGAGCTTCGCGATGACGTCCTTCGGCGTGCCCTTGGGCGCCCACATGCCCTGCCACGGCTCGGTGTAAACGCCGGGCGCGCCGGCCTCGTCACCAGTCGGAATGTCCTGCGAGCCGGAGCCGCGGTTCTTCCCCATCACAGCCAAAATCTTGATGCGGCCGCCGCGAAACTGCGGCAGCGAGGTGATCGGGTCGAGGATCGCCATGTCAATCTGCCCGGAAACCAGGTCCGGAATCACCGGCGCGGTGCCGCGATAGGGAATGAACTGAAAGCGCGTGCCGGTGACGTTCTGGAACAGGACGCCGCCGATGTGCGACGGACTGCCCTGGCCGGCGGTGCCGAACGTCGCCTGGTCGGGATTGGCTTTCAGCCATGCGATCAATCCCTTCAGGTCGTTCACCGGCAAGTCGTTCTTCACGGCGAACAGCCACGGCGTGTTACCGATCAGCGCGATCGGCTCGAAGTCGGCGACCACGTCGTAGTTGAGATTCAGCACCGCGGGATTGAGGACGTGCGTGACGTTGGCGCCGTAGAGGATGCTGTAGCCGTCGGGCGTCGCGCGCGCGATCCGCCCCGTGCCGGTCGATCCCGCCGCCCCCGTCACGTTCTCGATCACCACCGGCTGGCCGAGCGCCGCGCGCATCCCCTCGGCGACCAGGCGTGCATTGGTGTCGAGGGCGCCGCCAGCCGGGACGGGCACGGTCATGGTGATAGGCCGGGTCGGGAAGGCCTGCGCGCTCGCAACGCCGGACAATACGGGAAGCGCGGCGGCACCAGCGGCCAGATGCAGGAATTCGCGGCGGCGAAGCATCGTTGTTCCTCCCGGGACATTGACCTGTCGATTGCCGGGCAGTGTAGCGCAAATTACCCGTTCCGGCGCCGGGCGATCCATCCTTGACGATCGGGGTCACGGTTCACTTCGTGCAGATACTGAAATTCAAACCGGATGCCGCGCAGGAACATCGTCACCATGGCCAGGATCACAGCCGCCAGCACCAGGCGGACCGGATAGTAGATCGGCGACGACAGCACCGCATACCAAGCCGCCACGCCGGCCAGCCGGATTCCGATCGTGAAGACGAAGAAGGCATAGCCTTTCAGGCCATACGCCATCACCGACGACGCGACGGCTCGATACGCATCGAGCAGAGATGATTTGGCGTAAACCCAGTAGACCGAAAACGCGTGCAGCATGGTCGATGCCGGGAAGATCACTGCGCCCGTTCCCAGGAAAATGACCTTCTCAGCAATTGGAGACAGGGGGAAAATCAAACCGGACAGCAGGAATGCGAACAGAAACGCCGCAGTGCCAAATGCCGCATACAGCAGCACGGTCGTCCACAGAAAGCGGGCGACAAAGTGCAGGAAGGCCCCCGTCGACAACGCGCGTGCTTCCTCGATCTCGAACGCACCATTGGTGAACCAGCAGGCCAGCAGGGCCTGGAACAGAACCAGAGCTGCGCCGAGCGTCGTGAGATGGAGATTGGATATCTCGAACATCCCGATCAGCGAATCCCAGGCAGAGCGTTCCAAGGTCCGGTCGAACGTGCTCCGGTCGGGCAGAAACGGCTCCAGCAACGCGCTGATCGCGGTGACGAGCGCGAGCGACGGCATGCGGCGGACCAGGTGCGCGCCGCCCTTGAATATGTTCGCAAGCGATAGTCTGCGGCCCTGGCTCATGAACTCCGATTCGTCCGGCACGCGGAAAACGCAGTCCACCGAACAAGAGACCGGCCAAATCCGCAGGGTTCCATTGTAGCGCAGCAGCCGCCGAATGCTGCTATAATGGACCGCACGGAAGCCCAGGAGACCCGCATGCCCCGCCACAACAATTACATCCCGCACGGCGTCATCCCCGCCGTCCTGCTGCCGTTCAACGAGGACCTTTCGATCGACGAGGCGGGCTTCCGCAAGCACCTGCGCGACGTGTGCGCGACCGACGGCATCTCCGCCATCACCATCAACGCGCATTCGACCGAAGTGGCTTCCTGCACGTTCGACGAGCAGAAGCGCATCCACGCCATCGCGCAGGACGAGGTCGGCGCCCAGACGCCGATCGTGCACGGCATCTGGGCTGACGGCTCGCTTGAGGCGGCACGCATTGCCAAGGCGGCGGCCGAGGGCGGCGCATCGGCGCTGCTGGTGTTCCCTCCGGCACCGTTCACGATGGGGCAAAATCCGGCGATGGCGATCGAGCACTTCAAGCACATCGCGGGCGCATCGGACCTGCCGCTGATCGCGTTCCAATATCCGCTGGCGACCGGCCAGGGCTATCCGAACGACACCATGCTGAAGATGATCGACCAGATACCGACCCTCCAGGCGATCAAGGACTGGGCCGGCACCCCGCAGCAGCACGAGTGGCACGTCCGCATGCTGCAGAACCTGTCGCGGCCGTTCAACGTGCTGTCGACGCAGAGCTCGTGGCTGATGGCGTCGCTGTCGTTCGGCTGCAGGGGCCTGCTCTCGGGCTCGGGCAGCGTGATCCCCGATCTGCAGGCGCAATTGTTCAAGGCGGTGCAGGCCGGCGACCTCAAGGCGGCGCAGGCGATCAACGACCGCATCTATCCCCTCGCCAGCATCTTCTACGCGCAGCCGTGGGTGGACATGCACAACCGCATGAAGGAGGCGCTGGTGCTGATGGGCAAGATGCAGCGCGCCGTGGTGCGCCCGCCGCTGGTCAAGATCGAGCGCGCCGAAATCGAGCGCATCCGCCAGGCGCTGATGCAGGCCGGATTGCTGCCGAAGGCCAACGTGCGGGCCGCCTGATTACTGGTTCTTTATGCCGGCGCGTTGACCGACTTCGGTCCAGCGCTCGATATCGCGCTTGATCGTCGCAGCAAACTCCTCGGGCGTGTTGCCGATCGGCTCGAACCCGATCGCGAACAGACGCTCCTTCATATCCGGCGTGTCGAGCACCGCGACCACATTTCTGATTGATGTAGGCGATGATCTTTGGATCGAGCTTGGCCGGCCCGAGGATGCCGGTCCAGTTGCCGGACTCGAATCCGGGAAATCCCGCCTCTTCCACGGTCGGCAATTCCGGAGTCCATGGCGAGCGCTTGCGTTCGGCGGTCGCGATCAGCCGGATGCGGCCGCTGCGCTGCTCCGGCAGCATCACCGGCAGACTGCCCAGCATAGTCTGGACCTGTCCGCCAAGCAGATCGATCATCGCCGGGCCGGTGCCACGCGTCGGTACATGTACGATGTCGATGCCGGTGGCGGATTTCAGCAGCTCCATGCCCATGTGCGAAGCCGTTCCGACACCAGCGGAACTGTAGCTCAGTTTATTGGGGTTGGCCTTTGCGTAGGCGATGAACTCCGGCAGAGTCTGCGCCGGCACCGAACTATGCACAGCGAGCCCGTTGGGTCCGAGCGCGACGTTGACGATCGGCTGGAAGTCACGAAGCACGTTGTATGGCAAGTTGGTGTTGATCGCCTGACTGATGGTGAGGCTGGTCTGCGTCATCATCAGCGTGTAGCCGTCGGGATCGGCGATCGCGACCGACCGGGTGCCGATGATCGTGCCCGACCCGGGACGGTTCTCCACCACGAACTGCCCGCCAGTCCGTTCGCTCAGCCGTGCGGCCACCAGCCGCGCCAACGTGTCAGCGCCGCCTCCTGCCGCGGTCGGCACAATGATCTTGACCGGGCGGTCCGGGTACGCGCTCTGGGCCTGCCCGTTAACTGCGGCAAAAAGCAAAAACGCAAAACTCACGAGGGCACGCGATGCAAACATTTCCATGACCCTTCCGGCAGCCGGCCTTTCAAGTCTATTGACGCCGCGGAACGTCCGCCAGACAGTGCCGACGACTTCGCGAGAGATTGCATGGCCAATTCCGACTGTATTCTGCTCGCCGGCGTGATGGGGTGGCCGATCCACCAGTCGCGCTCGCCGATGCTGCACAATTACTGGTTCAAGCAGCACGGCCTGAACGGCAACTACGTGCCGCTCGCGGTCAAGCCGGAGGACATCCACACCGCGCTGCGGGCCCTGCCCGCGCTCGGCTTCTCTGGTGTCAACCTCACCATTCCGCACAAGCAGACGTCGATGCAGGATATGGCGGAGATCGACGCGGTCGGCCGCGGCATCGGCGCGATCAACCTGGTCGTGGTGCGGCCCGACGGCTCGCTGTTCGGCACCAACACCGACGCACACGGCTGCATTCAGAACATCCGGCAGATGCAGCCGGAGTGGCGGCCTGACGCCGGGCCCATGGCGATCATCGGCGCCGGCGGCGCCTCGCGCACCGCGATCTGGGCGCTGGCCGATGCCGGCGTGAAGGAAATCCGCATCGCCAACCGCACCCACGAGCGCGCGCTTGCTGTTGCGAGGGACTTGGGCGCGCCGTGCAAGGCGTTCCGCTGGGACGAGCGTCACGACATCCTCGATGGCGCGGCGCTCCTGGTGAACGCGACCAACCAGGGCATGATCGGACAGCAGCCGCTCGACCTGCGGCTCGACAAATTGCCCAAGCACGCGATCGTCTATGACATCGTCTACAATCCGATCATGACACCGCTGCTCAACATGGCGCTGGCGCGGGGCAACCGCGCCGTCCCCGGGCTCGGCATGCTGCTCAACCAGGCGCCGCCGGCATGGCAGGCCTGGTTCGGCATCAAGCCGCAGGTCACGCCGGAGCTGCGCAGGATAATCGAGGCGACGCTGTAGCTACAGCGACCCCGCCTGCCCCGCCGCGCGCACGATGTCGCCCCAGCGCTGCATCTCGGTCTTCACGAACGCTTCAAGCTCCCGCGGCGGCGGGCTGATCACTGGAATCTGGCCGCGCTCGTTGAGCTGCTTCTGGATGTCGGGCGATGCCATCACCGCGCGCAATTCGGCGTGGATCCTCGCTACGATCGGCTCCGGCGTCCCTGCCGGAGCCGCCAGCATTTCCCACGATTCGATTGCAAACGGCAGCCCGCCTTCTGTAATGGTCGGGATATTCGGCGCGACGGCAAGCCGCGTCGCCGATGACACGCCGAGCGCGCGCACCTTGCCGGCCTGAGCCTGCACGATGCCCGAGGCCGGATCGGAGAACATCATGTGCACCTGTCCCGCGATCACGTCCTGCAAGCCTTGCGCGCCGCCGCGGTAGTTCACCGACACGATGTCGATCTTGGCGACGGACTTTAGCAATTCGCCGAGTAGCGTCAGCGAGGTTCCCGCTCCGGTCGCCGCGAACGAAACCTTGCCCGGATTATCCTTGGCGTATTTGACCAGATCGGCCACCGAGTTCACCGGCAGCGACGGATTGACCACCAGCACCAGCGGGTCGCGCGTCACCAGCGCCACCATCGTGAGGTCCTTGAGCGGATCGTAGGCGAGTTGTTTGTAGAGCGTCGGGTTGATTGCGAATGTGCCGCTCGGCGCGAACAGCAGCGTGTGGCCGTCTGGCGGGGACTTCGCGACGGCGGTCGTCGCCGTCGCAGTGCCCGCGCCCGGGCGGTTCTCGACGATGAAGGGCTTGCCCAGCCGCTCGGTGAGCTTTTGCGCTACCAATCGACCGACGATGTCGACCGACCCGCCGGCCGCGAACGGCACCACGATGGTCACCTGGCGCGACGGATAGTCCTGCGCGGTGGCGGCGAACGGCAGTGCTAGCATCGCGACGACGGACAGCATCAGGCGCATGGCACCCCCCTGAATTGGCTGGATGCTATCGAACGAACTTCGTTCCGTCATCCTGAGGTCGAGTCATGCGCGCGTTGATACGCCTTCGACGCGCTATGGCGAGCCTCGAAGGATGGACCGCCACGGTGACTGCAACAGCCGGGCCGATTCGTCCTTCGAGGCCCGCGCTACTCGCAGGCAACTCAGATGACAGGATTGGGCAACGCGGGCCAGCGATGGAAGTCAGCGGGCGGCGAGCTTCACGCGCTTGCCGGGGACTTGCTTCGATTTCGCGGCCGCCTTCGCGGCGACCTTGGTCTCGGCCTTGGCTGAAACCTCGGCGGCGATCTTGGTTGCAGACTTGGTTACGGCCTTGGCCGCCGGCTTGGCTTCTTTTGCGGCGACCTTGGCCGGCGCGGGCTTCTTGCCCTTTTCCGCCGCCATGATCTTGATCTTCCCGCCGCTGATCACCGCGACCGTCTTGCCGGGTTTTGCCGACGCGAGCGTGAATGACTTCGCTGCGGCGAGCTTGGGACCGACAGCCTTGGCGGCGGCAAGCTTCGGCAATTCCCCCGATGCGTCTGCAACCCGTACTTCGGAGGGCTTGGCTTCGGAAAGCTTGGCTTGAGAAGGCTTGGACGCCAACTTGGTCCCCTTCCCCTTGGCGCCGTTCTTCGCGACCCTAATCGGGGCCGCCTCCGGCACGCTGACCTCGATCACCGGCATGTCGGGGCAACGCGCGTGCGCAGGCAACCGGGTATCCTGGGTCCTGGCGCTGACCCGCGCCCAGCGCTCGGCGGGATGGCCGGTGATGTTACGTACGTAGTTGCGCGTCTCTTCCGGCAGCTTGCCGCGCTTGGCCATCCAGTCCTGCACCCGCCTGGGGCCGGCGTTGTAGGCCGCCGCGGCGAGACCGATGTTGCCGAACTGACCGAGCAACTCACTGAGGAATTTGGCCGACACCGACAGCGAATGCAGCGGATCGAATGGATTTTCCAGGCCGTACGCGCGCGCCACACGCGGCATGAACTGCGCGATGCCCTGCGCGCCGGCCGGGCTCACCACGTGGGACTTGAAGCCGCTCTCCTGCTGGATCAGGTTAGCAAAGAACGGCACCGGCAGGTCGTGCTCGGTGGCGACCGCGGCGGCGTGGCTGCACAACGCATTGCGGCTCGGCGTGGGCCGTGCGGTGTACGCCGGCGGCACGACGATCGGCTCGGCGACCGTCTCGCGCGGCAGGTCGCGGTCCTCACCGTTGAACCACATGGCGCTGAGCGCCGGACCCGGCAGCGGGTTCCAGCTATGGCGGACGCGATAGGCAAAAGATGTCTTGGCCGGTGCAAGCGCGGCGGGCGTCAGATCGTCTGTCGTGTCGTCTGTCGTGAAAGTCCACGCTTCGGTGGACACAAGCGAAAAGAATAGCGCGCAGACGAAAAGCCGCCCCATGCCCAGCACCGCCTCTGCAGGCGCGCGTCGAGTGACGCACCCGCCCCTGTGTAATTTTTTTGAGGTATCCCCTCGACCGGCGGCAGAGATGCCGGTGAATCGCGACCAGAATGTGGAGGAAAAGCGGTGGACCGGGGGAAAACTCTGGAAATATGCGGATTCGCGAGAACTTTTCAGGAAATCTGGGAACGATAATGGTCCCAGGTTTTCTTGAAGAGCGACGGCGACCGGAGCTTCTGCCGGCAGGCCGCCTGCTCCTCATCGCTGAACACGTATGGGTCGCCGATTTGCATCGCCATGTATTGCCGGCGCGCGTTCTCCTCCACGTAAGCGGCGTAGGCGAAGCACTCAAGAATATTTTCCCCGGCCGCCACCACGCCGTGCGCCTTCAGCATCACGACGGGGTTATCGCCCATGACGGCTACCATCTTCTCGCCCATCTCGCGGGTGTTGACCGACATCGGCGAGTTCATCACCGGCATGTCGCCGAGCAATGAGGCCTGCGCGTACACCACCTGCTGCGGCGTGCCGGTCATGGTGAGGTAAGTCGACCATTGCGGATGGGTGTGGAACACCGCGTTGACCTTGGGCCGCGCCCGATAGACCTCGGCATGGATCGGGAATTCCAGCGGCGGCTTGATGTTGCCGCCGTCGATCGGTCTGCCGTCGAGATCAACCGCGACGATGTCCTCGACGGTCAGGCTCGCGCGCATCGAGGCGCCGGAGTTGATGTAGAACGAACTGGCGTCGCGCCGCGCGCTGCAGTGGCCGTTGTGGTCGATGTACTCCGCGTGCTCCAGCATGCGGATGGCGTCGACCAGTTCCTGCTTGATGTCGTTCGATTGCGGCACAGCGTCTCTCCACGTCATTCCGGGGCGCGACGAAGTCGCCATCCCGGAATGACGGCAGAGGTTATCTTGCGCGAGCCCGCGGTCAACCGCTAGCCTTCGCGTCCCATGCCTTCCCCCGCAAGGACCTACGATCACATCATCATCGGCGCCGGCTCGGCCGGCTGCGTGCTCGCCCATCGCCTCACCGAGGACAAGGACGTCAAGGTTCTCATCCTCGAAGCTGGCGGCTGGGACCGCGACCCGTGGATCCACATTCCGCTCGGCTGGGGCCGCATCCTGACGCGCCGGCTGCACGACTGGATGTATTTCACCGAGCCCGAGCCGCAGATGAAGGGCCGCAAGATCGAGTGCGCGCGCGGCAAGGTGATCGGCGGCTCGTCGTCGATCAACGCCATGACCTATTCGCGCGGCCACCGCGGCGACTACGACCACTGGGCCGAGCAGCACAAGCTCCCGACGTGGTCCTACGCCCATGCGCTGCCCTACTTCCGCAAGCAGGAATCCTGGGAGGGCGCGCCGAGCCCCTACCGCGGCAGCGACGGGCCGCTCAGCGTGCGTTTCTCCACGTTCAACGAGCCGCTGGTCGACGCTTATGTGGAGGCGGCCAAGGACGCCGGGCTGCAGTGGAACGACGATCTGAACGGCCCTGACAATTCCGGCATCGGCCGCAACCAGAACACCATCCGCAACGGGCGGCGCTGCAGCGCAGCGGTCGCCTATCTGCGCCCGGCGATGGCACGTGGCAATCTCACCGTCGAGGTCAACGCGCTGGTATCGCGCGTGCTGATCGAAGCCGGCCACGCGGTCGGCGTCGAGTACCGCAAGGGCGGCGATACCACCGTGGCGCGTGCCAGCCGCGAGGTGATCGTGGCCGGCGGCGTGATCAACTCGCCGCAGGTGCTGATGCTGTCCGGCATCGGGGACCCTGACGCGCTACGCGGACACGGCATCAAGAGCAAGGTGCCGCTCAAAGGCGTGGGAAAGAATTTGCAGGATCACGTCACCGTGCAGCTCGCATTCAGCCGTGCTGAGCCCGCTGGCGCCGTTCACCAAGCGATGCGGCTCGATCGCATCGCGATGGAGCTCACCAAGACCTATTTCCTCGGGGGCAGCGGCATCGCAACCGACATCCCGGGTGGCGTCGCCTCGTTCGCCAAGGTGAACCCGGGCGCGCAGGTACCGGAGATTCAGCTCCTGCTCGCCGGAGCGCCACTCACCGCGGGACCATACCTCAAGCCGTTCAAGCAGCCGTTCGACGACGGCTTCGGCGGCCGCATCGTCATGCTGCACCCGGAGAGCCGTGGCGAGGTCTCGCTCGCGTCGGCCGATCCGGGCGCCCCGATCCGCATCAAGCAGAATTTCATGTCGACCGACCGCGAATGGCAGACGCTGCGCGAGGGCGTCAAACTGATGCGCGAAATCCTCGGCAAGCCGAGCGTTGCGCCGTTCATCGCCAAGGCGCTCACGGCGGTCGCCTCCGAAGCCGAGATCGACACGCACATCCGCGAGACCGCGATCACGCTCCATCATCCGATGGGCACCTGCAAAATGGGTGGCGACGACATGGCGGTGGTCGATGCGGAGTGCCGCGTGCACGGCGTGGAGCGGCTGCGGGTGGTCGACGCATCGGTGATGCCCGACTTGGTCAGCGGTAACATCAACGCGCCGGTGATGATGATCGCCGAGAAGGCCGCCGACCTGATCCGTGGCCGGCCGGCGCTGGCGCCGCTCAACGTCTGAAGCATGTCCCGCGTCCCGCCCCTCGATCCCGCGACGCTGACGGCCGAGCAGCAGCGCGTCGCCGCCGCGATCTCCGGCGCCCGCAAGAACGTGCGCGGCCCGTTCACTATCTGGCTGCGAAACCCGGCGCTCGCCGAGCACGCCAACGCATTCGGCGTGGCGCTGCGCGACAGCAGCAAGCTCGACCGCCGTCTGTTCGAGCTGGCGGTGATCACCGTGTGCCGCGCCTGGTCGGTGCAATACGCCTGGTCGTCCCACGCGCCGGCAGCGGAGGCGGCGGGCGTCTCGCCCGACGTCGTCGCCGCGATCCGCGACAACCGCAAGCCTGAGTTGAAGCGCGACGATGAGCGCGTCGTCTATGACGTCGCGACCGAGCTGATGCAGACCAAGGAGCTGAGCCAGGCGACCTACGACCGCGCCATCGCGCAGTTCGGCATCGAAGGCACGGTCGATCTGGTCAGCACCGTGGGCTACTATGCGATGGTCGGAATTTTCCTGAAGAGCTTCGATGTGCCGACGCCGGCCGGTGACAGGCCGCTGAAATAACAACCCGGAGGAAAACGCCGTGGCCCGTCTCGACCCGCTCCCCGTGGAACAGCTCTCGCCGCAGCAGAAGCTGATCCACGACAAGATCAAAGGCAACCGCCCGAAGCTGGGCGGGCCGTTCGGCGTCCTGCTGCGCAATCCCGCGCTCGCCACGGCAGCGAGCGGCCTGGTCGATGCCCTGCGCGGCGAGGGCAAGCTGGACAAGCGAATTTACGAGCTGATCGTCCTCACCGTGGCCCGGCACTGGTCGGCGCAATACGCCTGGGCGGTGCATGAGCCGATCGCACGGGGCCTGGGATTTTCGGAGGAGATGGTCGAGGCGATCAAAGCCCGCCGCAGGCCCGCGTCCGCCAAGCCAGAAGAAGCCCTGGTGTATGATGCCGTGACGGAGCTTTTGGCGGGGAAAGTGCTCAGCACCGCAATCTACGACCGCCTGATCAAGCAGTTCGGCCTCGACGTCACCATCGAGCTGATTTCGACCGCGGGCCTCTACAGCATGATCTCGACCATCCTCAACGGCTTCGACGTGCCGGCCGCCAACGGCGAGAAGCCGTTCGCATGAGCATGATCCCGAAAAGCGGCTCCTGGTTTCCTGCGTGCGCGAAGCCACGGCACGGGTCGTCATTTTCGCTTGATGCTTCGGTGGACGAAGGCAGATCGGACAAAACCGTGTTCAAGAAAGAGTAAGCGCATGTTCGTCAAAGTATCGGCCACGAGCACCATCACGCTTGAAGACCACGAGAATTTCCGCGCCTTCAAGCTCGTGGTCACAGGCAATCCGGCGAAGATCGACGCCACGCGCAAGTCGCTTGCCGGCATTGCCGAGTTGCCAGACGACAAAACCGCGTGGATTTCCGAAGCGGCGCTGCGGCGCTGGGATGGCGTGGCGCAGGACCCAGTGTGGCAGCAGAACCTGTCCGCGATGATCGAAAAGGCCAAGCCGCACGGCTGGATCGACGAAGCGCGCCAGGCAATCAAGGCGCACATCGAGTGGCAGGAATGACGGTCGAATTCGGCATCTTCGACCATCTCGATCGCAACGACCTGCCGTTCGCAGACTATTACGAGGAGCGGCTGAAGGTCATCGAGGCGTTCGACCGCGCCGGATTCTTCGCCTACCACGTCGCCGAGCACCATTTCACGCCGCTGGGCTTAGCGCCCTCACCGAGCGTGTTCCTTTCCGCGATCGCGCAGCGCACCAAGCGGCTGCGGTTTGGAACCTTCGTCTATGCGCTGCCGGTGCATCATCCGCTCCGCATGATCGAAGAAATCTGCATGCTCGATCACATCAGCGGCGGGCGGCTGGAGATCGGCTTCGGCCGCGGCTCCGTGCCCTACGAAATTTCCTACTACGGGCAGAACGCCGAGGAGCGCCAGCAGATCTACGCCGAACGACTGGAGCTGATCCTGAAGGCATTCAACTCGAAGGAACTGAGCTTCAAAGGTAACTACGACGCGTTCGATGGCGTGCCGCTGCAGATCGAGCCGTTGCAGAAGCCGCATCCGCCGTTGTGGTACGGCGCGCATTCGCCGGACAGCGCGGAGCGCGCCGCCCGCAAGGGCCTACACATGGTCACCAACGACATGCCGGCGGCGACCCGCGCCATCGTTGCGCGCTATCGTGACGTATGGCGCGAGGCGCAAGGCGAAGCCGCGCCGCTGCCCAAGATGGGCATGGTGCGATTCATCGTGGTGGCGGACACGGATGATGCGGCGCTCGCCACCGCGCGGCGGGCCTATCTGCGCTGGCGCCACAGCTTCACCTATCTGCATGACATGCACGGCACACAGGTCGGCTCGCCGCTACGCGCGGAAAGCTTCGACGCGCTGGTGAAGCAAGGCCAGGCGATTGCCGGGTCGCCGCGGACCGTGACGGCGTTCCTGAATCCACAGCTCGCGGACAGCGGGTGCAACTATGTGGTCGGGCAGATGGCGTTCGGCGATCTCACGCTCGGCGAAATGCTGCGCTCGATCGAGCTGTTCGGCCGCGAGGTGATGCCCGCGCTGCGCGCCGCCTGATCAGAGCACCGACGACGCGATCGCCCAGACCACGACGCCGATCCGCGCGGCATGCGCCCATTTCGCCGGGCCCCGATAGTGCTCCGCGCTGCGCCACACTCCGACCGTGACCAGAACCGTGTATGGCGCGGCGAGGAAGAATATCGCCGCCGCAAGCCAGAGCGGCGCGCCGGCCACGAACGCGCCGTAGGCAAGGCCAGTCGTGACCAAATGGACGAGCGTGCCGGCCACGATGGCGTATTCCCAGAACGCCCTCGCGAGCCCGATCTCGCCTCGCCACATCCGGCCGATCCAATCCGTCATGCCTGCCCCGCAATCGTCCGCGCCGCGAATCTGCTATGGCTCGATCGAAGCATATCGCGCTTTGGCTTGAGACGGATTCCCGCCTCGCATGAACACCCAGGTTCTGATCGTCGGCGCCGGACCGGTCGGGCTCACCCTCGCGCTCGATCTCGGCCGGCGCGGCGTGCGCTGCACGTTGATCGAGCGTAACGACGCGCCGCAGCGCCTGCCGAAGATGGAGCGCTGCAACGGGCGCAGCATGGAAATCTTCCGCCGCATGGGACTGGCGGACAGGTTCCGCGCCGCGGGCCTGCCGGCCGACGTGCCGATGGACGTGTTCATCGTGACCTCGCTGGTCGACCCGCCGCTCCTGCGCCTGCCTTATCCGTCGGTGGCGCAGGCGAAGAAGCAGATCGCGGCGTGTAACAACGGCACGCTGCCGCTCGAGCCGTACCAGCTCATCTCGCAGTACACACTCGAGCCGCTGCTGAAGTCCGTGATCGCTGCAGACCCGAATGTTACGGTGCGGTACGGCTGCGAGTTCGTGTCGTTCGCACAGGATGCGCAAAGCGTCACCGCCGAGATCAAGAACGAAAGCGGCAGCACCGAGCACATCAGCGCACAATATCTGGCCGGGTGCGACGGCGGCGCCAGCGGCGTGCGCAAGCAGCTCGGCATCGCGCTGCAGGGCGAAGGCAACATCCTGCAGCTTCGTCAGGCGCTCTACCGCTGCGACGAGCTGTTCGACCAGATCCCGATCGGCAAGGGCCGCCACTATCACATCGTCGACACCCAGGCGACGCAACTCATCCTGCAGGACGACACCCGGCACTTCACGCTGCATTCGGTGGTGGAGAAAGACGAGGACATGGCGTCGATGTTCGAGAAGGCCATCGCCATGCCGCTCCCATACGAGATGCAGTGGGTCGGCGAATGGCGCCAGAATCTTCTGCTGGCCGATCGCTTCGCCGCTGGCCGCGTGGTCCTCGCCGGCGACGCGGTGCACCTGATGATCCCGACCGGCGGGCTCGGCATGAACTCGGGTGTCGGTGACGCCGTCGACCTGGGCTGGAAGCTCGCGGCGACGCTCCAGGGCTGGGGCGGCCCCGGATTGCTTCAGTCCTACGAGACGGAGCGCCGGCCGGTCGGCCGCAACAACGTCGCGGCCTCGCGCTTTGCCTCGACCGGCCGGCGCAAGTGGCGTTCTCAGATCAAAGCCGGCATCGACTATAACGCGCCTGCAAACACGGCCGAGCGCGCCCGTCTTGTCGCGCTCGCCGACGTCGAGCAGCGCAAGTCGAACGAGATGATCGGCGCCGAGCTCGGGTACTTCTACGTCTCGCCGCTGATCGCGTCGGAGCCCGGCGACCCTCCGCCCTATGATTTCATCGAATACAAGCCGTCGACATCGCCCGGCGTGCGCCTGCCGCACGTCTGGCTCGCGGGCGGCGACGCCATGCAGGACCGGATCGGCGACGGCTACACGCTGCTGCGGATCGGCGGCGCCAGGCATGACGCGTCTGCGTTGCAAAAGGCGTTTGCCGCGATCGGCGCGCCATTCCAGGTTTTGGACGTGCCGGACCCGGCGGCGCGCGACATCTACGCGCGCGATCTCGTCCTGCTGCGCCCTGACATGCACGTGGCGTGGCGCGGCAACACAGCGCCCGAGAAACCGGAACGCCTCGCCGCGATGGCGACGGGACACGCGACATAACCGCATTCAAAAAGGAAACCTCCCATGGCCAAGAAATTCGATCTCATCGACGAGCTCGTCACCGCCAACCGCATTCTCGCCAACGAAGGCATCGTCGACTCATTCGGCCACGTCAGCGTGCGCCATCCCAGGCACAAGGACCGCTACCTCCTCTCTCGCGCCCGCGCGCCGGAGCGGATCGAGCCGTCCGACATCATGGAGTTCACGCTGGAGGGCGAGCCGCTCAATCCCAAGAAGGCCAAGACCACGCACGCGCCCTACACCGAACGCTTCATCCACGGCGCGATCTACGAGATGCGGCCCGAGATCATGTCGGTGGTGCACAACCATTCGCCGAGCACGATCCCGTTCGGCATCACCAACACCAAGCTCAAGCCGCTGCTGCACATGTGCGCGTCGATCGGCCACGACGTGCCGCTGTGGGACTCGCACGACAAGTTCGGCGACACCGCGCTGCTGGTGAACAGCATGGCGATGGGCCGCGATCTCGCGAAGAAACTCGGCAAGAGCCGCACCGCGCTGATGCGCGGACACGGCGCTGTGGTGGCAGGCACCTCGATCCGCCACGCGGTGTTCATCTCGAATTACCTGGAGCTGAACTCCAAGCTGCAAATGCAAGCGATGCACATGGGGAAGATCAAGTTCCTGCACCCCGGCGAGGTCGACGCCGTGATCGCGCGAACCAGCCACTACACGCTCAACCGCGCCTGGGAAAACTGGGCCATGCGCGCGGGGCGCAAGATGCAGACGTTGGATTAGTGGACTGCTCTCTCCCGGCCTCATCCTGAGGAACGTTGCCATAAGCGCGTTTACGCGCGTCTTCGACGCGCTATGCAACGCAGCTCGAAGGATCGAGGCCGCCCTATCCTTCGAGACACCGCCTTCGGCGCTTCTCAGGATGAGGCGGAGAGGAAGGCTACAGCCCCCTGTTCTTCCCGCCGTCGAAATCGATGATCGCGCCTTGCATGAACTCGACCGGCCGGCCGGCGATCATCGCCACCATCGCCGCCACCTCCTCCGGCTTGCCGACCCGCTCGGTCTTCTCATCGGCCAGCAGCGCCTTCAGCGCCTCGTCCTTCGACGACTTGTTCGCCGCCATCATGCGGTCGAGCCGCGCAGTGAGCCGGCCGGTGTCGATAGTGCCGGGGTGGATGGCGTTGACCCGCACGCCGTCAATCACGCCGCGATCGGCCTGCGCTTTGGTCAGCAAGGCGAGCGCAGAGTTCACCGTGCCCACCGCGTCGAAGCCGCTCGCCCCGGTGCGTCCCGCAATCCCGGCGATGTGGACGATGCCGCCACGCGATGCCTTGAGATGCGGCCAGGCGAGCTTCGACATCCGCACATAGGTGAAGAACTTGAGCCCGAAGCTGTCAGTCCAGTCGGTGTCGGACAGCGTGAGGAAGCTGCCGCCCTTGGTGGCGCCGGCGCAGTTGACCAGCAGGTCGAGCTTGCCGAACGCCTTCACGGCAGCATCGATGGCGGGCTGCGCCGCCGCCGGATCGGCAAGATCGGCGGCGATCACAGCGGCCTTGCGGCCCTTGCTCTCGATCTCCTTCTTAAGTGCTTCCAGCGGCTCGCGGCTGCGCGCCACCAGCGCGACGTCCATGCCCTCAGCGGCGAGCGTAAGCGCGATGGCGCGGCCGATGCCCTTGCTGGCGCCAGTGACGAGCGCAACACGCCCGGTGAGACCGAGATCCATAGTGACTTCCTGTTTTGGGTTGAACTAGAGCGGCTTCTTGTCGATCTGGCCCGTCGAGCGGATGTACCAGTGCTCGTTCGCCATCGGCTTGCCGGTGACGCGATCGGTGAGCCAGTCCGCCACCAGGATCTGCGGGAACGGGCCGAGGTTGGCGGCGGCGACGTTGCCGACCGAATGGCGCGACTCCTGATAGACCACGATGCGCTTCGGCCCCTTCACCGCCTCGACCAGCCGGAACGAGTGCTCGACAGGCGACAGCTCGTCGAATTCGCCGGCGACGCAGAGATACGGCACCTTGACCCTGTCGGCGTGGCCTTCCCAGGTCATGCCCGCGCGCATCTTGTCGAATTCCGCCTCGTCGGTGATGCCCGACATGTACATGAAGCGCTTCTTGAAGGTCGGCGATGCCTCCTGGAAAATCGTATGGCAGCCCGGTTCATGACACACCGACATGACCGCCGCCGCCGAGATGCGCGGCTCATGTGCCGCCGCCAGCGTGCCGAAGAACGTACCGAAGCTGGTGCCCGACAGCACAACCTTGCTCATATCGGCCTCGGGACGCTTGGCAAGCCAGTCGCACACCGCTTTGCCGGTGGCGACCCAGTTGTCCATGCTGAAGTAGATGCCGAGCATCGGCGACTCGTACTGGCCCGGCCCGTCGATGTTGAGCGTGGCAAAGCCGCGATTGAGGAAGCGGTCGCCGTACAGCGCGGTCTGAATTTCCTTGTAGCTGTCCATGCCGGGGACGTTGATCACCACCGGGAGCTTGCCGCCCTTGTAGTTCGGCGGCAGGTGGAACCACGCCGGCAGCGCGGTGTCCTTGAACGGAATCCAGACGGCCTCGACCTTGTGGTCCGCCATCGCGGCGTACTTGGTGTAGCACTCGCGCTTCTTGAGATGGCAGGCGACGTTCGCTTCGTCGTTCTGATCGTACGGCCATTGCGCCGCGCCCCAATACACAGCCGCCATGAAATAGTTATCGCGCGCGGTGACCTCGTTGCCCGCCTCCTCCGCTCCCTTCGCCTTGGCCTCGCGGCGGCGCGCCACCGCCTCGAAGGCCGGCGCGATGTCGCCCATCTTCTTGACGCGCTCGCGAACGCCGACGATGTCCGCGGTGCCCTCCGGCCCGCACGGCGAGCTGATATAGATCGAGCGCGGCTGGTCCCAGTCGATGCCGTTGGAGCGAATGGTGTTGTCCAGCAGCCAGCGCTGCTCCTGAAACCGCTTCATGTGCGGCTCGCCGCGCTTGTCCATGATCGGTTGCGGTATGCGTTCCATGAATCCCTCCCGTACCTCGACTGGGCGCCGCCGGCGACCATTTATCGTGCGGCAGGATAGCGGCTCGATCCGAGACTCGGAAGCCGGATGCGCTATGATAGCCGCCAGGGATCGGGCGGGAGGACATCAGATGCTGCGTTTTGCGATCATTCTTGTCGCTGCTCTGATTGTGGAGGTCGGCGTTGCGCAACGCGCCTTCGCGCAAGCCTTCCCCTCGCGCACCGTCAAATTCATCCTCCCGTTTGGCCCCGCCAGCGGCACCGACATCGTGGCGCGGCTGGTCGGCGACCGGCTGTCGAAGCGCTGGAATCAGCCGGTGGTCATCGAGAACCGCCCGGGCGGCGACGGTCTCGTCTCGATCAACGCCTTCACCGCCGCCAGCGACGACCACACGCTGCTTTGGGTGCCAGTCGGCGTCTTCGCCGTCCATCCGTTCGAGCGCGAGAAGCTGCCCTACGACGCCGACCGCGACCTGCTGCCGATCGTCGGCGTGACGTCACTGGCGCTCGCCATGTCCGCGCCGGAATCGCTGAAGACGCCGACGCTGCGCGATTTCATCGCTTTGGCGAAGGCCAGCCCCGGCAAGCTCAACGCGGCGGCGGCGAGCGGCAACGCCGACTTCCTGCTCGGCTATTTCCTCAGGAGCATGAACCTTGACATCGCCAAGGTTCCCTACCGCGACATCATGCAGGGGCCGAACGATATCGCCGAGGGACGCATCCAGCTTCTGTCTTCGTCGCTCGCGATCGTCACGCCGCTGGCGCAGGCCGGCAAGATCCGGATTCTGGCGGTGACCAGCAAGCAGCGCATGCCGAGCATTCCTGACGTGCCGACCGTGCGCGAGGCCGGCTACCCAACCCTGGAGATGGACAGCCCGGGCGGCATCTTTGGACCGCGCGGCATGCCGCTCGCCGTTCGAGAACGCATCGCGCAGGATGTGCGAGCCGAACTCGCCGCCGATCCGACGATCGCGAAGCGGCTCGAAGCAACCGGTCAGGTCGTGACGGGACAGACACCGGCCGAGTTCGCCGCCGGCATTAAGCAATTGCGCGACCAGCTGGCCGCGATCGCCAAGCTTCTTGATATGAAGGCGACGAAGTAGGGGCACCATGAGGCGGCGCGAATTCATCCACCTGCTCGGCGCCGCTCTTGCGGCCACGCCCAGCGGATTGTTGGCGCAGACGAGGCGCTCCAGGAGGATCGGCGTTCTGTTCTCGCAGGCCGAAGGTTCGGAGGAAGGCAAAGATCGTATCGGCGCGCTTCGAGACGGATTGCAAAAGCTTGGTTGGGTGGAAGGTCGCAACATCCAAATTGACGCGCACTACGCGGCGAGTGATGTCGAACGCATGCTGGCACTCGCCACCGCAACTCGTACAATCAAGCCCGGATATGCTGATTGCTTCGGCCACGTCTTCATTGTCGGCCCTGCAAAAGGCGACTGCCACCATTCCTATTGTGTTCGCGCAGGTGAGCGACCCGGTGGGAGCCGGATTCGTGAGGAGCCTGGCGCGGCCAGGCGGAAACATTACCGGCTTCACGCAACATGAATTTTCAATCGGCGTGAAGTGGCTGGAATTGCTCAAAGAGCTGATGCCGCAGGCCGAGCACGCTGCGATCATCTACGATCCACAGAATCCGGCTACTGCTGGATACCTGTCGGCGATCAAAGCGGGTGCGTCACCATTTCGGGTGCAGGTGTCAGAGCATCCTGTAAATGACCGCGCCGAAATCGAGCGCGCCTTTAGCGTGATTGCCAACAAGCCGAATAGCGGCCTGGTGATATTACCCGGCCCTGCTCCGTCGGTTCAGCGCGATCTGGTCGTCACGTTGGCCAGCAGGCATAGGCTGCCGGCCGTGTATCCGTTCCGCTATTGGGTAACCGGCGGCGGATTGGCGTTCTATGGGGTGGATAACATCGACCTTCACAGATCGGCCACGAGCTATGTTGACCGCATCCTCAAGGGCGAAAAGCCGGCGGACCTGCCAGTCCAGCATGCAACGAAGTTTGAATTGATTATCAACCTCAAAACGGCCAAGGCGCTTGGCATCAATCCGCCCACCAGTTTGCTGGCCCGCACCGACACGGTGATTGAATAGAGCGGCTGCACGCCCCGGCCGCGCTAGCTCTTGCTGTTCGCCTTGATGATCGGCGTCCATCGCACCAGTTCGTCCTGGAACACGGCCGCGGCCTGTTCGCCGCCGATTCCCATGATTGGTTCGAAGCCGACCCTCACCAATTCGTTCTGAAATGACGCGTCACCCATCGCCTGCTGCGTCACTTCGTTGATGCGCTCGATGATCGGACGCGGCATGCCGGCCGGCCCGAGTATCCCGAACGAGGTCTGTGCCACCATGTTGGGCAAGCCGCTCTCGATCGAGGTCGGGAGGTCGGCGGCGCCCTTCAGCCGCGCCTGCGAATTCACCGAGAGGATGCGGACCTTGCCGGCTCGCTGGAGCTCCAGGTATTGCGCGGTGAGGTTGACCGACAACATCGGAATCTGGCCGGCGATGAGATCGGCCAGACCTTGCGCGGTCCCTTTGTAAGGCACGTGCACAATGTCGAGACCGCCGGCAAGTCGCTTAAACAATTCGCCCGCCATGTTGGTGCTCGAGCCGTTACCGACCGAGCCGTAGGACAGCTTACCGGGATTGGCCTTGGCGTAATCGATCAGCTCGTTGAGCGTTTTCGCGGGCACCGCCGGATTGATTACGATCGCGGTCGAGCTGAAGGCGAACACCGTGGCGGCGGAAAAGCTCTTCATCGGGTCGTACGGCGGGTTCGTCATGCTGGTCGGCGCCAAAACTTGCGTGGTCGTGCTGCCGAGCAGGAGGGCGTAACCATCGGGCGACGCATGGGCCACGTCGTTTGCCGCGATGATCCCGCCGCCGCCACCGCGATTGTCGATGACCACCGCGCCGAAGGTGGATTTGACCCGGTCGGCCCACAGCCGTGCGATCACGTCGTGCACGCCCGCGGCGGTCGAGGGAACAATCAGCCGCACCGGCCGCGACGGATACTTGTCTTGGGCGCGCGCCGGCGAAAATGCCGCCGCGGCGGCTCCCAGAGCGAGAAATGTTCGGCGGCGCACGGTCATTCCTTCCGCCGGGCTACTCCGCAGCCGTGGCGGTCGCGCGCATCGCCTGCTCTTCCCTGTAGAGCTTGTCGACAATGCGCCGCGCCTGGATGCCGCCCGAGTCGGCATTGATATCAGTCGTCGGCGCGGCCGGATCAAGCGCGATCAGCTTCTGCTGCGCGGAGAACACCGAGACGTCCTCCAGGAATGCCGTCTTGATCTGCTGGAACACCCGCTCAGTGACTTCGGCGTTCTGCGGCTGGAAGTCGTGCGCCTGGCCCCAGAAATAGTGCGTGGTCGACTCCGTCTCAGGCGTCATGGCGTTGAGGTTACGCATCTGAATGCCCCCGACACGGCGCCCCTCTGGCGCTCCGGTACCGGTCGGCGTGGCGCCGACGTCGAGCCGGATGAACGACGGCGGCATGTAGTCGATGATCTGCCAGCGGTCGACGTTGCCGGTGAAGCCGCCGACCTTCACGAACGTCGGCGGCGCCGGCTGATCGATGATCCAGCGCGTCACCTGCACGCCATGCGGGGTGCGCTGCACCCGCACCGCCGCGTGCTCCACCAGCGCCATGTTGC
>JBEVIJ010000230.1:0-9396 GCA_040510745.1 Xanthobacteraceae bacterium
CAGCGCCATCAAGGCTTTCCGGGGAATCGGCGAGAGCTGTGGAGCGGCCTTTATGCGCAGTTCGCCGCGCTGCACCACGGTGTTAGGTTCGAGGCGAACAAGGGCATTTGGTGCGCTTCGCAGAGCCGCCGCAAACTTGTGGTGCGTTGGCGTAGCGAGTCGCATGGAGCCGATCATGACGCGCCTGACCCTTGCCGTTCTGGCTGCCGGTTTTGTCTTGGCGGGCGCCGCCTTCGCGCAGGACGTCTCCCAGTCCGCGCCGCCCGGCGCCGACGACAGCCGCTACACGTTCCACCGCGTCGGTGACAACTTCGTCCGCCTCGATGGCCGTACGGGATACGTTTCGGTGTGCGGCCGCGAGGCGAGCGGCTGGGCTTGCCGGACGGTGCCGGACGAGCGTGCCGCGCTCGAGGAGACGATCGGCCGCCTGCAGGGCGACAATGCGGCGCTCAAGAAGGAGCTGCTGGCGAAGGGGATGGCGCTGCCGAGCGGGGTCAAGCCCGATCCGCCCGCAGCCAAGGAGAGCGGCAAGGACAAGCCGGCGGACAACCCATCGGTGAAGGTGCCGAGCGACGCGGAAATGGAACGCGTGCTGGGCTTCATCGAGAAGGTCTGGCGTCGCCTGGTCGAGATGATGGTCGATCTGCAGCGCGACATGCAGCGCAAGGGCTGACGGAGCGCGTTGTGGCAGGCCGCCTGTCGGCAATCGAGCGCGTTAGGGCGGAGCTGATTGCGACGGCGGAATTGGTAATCGAAACCCGCGGCGAGGGGTTCACGGAGATCACCCGCGAAGCCGCCGGATTTGTCGAGCAATGCGGCGGATGCGACGGCCTGTTGTTCGTCTATCTGCGCCACACCTCGGCTTCGCTTGCCATCCAGGAGAACGCCGACCCCGATGTTCAGGCCGACCTGACGACCGCCCTGCGGATGCTGGCGCCCGAGGATGGCCCTTGGATCCACACCGTCGAAGGGCCGGATGACATGCCGGCCCACGTCAAAGGCATGCTGACCGGCGTTTCGCTGCATATCCCGGTGCGGGGCGGCGTGCTGGGGCTGGGCACCTGGCAGGGCCTCTATCTGGTGGAGCACCGCAGCAGGCCGCACCGGCGGGAAATCGTGCTGCAATACGTCGGCAGCGGGCGGTAAGCGCCCGTGCATTGGACGGGCCGAGTACGCTAAGCTTTGAGCATGTTCACGACGAGGTCGTCTTGACCGACACGCTCTATCGGCTGGTTATCGCGGACGATCATCCGCTGTTCCGCGGCGCGCTTCGCGAAGCGGTCTCCGGCCTGTTCGAAAGCACGGAGATCGCCGAGGCCGGCGCGTTCGACGAGGTGTCGAAGCTGCTCGACAAGGGTGGTGACGTCGATCTGATCCTGCTCGACCTGGCGATGCCCGGCGTGCGCGGGTTTTCCGGGCTGATGTACCTGCGCGCGCAATACCCGAGCGTGCCGGTTGTTGTGGTGTCTGCCAACGACGATCCCGCCGTGATCCGCCGCTGCATGAGCTTCGGCGCATCCGGCTTCATCCCGAAAACGCTCGGCATTGAGCAGATGCGCAACGCCATCATGCGCGTGCTCAAAGGCGGGGTGTGGACGCCGTCCGACGTCGATCTGGAAGGTGGCTCGGATGCGGAGGCTGCCGAATTGATGGCGCGGCTCTCAACGCTCACGCCGCAGCAGGTGCGTGTCCTGATGATGCTGTCCGAAGGGCTGCTCAACAAGCAGATCGCCTACGAGCTTTCTGTCTCCGAGGCGACGGTGAAGGCCCACGTCTCCGCGATCCTGCAGAAGCTCGGCGTCGAAAGCCGCACGCAGGCCGTCATCGCGGCGGCAAAGATCGAAGTGGGTCAGTGGCCGCAGTCGGCCACGCAGGGAAGCTGAGCGCCTACTTTTTCTTGCGCGGCGCTTCCTTCTTGGCCTTGCGCTTGATGTCGGCTCCGTGCGCGCGTTTGTAGGACTGGATGTCCTCGAACTTTCCCTTCTTGTCGCGGACGGCGTAGAGCTTCGTGCCCTTGGAGCTGCGGTGCGTGGTGCGTCTCGCCTTGGCCATGAGGAACCCCAGGTTGTTGTCGCAGCCTAAACTCTAGGCTCGGAACCGGGGACGCACAACAAGCCGTCGGCTACTCCGCGGCCGCGACGCGCGACACGCGCCATTGCGCCATCAGCGCACGCAACGCCGCCGGCTTGATCGGCTTGTTGAGCACCTGAGCGTCGCACCGGCGCGCTTCGTCGCGAACGTACGGCGAGCGGTCGGCCGTGATCAGGATCGCCGGCAGATCTGCGCCGAAGCGGCGGCGCAGCTCGACGATCGCCTCGATGCCGTTGCCTTTATCGAGGTGGTAGTCGACCAGCAGCCCGTTGGGCGAGATTTTCGATTCGGCAATCGTTGCGATGGCAACCTGAAGGTCCGGCGCCTTGAGGACGCGGCAGCCCCAGCCGCCGAGCAGCGTCTCCATGCCGTCGAGGATTTTCGGCTCGTTGTCGATGCACAGCACTGTGGTGCCGATCAGCTGGCTGCGGTTGACGCTGATCGCGCGCTGCTGCGGCTGGCTCGCCGGCGCTGCGCTGGAGACCGGCACCTCGACCGAGAAACGCGAGCCGTGGCCGGGCGACGAGCGAACGTCGATCTTGTGGGCGAGCACGCGCGCGATGCGCTCGACGATGGACAGCCCCAGCCCCAAGCCGCGCGCCACCTTGGCGCCCTCGTCGAGCCGCTGGAACTCGCGGAAGATCGCGCGCTTCTTGGATTGCGGAATGCCAAGGCCGGTGTCCCAGACTTCGATGCGCAGCTTGTTGCGGTGGCGCCGGCACCCGACCAGCACGCGGCCTTTCGGCGTGTATTTGACGGCGTTGGAGACGTAGTTCTGCAGCAGCCGCCGCAGCAGGCGGCGATCCGAGCGAACGCTCAGCGAGCACGACACGAATTGCAGGGTCAGCCCCTTCTCGCGCGCCAGCGGCGTGAATTCGACCTCGAGCTGGCGCAGCAGCTCGTCGATCCGGAAGCTGACCGGCTCCGGCCGCATCGCGCCCGCGTCGAGCCGCGAGATTTCAAGGAGCGCGCCGAAGATTTCCTCGACAGCCTCCAGCGACGCATCGACGTTGTCGATCAGCCGTCCGTCTTCGCCGGAGCCCTGACGCTCGATCAGCGAGGTGACGTAGAGCCGCGCGGCGTTGAGCGGCTGCAGGATGTCGTGGCTGGCGGCGGCGAGGAAGCGCGTCTTGGAAATGTTGGCCTCTTCGGCGTCGGCCTTGGCGCGCGCAAGCTCGGCATTCAGCCGCGTCAGCTCTGCGGTGCGGTCGCGCACCCGGCGCTCCAGCGTGGTGTTGGCCCGTTCGAGCTGCTCGGCCGCTTCGACGCTCGGCGTGATGTCGGTGACCGTCGTCACCAGGCCGCCGTCGGGCATGCGGTTGGAGCGGACTTCGACCACCAGGCCGCGGCCGGCGAAACGCTCCAGCACGGGCGCTTTGCCTTCCGTGTAGCGCGCGATGCGGTCGTGGACGAGGGCCTCGGTCGGCCCGGGTCCGAGCGCGCCCTGCTGCGCGTTGCTGCGGAGGATTTCGTCGAGCCCGACGCCGACGCGGGTGAGGTCGGTCGGCAGATCGAGAATGTCGCCGAACTGCCGGTTCCAGCAGACCAGGTGAAGGTCTTTGTCGAACACCGCGATGCCCTGGCGCACGTGATCGAGCGCCTGCTGCAGAATTTCACGGTTGTAGTGGATCGCGGCGCTGGCGTCGTCGAGCAGCTTGAGCGCCGCCTTGGTGGAAACCGTCCGCTTGCGCAGCAGCAATGAGAGCACGAGGCGCGACGAGGCGGCGCCGATCGCCGACGCAAGCAGGTGCTCGGCGTAGCGCATCAATTCAAAGTCGGCCTCGTGTTGCGGATTTAGGCTGATGCGCCGCGCCGCGGCAAAGCTCTCGAACGAGGAGCGCGTGCGCTCTTGGCCGAGATAGCGGACAACCGCGGTGGTCAGTTCCTCGACCGTCACCGACGAGCGCCACAGGCGGAAGCTGGGTGTCGGGGCGAGCTGGGATGGCACGAACAGGTCGGCCTGCATGCGCTCGATCGAAGTCGGCTGCCTGCGTAGCGAGAAGCCGATATATGCAAGGATGTTCAGCGCCAGGCTCCACATAACGCCGTGCACCAGCGGATGCATCTCGAGGCCGAGCAGCGCCTGCGGCCGCAGCATGACCAGGCCCCACGGGCCGTCGGTGAGAATCTGGCGGCCGATGATGCCGACGTCGGCGATGGTGGGGAGCAATAGCGTGTAGCCCCAGGCGAGGATGCCGATGCCCATGCCGGCGATCGCGCCGGGAGCGGTGGCCCGGCGCCACAGCAGGCCGCCGAAGAACGCCGGCGCGAGCTGCGCCACCGCGGCGAAAGCGAGGAGGCCGATCGCGGCGAGCTGCGCCTCGGCGGCGGAGCGGTAGTAGAGATAAGCGAGCAGCAGGATCACGACGATCGCGGTGCGGCGCACTTTGAGCAGCAACCCGCCGACGTCGGCGCGGCTTGCCAGCAATGCTTCGCGCCGCTGCAGCACCCAGGGCATCACGATATCGTTAGACACCATGATGGCGAGCGCGACCGTTTCCACGATCACCATGGCCGTCGCCGCCGACAGGCCGCCGATAAAGGCCAGCAGCGTGAATGTCTCGGACTTGGCGACCAGCGGGAGCGCCAGCACGAACATGTCGCTGTCGACCTTGCCGGCCGGGAACGTCAGCAGGCCGGCCATCGCGATCGGCAGCACGAACAGGTTGATCAGCACGAGATAAAGAGGGAACAGCCATGATGCCCGCTTGATCTCGGCCTCGCTGTTGTTCTCCACCACCGTGACATGGAATTGCCGGGGCAGCATCAGGATCGCGACGAACGACAGCAGCGTCATCGCGGTCAGGGTCGCCAGCGGCGGCTCGCGGGTCAGCACGGCAGCGGTGTCGGGGCGTTCCATCGCCTGCGAGAACAGCGCGGTCGGGCCGTCGAACATCCAGAACGTCACGAAGATGCCGACGGCGAGGAACGCCACCAGCTTGACGATCGATTCCGCGGCGATCGCCAGCATCAGTCCGTCCTGGTGCTCGGTGGCGTCGATGTGGCGGGTGCCGAACAGCACGGCGAACGCCGCCATCGACAGCGCAACGAACAAGGCGATGTCGCCGAGCACGGGTTGCGCAAGATTGATGTCGGTCGCGGTGTGGGCAAGGATGGTGCTGAGTGATGCCGACACCGCTTTGAGCTGCAACGCGATGTACGGGATCGTTCCGAGGATGGCGATCAGCGCGACGGTGGCGGCGACCGCCTGGCCCTTGCCGTAGCGCGCGGCGATGAAGTCGGCGATCGACGTGATGTTCTGCGCCTTGGCGAGCCGCACGACGCGCAGAATGAGCGGCAGGCCGAGCCCGATCATCAAAATCGGGCCAACATAGATCGTGAGGAAGTCAAATCCGGTCCGGGAAGCAAGTCCGACAGACCCGAAGAAGGTCCAGGAAGTGCAATAAATTGCCAGAGAAAGCGGGTAGATCAGCAACCTCGCGCGGCCGAGGTGCCGTATTTTGTCGCCATAGCTGGCGACGACGAACAGCAGCCCGATATAACCGAGCGCCACCGCGACGACGACCCAGCCTTGCAACATGTGGTCTCCCGCGCCATCCAGCTCCGCAGCGGCCTGCCTGCAGAACAATACCAAAATAGTTCGGGTATGCCGAGCCGTGTCGTCCGCGTAAGATGCTCCTTAAGACCAAGGCAAAGCCTGCGGAGGGGCGCATGCTCAAGAAATTCCGAGATTTTGCGATGCGCGGCAACGTCGTCGATCTGACGGTCGGCGTCATCATTGGCGTCGCGTTTGGCAAGATCGTCGATTCATTGGTCGGCGACATTTTCATGCCGGTGCTCGGCGCGGTGACCGGCGGGCTCGACTTCTCGAATTATTACACCGGGCTGTCGAAAACCGTCACGGCCGAAAACCTCGTCGACGCGAAAAAGCAGGGCGCTGTGCTCGCGTGGGGCAATTTCATCACGGTCACGATCAATTTTATCATCATCGCCGGAGTGCTCTTTCTGGTGGTGAATGCCATGCAGAAGTTCAAGCAGCAGGAGGAGGCGGCTCCGCCGCCGTTCACGAGAACGGAAAAGCTGCTTGAAGAAATCCGTGACTTGTTGAAAAAATAATCCTGGCTATGTCACGAAGGCTTGCGCCGAAATGGGGATGGCATGCAGATTGCCAGCTACGAGACGCTGACTCCGCGTGAGCGGGAGGTCCTCAAGGAAATTGTCGGCGGGTCGTCCAACAAGGAGATCGGGCGCGATCTCCACCTTAGCCCGAGAACCGTCGAAGCGCATCGCGCTCACATCATGACCAAGCTCGGCGCCAAGAATGCCGCCGACCTGGTCCGGATCGCGCTCGGCCAGCTTCGCGGGCGCTGATCCGCCAGCCAAGGGCCATTTGACGGCTTCGCAATGGCACGGCATTGATCGCGGCAATGGCGATCTCCGTTGTCTCGCGGCGAACGATGCTGCGCACGGCCGAAACGCTGCTGATCGCGGCGGTGGGTGGTGCCCTGTTCACGTGGATCGGCTTTCCGGCGGGGCTGATTTCGGGATCGTTGCTGTCGGTGGCGGCCGCGGCGCTCGCCGGGCGGCCGCTGATGGTCCCGGCGCCGTTGTCGCGCGTCATTTCGGTGCTGGTCGGCATTTCGCTGGGCGCAGTGGCGACCCCCGAAACCTTGAAAGGCCTTGCGGCTTTTCCCATCAGCATAGCCGTGCTGCTGGTCGCCACCGTGCTCATGACGGTCGCGACCACATCCTACCTTCGGCTGGTGCACGGCTGGCCGTGGCAGTCGGCGCTGTTCGGAGCGAGCCCCGGCGCGCTGGCTCAGGTCATGATGCTGGCGGCCGAATACCGGGCTGACTTGCGCGCCATCGCGATCGTGCAGGTGATGCGCGTGGTGATCCTCACCATCGGCATCCCGGCCGGGCTTGCCTATTTCGGACTGACCGCGAGCGGGGCCTTTCTGCCGAAGTCGAGCGCTGGAATTTCCTCGATCTCGGAACTCGCCACCCTGGTCGGGCTCTCGACGGGCGCGGCAGTGGGATTGCGGGCGGTGAATTTTCCGGGCGGGCTGATGTTCGGCGCGATGCTTGCATCGGCTGTGCTGCACGGCACCGGCTACATCGAAGCGGTGCTGCCGTGGTGGGCCGTGGCGGCCGCGGTGATCGGGATCGGTGCGGTGACCGGCTCGCGCTTTGCCAACACCGATCCGATCACGCTGCTGCGCTATCTCGGCGCGGCACTCGGCTCGTTCGCGGTGGCGATCTCGGTCGCCTCGGTGTTCGTGCTTATTCTGACTGCAGTTTTGCCGCTGCGGATCGCCGACGTGGTGGTGGCCTACGCGCCGGGGGCGCAGGACACCATGATGGTGCTGGCGCTGGCGCTACACCTCGATCCGATTTTCATCGGTGCGCATCATCTGTCGCGCTACCTATTGGTGTCGTTGTCCATTCCGTTGCTGGGGAAATGGCTAGGCCCACCGCCGCCGATGACGACGGGCTCGCCCGGAAGTTGAGTTATTCCGGCGTTATTCCGCTGCTAGCAGCTTGTTCCCGAGCGGCATTCCGAGCTTCTGCCAGACTTCCACGAGGGCTTCCGCCAGCGCGTCGACCAGCGCATCGTCGTGGTAGGGCGAGGGCGCGATGCGCAGCCGCTCGGTGCCCATCGGCACCGTGGGGTAGTTGATCGGCTGGATGTAGATGCCGTGCTCGGTGAGCAGCAGATCGCTTGCCGCCTTGCACTTCTCCGGGTCGCCGACCATCACGGGCACGATATGGGTCGGCGTCTCCATCACCGGCAGCCCAGCCGTGGTGAGCACCGCCTTGACCCGCGCCGCGCGATCCTGGTGGCGCTCGCGCTCCCAGCTCGACGTCTTGAGATGCTTGATCGCGGCGGCCGCCGCCGCGCACACCGCCGGCGGCAGCGCCGTGGTGAAGATGAACCCCGGTGCGTAGGATCGCACCGCGTCGCACAGCGCTGCGCTCGCGGCGATGTAGCCGCCGAGACTGCCGAATGCCTTGCCGAGCGTGCCTTCGATCACATCGACGCGATGCATCGCGCCGTCGCGCTCGGCGATGCCGCCGCCGCGCGGGCCGTACATCCCGACCGCGTGCACCTCATCGAGATAGGTGAGGGCGCCATAGCGCTGCGCCAGATCGCAGATCGCGTTGATCGGCGCGATGTCGCCGTCCATCGAATAGATGCTCTCGAAGGCGATCAGCTTCGGCCGCGGCCCGGCGGCGATCAGCAGCTCCTCGAGGTGCGCCAGGTCGTTGTGACGGAAGATCTGCTTGTCGCGACCCGCGTTGCGGATGCCCGCGATCATCGAATTGTGGTTGTAGGCGTCGGATAGGATCAGGCAGTCCGGAATGAGCCGGGCGATGGTCGAGATGCCGGTCTCGTTGGAGACGTAGCCGGAGGTGAAGACCAGTGCCGACTGCTTGCCGTGCAGGTCGGCGAGCTCCCGTTCGAGCGCGACCAGCGGATGGTTGGTGCCCGCGATGTTGCGCGTCCCGCCGGCCCCGGTGCCCATCCGGGTCGCGGTCTCGACCATGGCGCCGATCACCTTGGGGTGCTGGCCCATGCCGAGGTAGTCGTTGGAGCACCAGATCACGACATCGCGCGGCCCCTGCGGGGTGTGCCAAATGGCATGCGGAAACCGGCCTGCGACACGCTCCAATTCGGCGAACACCCGGTAGCGGCGCTCGTCGTGCAGCCGGCCCAGGGCCTCAGCGAAGAACGTCTCGTAGTTCATGGCAACCGGGCCTCGACAGGCGGGGACGATTTCACGCGGACAACTTTATTAGAAGGGTTCCACGCTGTTTGTCGAGCCGGAATCGCCCCGAATTCAGGCGTTCCGGTGCAGCCTTTGGTTAATCGCAAAATAGGCACAGGTTGTTGTAAATCGCCGGTTTTTCCCACCGTTTGGTTGCCCTTCCCCCCGGTTGGGCAGCATAATTTGCGCCGCAACAAGGCTGTGCGAAGGGGTCCATGCATAAAGTCTCAGTTCCGCAATCGGTTATCGATCGCGTCGTGGCCCGGCACGGCCGCGAACATGTCCACGCCGACCTCGACCCGGCCAAGACCGCGCTGGTCGTGGTCGACATGCAGAACGCCTTCATGATGCCCGGCGTGGCTCACGCGCCGTGCCTGACGGCGCAGGACATCGTTCCTAATATCAATCGCCTGGCCGTCGCGGTCCGCCAGACCGGCGGTGCCGTGGTCTGGATCAAGACCGCCTACACCGACGACACGCTGCAAGACTGGTCGACGCTCTACGACATGCTCGGCGCCAAGGGCACCGAGAAGCGGGCGGCGGCGCTCACGCGCGGCAGCAAGGGTTACGAGCT
>JBEVIJ010000231.1:0-5988 GCA_040510745.1 Xanthobacteraceae bacterium
GCAGTTCAACGGCCGCGCCGCCGCGATCGGCTTCTGCTACGGCGGGCCCTACGCGATCCTCGGCCCGAAGCGGCTCGGCTACGCCGCCGGACTGTCCTGCCACGGCACACGGATGCAGGACTTCATCGGCGAACTCGATGGCGTCACCCAACCGGTCATCATCATGTGGGGCGATCAGGATCATGTCGCGCCGAAAGAGGTGCTCGACGCCTACCGCGCCGTGCCGCCTCGCCAGAAGAACGTCGAGGTGCACATCTTCCCGGGCATCCTGCACGGCTACATGATGCCGGAGCACGTCAAGGCTTACGACGCCAAGACGCGGGCGTTCTCGATGGGCCGGGCGCTGTCGATCCTCGAAGGGTTGAAGGGCGAAGGCTTGCGGCAGGCGTCGTAACGGCCGTGCTTAACCATTCGTTAATTGCGCAATAACGCGCATTGAGATCGCGTTGTAAGCCGTTCAAGGCTTCGTTAACACCGCCCCGCTAGTTTGCCACAAATGCCCGCGCTGGTTGGCACATGGTAAACGCGCCACTGCTGCTCGATGACGATCTGGAAGTCGTCGACTGTCGCACCGACTTTCGCATCGTCCTCAGTGTGCCCGGACGGCTCACGCTGGCGAGCCGGCGCGACATGGAGGGGAAGCGCAAGGAATTCCCCTGCCGTGTCATCAACATGTCCTGTCATGCAGTGACCTTTGCGACGCCGGCAACGGGCGCCAGCGTGGGCGAGCGCGTCATCTCACTCGTTGATCATTTCGGCAAGCTGGAAGGGCCGATCATACGCGTGATGGACGGCGGCTTCGTCATGGAGATCATCGCACCCAAGCGCGAGCGCCGCCGGCTGGCGGCCAAGATCGAGTGGTACGAGAAACACAAGAACCACGACGCCGACGATCTTCGCGAGCACGTGCGGTTCATTCCGCGCAATCCCTATTCGACCCTCGTGCTCGCCGACGGCACCACGACCGAGTGTCTGGTGATGGATGTGTCGGCCTCCGGGATCGCGGTTTCTGCGGACGTCATTCCGGACATCGGCACTCCTGTCGCTGTCGGCAAGGTCGTCGGCCGGATGGTGCGCCACTTCAACAACGGCTTCGCCGTGCATTTTGCCCAGCTTCAGGAACCGGACGCGATCGAAGACCTGGTCGCCCCCCTCCGCTAGACGCCGAATCCAGCACCGCCCCTCAATCGACGCGGCAAAGCGCGCCGTGGTAGCGTCACCACGCCACGGGAGCGCGTATTTTTCATCGCGTCGGTTTTCTGGGCGAACTTCGGCCCGCTCGGGCAGGCCATCGTTACCGACCGGATGGTCGACGCGGTGACATCGCGGGACATCCCGCACCGCGAGGGCGTTTCACTCAAGCAGGGACGGACGTGATGACCAAGGATTTCGCCGCGGCGTTCCGGGTGAGCCCGGGCAACAAATTCAATCTGGCCGGGCGCGATCCCGGCGACGTCTCGCAAGTTGGCGTCGACGACAAGAAGATTGCGCGCGAGCGCACCGAGAAGGACGCCGAGGCGATCGACACGCTGCAGGATCGTCTCTACGCCGAAGGCAAGCGCGCGCTGCTGGTCATCCTGCAGGGCACCGACACGTCGGGCAAGGACGGCACGATCCGCGGCGTGTTCAACATCGCCGGACCGCTCGGCATCACGGCGACGCCGTTCCGCCGGCCCAGCGAGGAGGAATTGGCGCACGACTTCCTGTGGCGGGCCCACCTCGCCGCGCCGCGCCGCGGCTTCATCGGCATCTTCAACCGCTCGCACTACGAGGACGTGCTGATCGGGCGGGTTCGCAAGCTCGCGCCGGCCGCCGACATCGAGGCGCGCTACGGCCAGATCAACGCGCTGGAAAAAATTCTGGTCGAGAACGGCACGACCATCCTCAAATTCATGCTCCACATCTCGCGGAAGGAACAGGGCGAGCGGCTTAAGGAGCGGCTGGCCGAGCGCAAGACCCAATGGAAATTCAATCCCGGCGACCTCGACGACCGCAAGCTCTGGAACAAGTATCAGCAAGCTTATGAGATCATGCTGCAGCGCTGCTCCACGGCTCATGCGCCGTGGCACGTCATTCCGGCCGATCATAAATGGGCGCGCAACATGGCGATCGCGCGGATCGTGCGCTCGACGCTCGAGACAATGAACCCGCAATATCCGCGGCCGCCGTGGAATCCCAAGGCGTTCAGGATCAGCTAGCGGCCGCGGTTGGTTAGAAAGTTCAGTTGCCGACCGAGTCCGTTACGCACTTCTTCATGTGGCTGGTGCGCGCGGCGCCGGCGAGCTTCTTGGCGGTGGAGTCAGCCTCACACTTCGCGGTTGCCTCGGTCTCGCACTTCTTCATGTGGCTGGTGGCGGCGGCGCCAGCGAGCTTCTTCGCAGCGGTGTCTTCTTTGCAGGTCAGCGCGGATGCGCCGCCGGTGAAAGCGAGCGACAGGGCGGCAGCGAGAACGAGCGATTTCATGATGTTTCCTCCTTGAAAACCTGGCCGGCGAAATCGGCCGCTAAAAATGTACCGGAACGAATATGATAAAGGTATGACCTGGCTGTTTTGTTCCCAGTCACAGCTGAATTGGTTGACCGAGGCGACTTCCGCTACGCCGTCTCCGTGCTGACGTTGGCGGCGGGCATGGGCTTGGTGGGCGCTGGCTTAACAGGCGCTGGCTTGGCGGACTCGCGGCGCGGCTTGGCGAACCGGGCGCGGGCCCAATCGACCGCCGCCACGGTCAGCCCGGCGGCGAGCACCGCCCAGCCCGGCCGGATCGAATACGGGTCGAAGTCGAACGCCATTTCAAGCACCCGGAGCGGCGAGACGTTGAACGCGATGCCGATGCCGACCGCCTCGGCCAGGAAGGTCAGCACGGCGACCGCGATGGCGAGCCCCACCAAGGTCAAGGTCGACAGCTCGCCTCTTTCGGTCTTGCGCCAGATCAGGATGCGATAGCTCATCAGCCAGCCGAACAGGCCGGCGACGAAGGTCGGCAGCCAGACGTCCGCCTTGGTTTGCTGAAAGAAGTGGATCAGCACCAGCAGGCTGAGCACGTAGACGATCTGGTGCAGGCGCTGCCAGCGCTTGCCGCCGAGACGCCGCACCATTCCGTCGGTCGAGGTGATCGCCAGCACCGCAAGCCCGATCAGCGCGGTGAACCCGATGGTGAGATAGAGCCGCAGCACGATCTCGCTGCCGACCTTCCAGAGATTCCATTTCTGGTCGGCCATGTAGAGCACGATGTGCGCAGCGGCATAGCCGAACGCACCGACGCCGATCATGCGGCGCGCGTCGAGCAGCTTGCCGAACCGCCCAACGCGGCAGAACGGCGTCACCGCCAGTGAAATCATCACAAACAGCAGCGCCCAATAGCCGGTGCGGTGAATGACGTCATTGATGGGACGAGGGCCAAAACCGACCGTGCAGTAATCGTAAACGGCAATCGCGACTGGCAGCAACAGGAACGCGAGCGTGCCGACGCGCAGCGCCGACAGGCCACCGCTGGCGTCGCGCCAGACCTCCCACGATCGCTTTTTCTTCGCCGTCGCCATGGGATGCGGGTAGCACGGCGCCGGCCCGCCCGCCAATCACGGGCCAGCTATCGTTTCGCTACCCGCGTCTGACGCGTTCGTGATCGCGCGGCTACAGCCCGAGCTTGCCCGCGAAGTCTTCCAGATTGGCGCTTGCGACATCGACCGCGGTCTTCGGCGCGGCCTCGCCGGTGCCGGGGCCGTATTCGTTCGGGCGCGCGACGTGCCCGGTGCGCAGCCCCGTCTTCGCCGCCGCGGCGAGATCGTGGGAATGAGCCGCCACCATCATGCACTCGCCGGGCGGCAGATCGAGCGCCTCGCAGGCCGCAAGATAAACCCGCGGCTTGGGCTTGAAGTCGCCGGCGATCTCCGAGCCGAGAATCGCGTCCCACGGCATGCCGGTGTATTTTGCCAGATCGACCATCAGCGCGATGTTGCCGTTCGACACCGGAGCGATGATGCACTTGCGCTTCAGGCGCATCAGGCCGGCGACAGTGTCCGGCCACGCCGGCAGCCGGTGCCACGCCTTGTTGAGATGCCGCATGGTGTCTTCAGGCAGGCCGGACACTTTGAACTGCGGCAGGATGATTTCGAGGTTGCGCCGGTGCAGGACGTCGAGCCGGCAGAACGGGATTTCGCCCGAACGCACCTTCTCCATCGACGGCTGATACTGGCCGCGCCAGGCGTCGGCGAATGCGATCCAGTCGAGCGAATGGCCGAGCGGCTTGAGGACTGCCTCGGTTTCGCGGGCGATGCCGGTGCGCCAGTCGACCAGCGTGCCGAACACGTCGAAAAACAGAGCCTTGGGAAGTGTTGTCATGCGGCGATGATCGCCAATTGCCGGGGCCCGGCGCAAGGCGGCCGCCGGGCTTTCAACGATTTTGCAGCCCTTACGGGGTTGCTATAGTTCGCCCACCATTCACCGTGCGTACCGGGGCCATCATGTCATATCCCAACATCACCGGCGAAACCGTCTCCTTCCAGGGACACAACGGCGACAAGGGCGAAGCGTACTACGCGCGCCCGGGCAAGCCCGGCCGCGTCGGCGGCGTGGTGTTGATCCACCACGCACCGGGATGGGACGAATGGATCATCGAGACGACGCGCAAGATAGCGCACCACGGCTTCGCCTGCATCTCGCCGCATCTCTATTTCCGCGACGGGCCGGGCGGCCCGGACGACGTCGGCGCGCGGGTGCGCGCCGCGGGCGGCGTGCCGGACAATCAGGTGGTGGGCGACGTCTCCGGCGCGATCGCGTTCCTGAAGTCGCAAGCCAACTCCAACGGCAAGATCGGTCTGATCGGCTTCTGTTCCGGCGGCCGCCATGTCTACTTGGCTTCGTGCATGCTCGCCGACGGGATCAACGCCGCGGTCGATTGCTGGGGCGGCAGCGTGATCGTGGACGACCCCAAGCAGCTCACGCCCAAGCGTCCCGTCGCGCCGATCGAGCTCACCGGCAAGATGACGGCGCCGCTGCTCGGCCTGTTCGGCAACGACGACGAGAACCCGAACCGCGACCAGGTCAACCGCACCGAGGCGAAGCTCAAGGAAGCGGCCAAGAATTACGAATTCCATCGCTATGACGGCGCCGGCCACGCGTTCTTCAACTACGCGCGCGGACCCGCCTATCGCGCCGAGGCCACCGCGGACGGCTGGAAGAAGGTGTTCGCATTCTACGGCAAGCATCTCGGCGGCGCGGCATAGGGAGGCAGATCATGTGCTCAAACATCGTCGAAAAAGCCGCGATGCACGGCAGCGCCAAGGGGCCGAGCGGCTGGATGCGGATCGACACCGCCAACGTCTACTACGATCACCCTTTCCACGCGCCGCTCGATCATGCGCTCGGCATCGACTTCATCTGCGAGGCCGACGGCGGGCGCGAACGCGTCGCGGTGGAAATTTCGCGGGCGTCGGCGCTGGAGCTGATCGAGAAGATCAAGGCGGCGCTGGCGAGCGGTGATGCCGCGCATGGCATTACAGTGGCCTGCGAGCGGCCAGCGTTGGCGGCGACGAAGGGAGACGTGGCCGGTTTGTTCTGAACAGGAGATGGCAATGAGGGGGACGTTGCCTTTTTTGATTATTGTCGCGTTGACTAGCGCAGCGGGTCCAGCCCGTGCCCAAGCACTGATGGAGCAGCTCAAACAAAACGACACTCTCGTCAGAGTCAAAGCTGATGCCGACATGGCTGCTGCCATGAAGCATGCGCGCACGACGTTGCCGCAATTCCTGGCGCTGGCGCGCGATCCAAAGCCATCAACCTCCGCCTTTGCCCTGAAGGTTGGCCTCAAAGATGGGAATGGTCATGAATTCGTTTGGGTCAGGCAAAACCTATTCGGGCAGCTTCGAAACGATCCCCGTTAGAACAAGAAGCTTAAGTTTGGCGACACAATAACATTTGCCGAGAGCGACATCGCGGCCTGGGGCTACACCGACGACGGGCGATGAAAGGGAACTTCACCACCTGCGCTTT
>JBEVIJ010000232.1:0-14753 GCA_040510745.1 Xanthobacteraceae bacterium
CAAAAAGCGCAGATGTCCGAAGGACGTCCGAGGCGACAAAAGAAAGAAAATATGACGTTAACACGGACATTTTCACAGAAATTAATTATTCCAATCTCAAGAACGACGAATACATCATTCTTCAGCCATATCCGTTAACCGTTCCCTTATATAGCTATGCAAATTATGCAAAGCTGCGTCGCAACATAGACGCTGTCGCAATGCACCACTGGGAACTATGTTCCCTATCGAAAGCGCAGGGGATTCGCTCCTGCCGATAAAGGGTTCCGACCATGCTTCTCTATATCCTCAGCGCCTACCGTCAGTGGCGGCGTTACAATCAGAGCCTCTCCGAGCTGAATCGGCTCGGTGACCGCGAACTGGCCGATATCGGTATCTCGCGGGGTGATATCCCGCGGGTCGCTTGGGAAACCTCCGAGCGCTAAGCCGAAAGGCCCTACATTGGATACAGCGCCCGCCCTCGTGCGGGCGCTGATCGTTTAAGGCTAGTCTTCCTTAAGCCACTTCTCGACGGTCATGACGTCCGGAGGCTCGCCATAGGCCTTGGTCCACAGGTCGACCACCCATTCCGTCCCGCTTTTGCTGTCCTTCAGCACCGCCGTGTTGTGGGGCGTCTGGCCGAGCAGGAACCGGCCGCGGTACTCCGGGTCTGCGATCGTGTGATGCCTCAACAGGCCCCACTCCCGGAGCACAAGAAGCAGGCTGACGGCGTTGCGGGTCGTGTCGTAGCAATCGTAGTTGCGGTCATCGTCCCGGTGCCGAAAATCCGCCCGCGCCAGGCGCTTGGTGGTGTTGAGAACGGGGCCTAACCGGCGGTCCAGCCATTGCACCGCCAACTGCACCGCCTTGCGCTCCGCCTCCGGCGACGCCTTGCCCTTGTTGAGGATGTCGGTCAGCGCCCGCCTGTCCCCGGGGGTGAAGTCAAAGATGTAGCGCAGCCGGCAGACGAAGCCGTAGCAGATCGTCATCCGGCTGGCGTTCGGCGGCAGAATTTCCACCGAGGTGTAAAGCTGGGAGATCTGCGGCGACATTTCGACCGCCCTCGCCGCGCCGGTCCCCGCTGCGAGGCTGGCAGCCAATGAGGCCGCAGCGACAAACTGGAACCGCATTCCGCCACTCCGCTCCGTGATGACCGTTCCCACTTTGCCGGTCCATGCGCTAGGTATTGTTCATGGCACCGGCACAGAAGCAAGCCGTTCACATTGTCGGTGGCGGTCTCGCGGGCAGCGAGGCCGCCTGGCAGGTAGCCGCCTGCGGCGTGCGCGCCGTGCTGCACGAAATGCGGCCGGGGCGCGCCACGGAGGTTCACAAGACCGACGGCATGGCCGAGCTGGTCTGCTCCAATTCGTTCCGATCCGACGATCGGGAAACCAACGCCGTCGGATTGCTCCATGAGGAAATGCGCCGGCTTGGCTCGCTGATCATGCGGACCGCCGACAGCCATCAGGTTCCGGCCGGCGGCGCGCTGGCGGTCGACAGAGAGGGATTCTCAGCGGCGATTACGCAGGCGCTGACGTCGCACCCGCTGATCGAGGTCCGCCGCGAGGAGGTGGCGCTGCCGCCGGACGATTGGGACAACGTCATCGTTGCCACCGGTCCGCTCACGTCGCCCGCACTGGCCAATGCGATCCGCTCACTGACCGGTGAGGACGCGCTGGCGTTCTTCGATGCCATTGCGCCGATCGTGCATCGCGATTCCATCGACATGTCGATCGCCTGGTTCCAGTCGCGCTACGACAAGGCGGGACCGGGCGGCTCGGGCGCCGACTACATCAACTGCCCGATGGACCGCGTGCAGTACGAGACGTTCGTCGCCGCGCTCAACAGCGGCGACAAGATGACGTTCCACGAATGGGAAAAAAGCACGCCGTACTTCGACGGCTGCCTGCCGATCGAACTGATGGCGGAGCGCGGCCCGGAAACGTTGCGTCACGGCCCGATGAAGCCGTTCGGGCTGACCAACGAGCACAAGCCGCAGGACAAGCCTTACGCTGTGGTGCAACTGCGCCAGGACAACAAGCTTGGAACGCTGTTCAACATGGTCGGCTTCCAGACCAAGTTGAAGCACGGCGAACAGACCCGCATCTTCCGCACCATTCCGGGCCTTGAGCGTGCCGAGTTCGCGCGTCTCGGCGGGCTGCATCGCAACACGTTTCTCAACTCCCCGACGCTGCTCGACGCCACGCTGCGGCTCAAGGCGATGCCGCGGCTGCGCTTCGCCGGCCAGATCACAGGCTGCGAAGGCTATGTGGAATCCGCGGCGGTCGGGCTGATGGCGGGGCGTTTTGCTGCCGCCGAGCGGCTCGGTCAGGCGCCGATCCCGCCGCCGCCCACCACGGCGCACGGTGCCTTGCTCGGACACATCACCGGGGGCCATATCGAGACCATCAACGTGGGGCCTCGCTCATTCCAGCCGATGAACGTCAACTTCGGCCTGTTTCCTCCGCTGGCGCAGCTTCCGGCCAACAACCCCGACGGCAGCCGACTGCGCGGTGTGGAGAAGTCTTTGGCCAAAAAACGTGCCATTTGTACTCGTGCATTGGCCGATCTAGAGCAATGGGCACCTGGCTATCCGGCCGCCGCGGAATGAACGCCTCGGCAACGATTTAGCCCTAGGTTTCAAGCTGATTTGCCGCCCCAGGGCGGTCTGCCGTTCGGTGGGGTGGGTTCTTGAGTATGGGTCGCAGTGCCCTGAGTGCCATCGCGGGCCGCTGGCAAGCCGGCCCCGTCCTCAAGCAGGACGTGTTCTCGACCATCGAGCGCGGCCGGTTCGTGACGCCGGCGGGCGAAGTCGACGCGGTTGTCCGGCATCTCGACGACGTGCCGTGGTGGAGCCGGCCTCTCGCCCGCTTCCTGATGGCGCGCGAGCGCCGCGCGCTCGAACGCGCCAGCGAACTCGGCTTTACACCGAAACTGCTGTTTGCCGGAAACGGCCTGCTCGTGCGCGGCTGGATCGATGGCCTGCCGTTGCAGGTCGCGCAGCCGCAAGGCGACGTTGCCTATTTCCGTGATGCCAGGACCGCGCTGCGCCGGCTACACCGCCGCGGCATCACGCACAACGATCTCGCCAAACAGCAGAACTGGATGCGCGGCCGCGACGGCCTCGCGTATCTGATCGACTTTCAGCTTGCCTCGCGCTTCCGACGCCGCAACAAATTGTTCCGGATCGCCGCCTACGAGGACGTCCGCCATCTGCTCAAGCACAAGCGCCGCTATGCCGAGTCCGCGCTGACCGCCACGGAACGCCGCATCCTGTCTCGCAAGAGCCTGCCGACGCGGATCTGGATGGCGAGCGGCAAGCGCGTGTACTACTGGATCACCCGGGGCGTGTTCAATTTCGCGGACCGCGAAGGGGGCGGGTTGCGGCTCATTCAGGATGCGCCGTCGATCGCGACCCAGCTCAGGTCGTTCCCCGGCGTACGCGAGGCGGCCGTCGTCGCATTTCCGGATCGCCGCACCGGCACCGGCCTTTATGCCTTCGTCGAAGCCGCGCCCGCCGTGTCCGAGCGCGAGCTGATCGACCACATCTCGGAAGGCCTCGGGCCTGGGATCGTACCCGAACAGCTTCAAGTTGTGAACGAATTGCCGCGCAAGCCGAGCGGCGAGGTCAGAACCGAAATCCTGCAGCTCGTGGCGCTCAACCAGATCGATCTGCTGGACAGCCTGATCGCCAACGAGGCCGAGCGGGCCCAGGTTGCGCGCATCGTCGAGGACCGCCACAACCTGCGCGACCGTTCGCTCCCCAGCTAGCGCATGATCCGGAAGAGTGGGGGAACCGGTTTTCCGAAAAGACCATGCGAAACAAAAGAGCGACGAGTCTGATGCAGCGTAGCTGAATCAGACTCTAGCCAAAGATCCGCGCCGGCTTGCGGGCCGCGCGCCACAGAAGCCACTGCCGACGCCATTGTGGCAACTCCAACGGCATGAACGGCCAATAGCTTCGCCGCTCCATCCGATCGAGCGCCGGCCGCACCAGCGCGACCGGCAGCAGCGCCGGCATGATCGCGGGAGGCGCCGCGGCAGCGAGATCGCCCGCCGCGTTGAGATGCTGGCGGGCGCGCAACCGGAGCTCTGCAAGCGCGGTGCGCAATTCGGTGGTGGCCTTGCCAGCGAACACATCTTCGGCCTGCGCGCCGTAGCGCTGCATCAGATCGGCCGGCACATAGAGCTGGCGGCGCCCGGCATGCGCCGGCAGCGCGCGAAGCAGTCCCGCAATCGCGTATGCGATACCGGCATGACCAATCAGATCGGCAGCGCCCGGCTCCTTGCCGTCACGCAAAATCCGCGCCGCCAGATCGACCAGCGCTGAGGATGTCTGCTTGGCGTAGGTTTCGAGTTCCGCGAGGCCCGGCATCGGATCGTCGTAGAGATCGAACACGCGCGCATCGAGCAGACCTGCCAGCGCCGCAGGCGGCAGGCGGTAGCGCACCACGACCTCGCGCAACGCCGCGACGACCGGGTGCGATGCCGCCTCGCTCTGCCCGGCGCCCAGCAGCGCGTCGCGCCACCATTGCAGCCTGATCTCGCCGGGCATCGGCTCCCGCGCCAGTTCGCGAACCCGCGCGACCTCCAGGTTGAAGGCGTAGAGCGCGTGGAGCGGGCGGCGGTATTTCTCCGCTGCGAACAGCGTGGCGAGAAAGCGGTCCTTGTCGCCCGCCCGCACCATCTCCTCGCAATGATCGAACGCGTCGGGCATAGCTATACGAAGTTGGCGACCATGTTTGGCGCAGATTCAATCCACCGCGATCAGGCCCGCCGCCACGCGGCGGCCTTCGCCGAGCAGGATATTGTAGGTGCTGACCGCCGTCCCGGTGCGGGCGACCTCGACGGAAATCTTCGCGTGATGAAACCGCAGCCGCACCGGGTCAGGCATGATCCAGGCGTCGCGGCCGGCGCCGATCAGGAACAGCCCGATGTCGGAAGCCTCGGCGAAAACCCGCTCGAACGCCGCTTCAGTGAGGTCCGATGGCAGCACCGCCGGCCAGGCCCATATGCCGCTCGGCAGGCACAGCAGCGAGCCCTGGTGGGACATGCCGGCGAAGCTGAAGCCGCCCTTGCCGTAGCCGTCGATCGCCGCGCAGTGCGGCAGGTGCGGCGTCGCGGCGGCCGGGACCAAGGTCAGGGCTTGGCCGGCGCCGGTCTGGCGGATGCCGCAGCGGCTTCGTCCGCGCGCGCCTCCCGCTCCCGGGCCAGGCCAACACCCAGGTAGATGAGAATGGGCGACGCGATGAAGATCGACGTGTAGGTACCGACCAGCACGGCGCCGAACGTCATTGCCGCGGTAAAGCTGTGGATGGTCGGGCCACCGAACAGCAGCAACGACAGCAGCGCCAGCGTCACGGTGACATGGGTGATGATGGAGCGCGCCAGCGTGGCGTTGACCGCAACGTTGATGAGCTCGACCGTCGGCATCCGCTTGTAGCGCCGCAGCATCTCGCGAATACGGTCGTAGATGACCACCGTGTCGTTGAGGGAATAGCCCAGGATGGTGAGCAGCGCAGCAATGCTGCTCAAGTCGAAATCGAGCTGAAACAGCGCCATGAATCCTATCGTCAGCACGATATCGTGGATGTTGGCGATCATGGCGCCGAGGGCGAACTGCCACTCGAAGCGGAACCACAGGTAAAGCAGAATGCCGATGATCGCGAGCATCACGCCCAGCGTGCCGTAGCTCAACAGCTCGCTGGACACGCGCGGACCCACCACCTCGACGCGCCGGTAGTCCACCGCATCGCCGAGCGTAGCACGCACCTTCTGAACGGCCTGCTGCTGCGCCTCCTCGCCGCCGGGCTGCTGCGGGACGCGGATCAGCACGTCGTTCGGGCCGCCGAACTGCTGCAATTGCACGTCGCCGAAATTCAGCGCGTTGAGCTTGGTGCGCATGTCCGAGAGATCGGCGGGCCCGGATTTCGATTGCACCTCCATCAGCGTGCCGCCGACGAAGTCGATGCCAAAATTCAGGCCGTGCGTGAAATAGAGCGCGATGGCGAGAATCGACATCACGGCAGACAGCGGAAAGCTGATGTGCCGGAACCGCATAAAGTCGAATTTGGTGTCGTCGGGAACGAGGCGAAGCAGGCGCACGTAATATCCTCGCTCAAATCGGAATGGTCTTGGGCCGGAACAGGGCGAACCACGTGGCGATCATCAGGCGGGTCAGCGTGAAGGCCGTGAACACCGTGGTAATGATGCCGATGCCAAACGTCAGCGCGAAGCCGCGCACCGCGCCAGACCCGACGAAAAACAGCACCGCGGCAGCGATGAAGTTCGTGGTGTTGGAGTCGATGATGGTGGCGAGTGCTCGCGTGAATCCCGCGTCGAGCGAGCTGATCACCGAGCGGCCACCGCGCACCTCTTCGCGCACGCGCTCATAGATCAGCACGTTGGAGTCGACCGCCATGCCCACCGTAAGCACGATCCCGGCGATACCCGGCAGCGTCAGCGTGGCGCCGAACAGGGATAAAATGCCCATGATCATGACAACGTTGATCGCGACCGCGACGCTGGCGATGACGCCGAACAGGCCGTAGGTCGCGATCATGTACAGCGCCACCATCACCGAGCCGATCCAGGAGGCGCGGATGCCCTTCTCGATCGAGTCCTGGCCGAGCCCCGGGCCGACGGTGCGCTCCTCGATGATGGTCAGCGGTGCCGGCAGCGCGCCGGCGCGCAGCAGGATCGCGAGGTCGTTCGCGCCTTGCACCGTGAAGCTGCCGGAAATCTGGCCCGAGCCACCCAAGATCGGCTCGCGGATCACCGGCGCCGAGATCACCTCGCCGTCGAGCACGATGGCGAACGGGCGGCCTACGTTTTCCTGCGTCACCTGGGCGAAGCGCCGCGCGCCGTTGTTGTTGAAGCGGAAGGTCACGATCGGCTCGCCGTTGCGCTGATCGAAGCCGGGCTGCGCGTCGGTGAGGTCTTCTCCCGACACCAGAACGCGCTTTTCGATCAGATAGGGTGTTTTACCCTCGGATTTGGTGCCGGGCAGGATTTCCGATTCCGGCGGCACCCTGCCGCCTTGCTGCGCCTGGTCGGCCGGCATGGATTGGTCGACCATGCGAAACGTCAGCTTGGCGGTCTTGCCCAGCAATTCTTTGAGGCGGGATGGGTCCTGCAGGCCCGGCACCTGGACCAGCACACGGTCGACGCCTTGCCGCTGGATCGAAGGTTCCACGGTGCCCAGTTCGTTGACGCGGCGCTCGACGATCTGGATTGATTGCTCGATCGACTGGCGGATACGTTCGATCAGCGCCGGCTCGGTGGGCGTGAGCCGGATCAGGCCGCCGCCGGCATCGACGACATCGACCGTGCGCTGTCCCGTCGCGCTGAGCAATCCGCCAAGCGGCTGCGACAGCTCGCGCAGCTTGGTCAGCGCGAGTTGGCGATCGACGCCTTCCCGGGCGCGGAATTCGACGGAATTGCCGCGCACCACCGCCGCTGCCGGGCTGCCGAGCCGGTTGTCGCGCACCACGCGGCGCACGTCGTCGCGCAGCGATTCGACCTTCTCCCTGCGCACCGTGTTGGTATCGACCTCGAGCAGGATGTGCGAGCCGCCCTGCAGATCGAGACCGAGCACGATCTGCCGCTGGGCCCATTTCGGCCAGGACTGCACGACTGTCTCAGGCAGGAAATTCGGCACGACAAAGAAGCACACGACCAACGTCGTGAACAGGATCGCCAAAGTTTTCCAGCGCGTGATGTACATGCTTGGCCGCCGTTTTGGATCGCCGCAGCGATCAGGTTGCGGCGCTCTCTTCCTTCACCGGCTCGCCCTTGGCGCGAACGTCGGCAATCATCGAGCGCATCTGACGCACACGGACGTCGCTGGCGACTTCAACCTCGACCTGGTCGTCGTCGATGACCTTGGTCACCTTGCCGACCAGCCCGCCGGAGGTAACGACGGTATCGCCGCGGCGGACGTTCTTGACCATCTCGGCGTGCTGCTTCACCCGCTTCTGCTGCGGGCGCAGGATCAGGAAGTACATGATCACGAAGATCAGGATGAACGGCAGCAGCGACACCAACATGTTGTCGCCGCCGAAAGCGCCGCCTTGCGCGAAAGCAGGCGTAATCAGCATGAAATGGCCCCTGGCTGCGGCGGCTGAACCGGCGGCGCCTGCCGCCGCGGCGGCGCCTCAAATGTGCGCGGAATATAGCCAGCGGCGGCCCAATTGCAACGTCGCCGAGGTCGCGCCCTTTCGGCCAAATGCCTTGATTTTCCCGCCATTTCAGCGGCATCGACTTGCGGCACGGGAGCCCACCCGCTAAGCAGCCGCGACCGAAGGTCCCCATGGCAAAGTCGAAATCCCAAAAGCCCGGCAAGGCCTCCAAATCCACCATCGATTCGAATCGCGCCAACGTACTGGAGCGGATCGCCGCAGGCCTCGAGCGCCTCGCGCCGCTGCCCCCGGCGCCCGCCGATCTTGCCGCCGCCGACGCATTCGTCTGGCAGCCGAAGAGCTCCCAACTCGCACCGGTGAAGCGCGTCAACCGCGTCGAGATGGCGCTGCTCAAGGGCATCGACCGGGTGCGCGACACGCTGGTGGAGAACACCGAGCGATTCGCGCGCGGCCTGCCGGCCAACAACGCGCTGCTGTGGGGCGCACGCGGCATGGGCAAGTCGTCGCTGGTCAAGGCAGCGCATGCCGGTGTCAACGCGGCGATCAATGGTTCTCCGCTCAAGCTCGTCGAAATCCACCGCGAAGATATCGAGAGCCTACCCGATCTGATGGCGCTGGTGCGGCACGCGCCCTATCGCTTCATTGTGTTCTGCGACGACCTGTCGTTCGACGGCGACGACACGTCCTACAAGTCGCTCAAGGCGGTGCTGGAGGGTGGCGTCGAAGGCCGCCCCGAGAACGTGATCTTCTATGCCACGTCAAACCGACGCCATTTGATGTCGCGCGACATGATGGAGAACGAGCGCTCCACCGCGATCAACCCCGGCGAAACGGTCGAGGAGAAGGTTTCGCTGTCGGACCGGTTTGGACTGTGGCTCGGCTTCCACCGCTGCAGCCAGGACGAATTCCTTGCCATGGTGGAAGGCTATGTGAAGCACTTCCGCATCCCAATAGCGCCGGACGATATGCGTCGCGAAGCGCTGGAATGGGCGACGACGCGCGGCGCGCGTTCGGGCCGCGTGGCCTGGCAATACGTGCAGGATCTCGCCGGACGGCTCGGCGTAAAGACCTAGAACAACGGGTTGCGTCGGGCGTCAGACCGCAACCTTGCTGAGGAAGCTTTCGATCTCGGTGCGCAGGTTCCCGACCGACGTGTCGACCGATGTCGACGCAGTGAGGACCGTCTCGGCCGCGGCGCGCGTTCCGATCGCCGCCTGGGACACCTCGCCGAGAACCGCCACGACCGCGCTGGTGCCGCGCGCCGCGTTCGTCGCATTCGGGTAATTTCAAAGGTTGCCGCATTCTGCTGCAGCACCGAAGAGGCGGCGCTCGATGTCCGCAAGCTGATTTCGCTCATGTGCTCCTGAATGCCGCGCACCACCTCGATCGCGCCGTTCGACGATGCCTGGACGGCCTGGATATGGCGGGCAATGTCCTCAGTCGCCTTGGCGGTTTGCACGGCGAGCGACTTCACTTCGGACGCAACGACGGCAAAACCCCGGCCCGCTTCGCCGGCCCGCGCCGCTTCGATGGTCGCGTTGAGGGCGAGAAGATTTGTTTGCCCGGCGACGTTCTGGATCAGCTTGACGACGTCACCGATCTTTTGCGCGGCCTGTGCAAGCCCCGCGTATTCATCGTTTGTCGCTTCCGACTCGCTCACCGCGTTGCCGACGATTGTTGTGGTCTGGGCCAATTGCTGATTGATTTCTGCGATCGATGCCGACAATTCCTCGGCTGAGGCCGCGACCATCGCGACGTTCGCCGAAGCCTCGTTCGATTCACGCAGGGCCTCTTCGGCGCGCTGCGTGGTCTGGTCCGACGAGCCCAGCAGCGCCGTCGCGGTGATTTCATGGCATTGCTGCCGTTGCTGACGGTCCCAAGCAGTTCTTCGGCCCGCTTTCGGAACGATACGATGGCGCTATCGATCGACACATGGCGCGTTTCCTGGGCGGCCAGGCTCTCGCGCTGCTGTTCGAGCCGCTGTCGCTCGGTAATGTCCACGTGGGTGGCGACCCAGCCGCCTCCGGCCATCGGCTGCCGCGTGACATAGATCAGGCGTCCATCAGCGAGTTTGTCGATTCGGCTCGACTTCGCGGTCGCCGACAACGCATCCAAATTCGCAAGCTTATTCTTGACGGCGCCTTCGCCTTTGTCGCCGGCCAGCAGGCCGCTCGAAATGCGATGCGCAATAATGGCGTCATGGGATGTCCCCTCCGTCAACAGCTCCGGCGGCAGGCGGTACATCTCGGCGTAGCCGTTGTTGCAGAGAACCAAACGCTTCTTCGAATCGAACATGCACAGCCCATGCGGCATGTTGTTCAGCGCAATAAGCGTTCGCGTGCTCTGATCGCGCAGCCGGCGGTCCATCATCGAAGCGACGAGGCTCATCCCCAGCACGGCTATCGCCGCACTCGCAATCCCCAACGCGAGCCCCAGCGGCGCGACCGAAAGCAGACCGGTGGCGCGAGTTGGGTCTGGGACGATTTCAACGGCTCCCATTGCGATGAAGTGATGCGATACGATCGCAAGCGCGAGGACAGCCGCAGCGACGTTGGTATTGAGAACCGTATCGCGGCGCGACGCGATGGTGAACGCTGCTGCTCCGAGCAGCACGCCCAGCGCAATCGAGGCCACCACCAGATCCGTGGCCCAAGCGATGCGGCCGGGCAATTCCAGCGCCCACATTCCGAGATAGTGCATCGTGGCCACGCCGGCGCCGACGATACCGCCGCCAACCGAGACTGCCCAGCGAGACGGAATGTAGATGGCAATGCAGAGACCACCGCAGGTGACGGCCACCGCCATCAGCAGAGACAGGGTGGTGAGGCCAACGTCGTACGAAATCCCGATCCCGGGATCGTAGGCCAGCATCGCGATGAAATGCGTCGCCCAGATGCCGAATCCGGCCACAAGACTGGCGATCAGCATCCATGTTGCGCTGGTGCGTCCTCGCGACGAGCGGGCGCGATTGAAAAGGGTGATAGCGCAGGAGCTTGCGATGAAACAAATCAGGGCCGCGACCGCGACGAAGCGCCAGTCGTGCTGAACTGTGAGACAAGTGAGAACCCGGAACATGCCCTTCCCGCGCGCCGTGATGGTGTGACGTTATGGAGTTCCAGTTTCGTCTTTAACGTTTGATTTAGTATTAATTTTCGCTCAACCGGCGGCAGTGCTGGCGGGATTCACCCATCCTGCAGCACGCAAACTCCGCAAAGAACTGCGAGACTTAAATGTTCCCGACCTTGTCGAGATAGGGCATCGGATCGACCGGGGACGAGCCTTTTCGGATCTCGAAGTGGAGCTGCGGGGCCGTCACATTGCCGGTCTGCCCGGACTTGGCGATCACCTGCCCGCGCTTAATCGGTTCGTCGCGCTTGACCATGATCTCGCTGGCGTGCGCGTAGGCCGTGACGTAGCCGTTCGAGTGCCGGATCAGCACGAGATTGCCATAGGACTTGAGCTCGTTGCCGGCGTAGGCGACCACGCCGTCGTCGGCGGCCTTGACCGGCGTGCCTTCCGGCACCGCGACGTTGATGCCGTCGTTCTGCGCGCCCGCGGTCTTGGGGCCGAAGCCGTTGATGACGCGGCCGCGCACCGGCCAGCGGAAGGTCGGCATCGTGGCAGCGGTTGTGACGGGCTTGGTCTCCGGCGGCGCGGGATTGTCGGTCGCGGGGGTGATGCTGCGCGCGGTGCTGACCGGCGCCGCGGCGGCGACCTTTTGCTGCGGCGGCGCGATCACCGGCTGCTGCGCGACCGGACCGGACGTTGCGGGCTTTGCCGCCTGCTGCGCGCGAATGCCCGGAATTGTGAGCTGATCGCCGATCTTCACCTGGGTGTGCGGCTGGATGTTGTTCGCCTTCGCGATCGAAGGCAGCGGCACCTTGTAGGTCCGCGAAATCTTGCTCAGCGTCTCGCCGGGAACGACGGTGTGAACATGCGGCCCGCCGGTGACCGCTGCGGGCACCGCCTGCCGGGGCTGCACGCTGCCGGTGGTGATCGGCGCTTCATAGTACTTCGGAATGACCAGCCGCTGACCCGGCTTGATCGCCAGCGGGCCTGACAGGTTGTTGGACTGCACGATCACGTCGGCCGGAACCTTGTGGCGCTGCGCCAGCGTATAGGCGGTATCGCCCTGCCCCGCGGTCACCGCGGTGCCGCCTTCCCAGCTCCAGCTCGGCTGCGGCGCGGGCTGCGCGGCGGCCCTCTGCGGCGCGGCCACGGAACCGGTGACGTCGCGGCTCGGCAACGACGGATTGTAGGACGCCATGCCGGGCGAGCCGCCGGCGGTCGAGCCGACATACGGACCGGACGGGCGGGTCTGCGGCGCGCTTGCGCTGGGCGGCGGCAGCGCACTGCTCTGGATCGCAGGCGACGGCTTGCGGGACACCGAGCCGGTGACTTCGCCCTGCGAGTTGCTGCTGCGCGAGGAAAACAAGCTATCGTTGGCAAAGCGCGAGGAGTCCGAGCTGCAACTGACAAGGCTCACGGCGGTCGCGGCGGTCAGCGCCAGACGCGACAAAGACAGCGAGCGAATCGGCTCGGCGACGCAACGCATTGGACACTCACCCGAAAAGCAACAGGACAAGTGAGTGAAGCATCCTGCGGTAAATAAATTTTTAAGTTTGAAACGGTCTCTCAACCCTAACGAAAACGCGCTGTTTTCCTCGCAATTTCGCGATTCTCACAGTTCCCGGGCGCGGCCGGGCAAAAGCGGCACGAAGCGCACCGCGATCAGGCTCTGACGGGCGATCTCCCCCTCGGTTCTGGTCAGCTTGACCAACTCCTGAGGCCCGCCGTGGGACCCCAGCGGCAGCACCATGTTGCCCCCTTCGGCGAGCTGGGCGGTCAGCGCCTGCGGAATTTCCTCCGCCGCGGCGGTCACGATGATGCGGTCGAACGGCGCGCGCGCCGGCAGGCCGACCAGCCCGTCGCCCAGCACCACGTCGACATTGCGGTAGCCCAGCGTTGCCAGCCGGCCGCGCGCCACATCCGCCAAAGTACGATAGCGCTCGACGCTAATCACCTCACGGGCAAGCCTGGACAGCACCGCCGCCTGGTAGCCCGAGCCAGTGCCCACCTCCAGCACCCGGTGCGAAGGCCCGACCGCGAGCTGCTCGGTCATGTAGGCGACCACATAGGGCTGGCTGATGGTCTGGCCGCAGGCGATCGGCAGCGCCTGGTCCGCATAAGCGGAGGCGGCCAGCGGCGGATCGACGAAATGCTCGCGCGGCACCTCGTCCATGGCGCGCAGCACGTTCTGGTCGACGATCCCGCGCTGGCGCAGCGCCAGCAGGAATTCCATGCGTTCGACGCTTTCGTCTGCCGGCCGTTCGGGCACTGCGATCCCCTCGCCGCCTCGCTTGATGCGCTATTTCGTTTTCGTGGGAAAAATCTCAGCCAGCTTGGTCATGAACGGCTCGTCGGTGAGATCGAGCCGCAGTGGCGTCACCGAAATGCGATTGTCGTTGAGCGCGGACAAGTCCGTGCCGTTGCGCCCGGTCGGCTGCACGCCGCGCGCGAACGCGATCCAGTAGTACGGGTGCCCGCGCCCATCGTGACGCGCCTCGATTTTGATCAGTTGCTGGTCGCGCTTGCCTTGACTCGACACCGCGACGCTCTTCACCGCGCCCGGCGCGCAATCCGGGAAGTTGATGTTGATCAGCACGTCGCGCGGAATGCCTTCTTTCAGCACGCGATTGATGATGTCGGGCGCATGCGCGGCCGGCGTCGCCCAGTACGGCTCCTGGCGCGTGGCGGACGAGAACGCCTGCGACAGCGCGAACGACGGAATGCCGAGCACGGCCGCCTCCTTCGCCGCCGCCACCGTGCCGGAATACAGCACGTCCTCGGCGGCGTTGCGGCCGCGGTTGACGCCGGACAGCACCAGGTCCGGCATGTCCTTCATGATGTGGCGCGCGCCCATGATGACGCAGTCGGTCGGCGTGCCCTTCACCGCGTAGTGGCGCTCGCTGACCTGGCGCAGCCGCAGCGGATCGTTGAGCGACAGCGAATGCGACACGCCGGACTGGTCGTACTCCGGCGCCACCACCCACACCTCGTCGGACAGCTTGCGAGCGATCTCCTCGCAGACCTTCAGGCCCGGCGCATGGATGCCGTCGTCGTTGGTGACCAGGATACGCATGATGCTTCCTTACCTCTCCCGCTTGCGGGGGAGGTCGGCACGCGAAGCGTGCCGGGTGGGGGCATATCGAAAGAACCGAGCAAGCAGCGGCCCCCACCCTAACCCTCCCCCGCATAGCCCGTCGAAGACGGGCGTAAACGCCCTTTCGCTGGGGGAGGGAAACGAGAGAGCGCGAGATGCCGCCAGAAAAACTATCATGCCTTCTCAATCTTCTTCACACCGGCCATATAGGGCGCGAGCGCGTCCGGCACCACAATGGAGCCGTCGGCCTGCTGATAGGTCTCCATCACCGCGATCAGCGCGCGGCCGACCGCGACGCCCGAACCGTTCAGCGTGTGCACGAACTGGTTCTTCCCGTCTTTGCCCTTGAAGCGCGCGTTCATGCGCCGCGCTTGAAAATCGCCGCACACCGAGCACGACGAAATCTCGCGGTACATGTTCTGGCCCGGTAGCCAGACCTCGATGTCGTAGGTCTTCTGCGAGGCGAAGCC
>JBEVIJ010000233.1:0-8648 GCA_040510745.1 Xanthobacteraceae bacterium
ACGTGTCGCCGAAGACGACCTTCGACTCGGGGCGGTTGTCCGACAAGGTGCCGGCGATCATGAACATCGAGGCGAAGGGCTACGAGTTCGTGAAGGAGGTCGCGCCGCGCCCGAACGACGTTCTGCTGCCGAAGAAGCACCCGAGCGCCTTCTTCGGAACGCCGCTGGCGAGTTACCTGATCAATCTGCGAGCCGACACCGTGATCGTCACGGGCTGCACCACGAGCGGCTGTGTCCGCGGATCGGTCGTCGACGCATTCGCCTACAACTTCCGTGTGGCTGTCCCGAGCGATGCTGTTTACGACCGCAGCGCGGTATCGCACGCGGTGAATTTGTTCGACATGTCCGAAAAGTACGCGGACGTGATGACCACGGACGACTGCATGCAGAAGCTGGGTGCTCTGAATTCCTGACTGAGACGATGCAGAGGCGAGCCGGCGCGATCTGCGGCGGCCCGATAACGCGAGGGGAGTGCGGCGTTGGTTACCAATCCTGGAACACCGACCGTCAACAAGAGCCAGCGTGAAGCGGTGGCCGTGGGTCTGGAACGGATCTGCGACTGGGCCGTGAAAGCTCGCTCTGCTCCGTTGCCCGATCCTGTACGCCGGCGGGCCGCGCTGGTGGTGTCCGACGACATCGCAGCGATGGTGGTGGCGGCCAGCGAGCCGCAGGTCAGCGCGGCGCAGGACCGTATCCTTAGCCCGGGCGGCAAGGCCGAAGCAACGGTGTTCGGCGCCGGGCGGAAGAAGGCGCCGCGCAGCCTCGCGGCCGCAGCCAATGGGCTGGCGCTGCCGTGGGCCGAACTCGACGAGGGCTATCGTCCGCTGCCCTGTCACGCCGGCGGATACACGATCCCCGCGCTCCTGGCGGAAGCGGAGGCGGAGAACGCTTCGGTACACGATACGCTGCGCGCACTGTGCATCTCCTATGAGATCACCACGCGCATCGCGCACACGTTTCCGTTTGACAACATCACGATCCATCCGCATGGCGCTTTCAATGCGATCGGGGCTGCCGCGGGCGTCGCGGTGCTGCGCGGTTACAACGCCACGCTGCTGCGCGATACGCTGACCTCTGCGTCCACGATGGTGTGTGCCGGCCCCTTCAATCATGCCATCGAAGGTGCGCTCGCCCGCAACACCTGGACTGGGCTCGGTCCCATCGCCGGTTTCCAGGCCGTAGATTTCGCGCCGCTCGGTATCGCCGGCCTGCGCGGCGCGCTTTATGACGTCTACGCGACGGGCTTCAACTGCCGGGTCGAGCCGCAGGAGATGGACAAAAGGCTCGGCCAGGGCGAGTGGGCAATCGAGCGTGGCTATCACAAGATCTACGCGTGCTGCCAATATCTGCACTCGGCCGTGCAGGCGAGCATGGAGCTTGCTGAGAAGCTGGGCTCCAGCGCGAAACCGATCGCATCGATCGAGGTCGAGACTCACGCGCGCGGCCTGGCGCTGACCGGATCTGCGCCCGACACGGTTCTCGCGTCGAAGTTCTCGATGCCGCACGCGCTGGCGACCGTCGCCGTGCTGCGCACTGGCGGCGCGCGTGGTTTCGACAGCTCAAGCCTCAACAATCCCGAGATCGCAGCGATGCGCGAGCGCGTCACGGCGCGGGCCCATCCTGCGATTGGAGAATGGCCGAACGACCGGCCCGCGCGGGTGCATTGGACGTTCGAGGACGGCACCAGATGGACCGCCGTCTGCGAGAATGCACGCGGCGGCGCCGACCAGCCCTACAGCGAAGATGAATTGCTGTCGAAGTTTGAAGAGCTGACCGTGCCGTCGCTGCCAAAGGCGCCGGGTGTGCTGCGCAAGTTCGTCACCGATGCGGGCAGCACGAACCGCATGCCATGGCGCGACATGGTCGGCCAGATCGTGGCTTGAGCGGAGAGCGATGGTGTCGTTCGATCTGGTTGTCCGCGACGGTGATGTGATCCTTCCCAATCGGGGGCTCACGAAGTGTGATATCGCCATCCAGGACGGCCGTTTCGCAGCGATCCTCGCGCCGGGCGTTTCCTGCTCCGCAAAGACCGAGTTCTCGGCGCGGGGGCTGACGGTGTTTCCCGGCGTCGTCGACGGACACCTGCACCTCGGTCATGGACGCGACATCGCGAAGCCGCGTGTGCCGCGCGATGCCGACCAAGAGACCGCTGCCGCCGCGCGTGGCGGCGTCACCACGTTCATTCCCTACATCATGGAAACCGAGCCGTTCGACAAGGTGTTCCCGGAGATTCTGAAGGTCACCCACGCGGGCGCACGGATCGACTTTGCCTATCACTTCGTCATTTCGACGGAAGAGCAGCTTGCGGCCATTGCAAAATACGTGAAGGAACTCGGCGTCACCACGTTCAAGATCTTCATGAATATCCGCGGCGGCGAGGGCAAGCGGCTCGGCCTGCCGGACATCGACGATGGATTTCTGCTGCGCTTGTGCGAAGCCGCCGCTGCCAACGGTGGGCAGGTCAATCCGCACCCCGAGACGATCGAGATGGCTTGGCCGCTGCGCGATCGCCTGATGGCCAAGGATCCGGACGGCAATGGTGGGCTCAAGGCCTGGAACGACTCCCGCCCGCCGTTCATCGAGGCCGACGCGATCCAGCATGCCGCCTATATCGCGCAAACCACCGGTTCGCGGATGTACATGGTGCACGTGTCCGCCAACGAAGCGCTTCAGGCCGGCCTGCGCATGCGCCGCGCCGGCGCGCGGATCGCGATGGAAACCTGCCCGCATTATCTCACGCACGACATCAACTGGAAGGGCGGCGACATCGGCAAGATCAATCCGCCGGTGCGCGAGCCAGCCGATCTGGAAGCGCTCTGGAAGGGTATCCTCGACGGCCACATCGACACGGTCGCCACGGACCATATTCATCGCGACATCGGCGCGAAGGAGGGCGGCATCTGGAAGGCGCAGCCGGGTTGTCCAGGCATCGAGACGTTGCTTCCGGTCGTTCTCAGCGAAGGTCACCACAAGCGCGGGCTGCCGCTGGCGCGCGTTGCCGACCTGATCTCACGCAATCCGGCGCAGTTGATGGGCATCGGCGACCGCAAGGGCGCCATCGAGACCGGCCTCGATGCTGACCTCACGTTCGTCGATCTGAACACGACCTGGACTCTCAAAGGCGCCGACACCGCGTCGAGCGCGGGCTATTCGATTTACGACGGCTGGAGCTTCAAAGGCGAAGTCGTGCACACCGCGGTCCGCGGCCGATGGGTGCTGCGTGACCGGGCGTTGGTCGACGATGCGGTCGGGCACGGCCGCTACCTGCATCGCCAACCCTTCAGCTCGCAGATCTAGGACGGCCCATGGACCTGAAACTCGCCGGAAAAGTCGCACTCGTCACCGGCGCCAGCATGGGGATCGGACGCGGTATCGCGACCATGCTCGCGGACGAAGGTTGCAAGATGGCGATCGTTTCCCGCAGGAAGGAGCCGCTCGATGCGGTGGCCGACGAAATTGCGGCACGCGGTCACGAGCGTCCGCTCACGTTGATCCAGGACATCACCCGGGAAGACGCCGCGGCGACAATACGCGACGCAGTGATCGCGAAGTTCGGCCGGCTCGACATCCTGGTGAACAATGCGGGAGGCTCGCGGCCGTTCAAGGGCCTTGGGACGCGGCAGGATTGGCTCGACGGCATGAACCTGAACTTCCATGCCGGCCGCGAACTGACTCACGTTTTTCTCGATGGGATGCGCGAACGCAAATTCGGCCGCATCTTCAATCTCACCGGCAGCACTGAGCCGCCGGCGCATCTCAATGCGGGTGTGCCGCCGAATGGTGCCGTGCAACTGTGGGCCAAGGCGCTTTCGCGAGTCGTCGGTCCCGACGGCATCACAGTCAATTGCATTTCGCCTGGGCGCATACGCTCCGAGCAGATCGACAATCTGCTTCTTCCCGGCGAGGAAGCGCGCGAGAAGTGGTCCAGAGAGAACATACCCGTCGGCTACGTCGGCGAACCGGAAGACCTTGCGGTGCTGGTGACATTCCTGAGTTCGCCGAAGGCCCGCTACATCACCGGCCAGTTGTTTCACGTCGATGGCGGCGCGCGTCGCGCAATTCCGTGAGGGCGCTAGCCAGAGGGGAAGGACTTGATGCCAGAAATACGAGCCAAACGCAGGTTTGCGACGTTGTCACCTGGTTGACAGTTGTCTTTCGGCTCGCGCTACACTCATTCAGCCAGCAATAGAGAGGAATGATCATGCTTAGAAATTCGTTCGTTCGCCAAATGAATATGCGCTCACTTGTCCGTTGCTTCATCGGTGCCGCGCTGGCGCTAGGGCCGGCGCCGCTCGTCCAGGCCCAGGCCTGGCCAGAGAAGCCGATTCGCCTCATCGTCAATTTCGCCGCCGGCGGCAGCACCGACGTCATCGCCCGCTCGGTGGCCACGAGACTGAGCGAAGTCCTCGGGCAGCCGGTGGTGGTCGAAAACCGTGTCGGCGCGAGCGGCAACATTGGCGTTAGTGCGGTGGCGCGCGCGGCGCCGGACGGCTACACGCTGCTGCATTCGGCCGACGGCACGATTCTCATCAACCCGCATATTTTCAAAATGGACACGGACGTGGCGAAAGACCTGGTGCCGATTGCGCCGACCGCTGGGGCTGCGATGTTCCTGGTTGCGCGTCCAGACTTCCCTGCCCGCAACATGGCGGAGTTCGTCGCCCACGCCCGTGCCAATCCCGGAAAGCTCAACTACGGCTCCGCAGGCCCTGGCACGCTGCAACATGTCGCCATCGAAATGATTATGGACGCGGCCAAGTTCGGGGCCGTGCACGTGCCGTACAAGGGCTCGCAGGCAGTCCTTGTGGACCTGCTTGCCGGTCGGGTGGACTTTACGATTGACCTCGGCGCGGCCATACCGCACATCCAGTCGGGTAAGCTGCGGCTGCTCGCCGTGCCTGGCAAGATGCGCTCGCCGATTTTTCCCGAAACTCCAACGCTGGTCGAGTCGGGGGTCAACGTGAACCTGACGTGGATCTCTGGAGTGTATGCGCCGGCCGGGACGCCTGCGCCGATCGTTACACGTCTCAACAAGGAAATCACCCGGATCATGCATAGCCCGGATACGAAGAAGCAACTCGACGCCATGGCGTCAGAGGTGGTGCCGGCGATGGCGCCCGAGGAGTTCGCGGCTCACCAGCAGCGCGCGCGCGACAGCTTCGGAGCGATCGTGCGCAGTGCAGGCATCACGGCGAACTGAAGCTTTCGGTTTCAGCCGTATAGCGATCCGTGCTTCCGGAAATGACGATCCCTGTTTACAGTCGGGAATTCCCTGTTCTTGAATCTAGGGAATTCGCCCAAAAATCTCGATGATCTGCCGGCATCGCAGCCGATCCAGTAGTGCCCAAGATGAAATTGCGCCTTTTCATTCCAACATCGTAACAACCGAAGGGCGCGTCGGCGAGGTGGCCCAGGACGCGTCAGAATGTCCGCTTTGGGTCTTGGCCGTGTAAAAACGTTCGGGCGTGCGAGTTTGGCAGGCTTTCTCTTTGAAGAGGCGGGCGATTTTAGGTTGGCTATGCCCGCATTGCTGCCATCAGCGGCCGGACCCCCATGAGGCTGATCACCCTGGTCATGTTGTAAGCCAGCACGTGCAGCGCCATCTCTGAGGCCACCCTGGGCAGCGTCTTCATCAGGAAGTGAGTGGCCCCCATCCTGGCCTTCATTGTGCCGAAGGGATGTTCGACCGTTTCGCGTCGCTGCCGCATCTTCTCGGGATGCTCGTCGATGCGGATCATTGCGGGCCTGGAGAAGCCGGATCAGGGCGAGGTCAAGGTTGGCAGTCGTGCGGTATCGGGGCCAGGTGCGGACCGCGGCTTTGTGTTCCAGACGGATTCGCTTCTGCCTTGGAAGACGATCTGGAACAATACGACCATCGGCCTTCAACTCAACGGGCAGCTCAACGAGAAGACCGCGGCGCGCACGCGAGAGCTTCTGAAGCTGGTTGGCCTCGCCGGTTTCGAGGATTACTGGCCAGCGCAACTCTCAGGCGGAATGCGTCAGCGCGTGAACCTGGCGCGTGCCCTCGCGATTGATCCCGAAGTGCTGCTGATGGACGAGCCGTTTTCCGCGCTCGACGCCCAGACGCGCGAGATCATGCAGACCGAATTGCTGCGGATATGGGAGATGGGCCGCAAGACGGTCCTCTTCATCACCCATCAGATCGACGAGGCGATCTTCCTCGCCGATCGCGTGGTTGTGCTGGGGCGGCGCCCCGGCTGGGTGAAAGAGGTCATTCCCGTGAACCTGCCGCGCCCGCGCCAGCTCTCCTTCAAGCGCCGGCCGGAGTTCGTCGAGATGGTCGATCGCATCTGGTCGCTGATTGAATCCGACGTGCGCGACAGCGTGCGCGAAGAAGTCGAGACCGCGCGTGCGTGATGCGCGGTCGATTCCATGTGGATCGCTCACAAGCCTTAGGCACTCAGATGCGGCACCCCGAGTTTGTCGGCGACGCGCGACAGATCGGCAAGCAGTCCCGCCGGGATCGGGATGCCGGTGCTTTTGCGCTCGGTCTCGGACTGAACCGTGCGCTCCCCGGGCACGCGCATCTGGTCGCTCGACGACAGATAGACGCCAATCCAGTCCGCGATATGCGGTGCGTACTGGGGTCCTGCAATCAACTCGGGATTGAGCGTCAAAAGGAAGCCGCCGAATTCGGGCGGCATCATCTTGCCGCTGCCCTGTTTGCCCGGCTGGTTTCCCGTCAGACTTCCCGCGAGCACCTCCACGAGCATCGCGATGCCGATGCCCTTGTGGCCGCCGGTCGGAAGCAGCATGCCGTCGAGCGCGGCCTTCGCATTGCGGGTCGGGCGGCCTTCGCTGTCGAGCGCCCAGCCGTCGGGAATTTCGGCGCCGGTGTTGGCGGCGGCGATGATGCGCCCGAACGCGGTCTCGCTCGTCGCCATGTCGAACACCAGCGGAGCGCCGCCTGGCCGCGGAGCTGCAAACGACATCGGGTTGTTGCCGATCGCCGGGCGCTTGGCGCCTTCCAGCGCCATGATGGGCGGACCGTTCTGCATCATCAACGCGATCATGTTCGCCTCGGCGGCGATGCGCGTGAAGTGGCCCAGTGCGCCGAGGTGGCCGACATGACGCATCACCACGGCAACGCACCCTTGGGTGCGCGCAGCCTCGATGCTGTGCTCGACCGCCTTCAATCCGCAGATCTGTCCAAGCCCGCGGTCGCCGTCGAAGTGCAGAACTCCGGCGCGCTGCTCGCAGGTCATTCGGGGCTTCGCGTTCACCGCGCCGCGCTGGAGCAGATCGACGTAAGCGGGGACGCGCGCCACACCGTGGGTGTCGACACCGCGAAGGTTGGTGGCGACCAGGACGCGGGCCGCGCGTTGAGCGTCGGCGGGAGGAACCCCGCAGGCCTCGAAAATCCGTGCGATCCACGCTTCCAGAACCTTGTCCGAGACCACCACAGCGCCCTCCAGTCCGATGCCAAAGGTGCATAGCGGAGCGACGGAAGCCTTTCAACTGTTGACAGACAACAGATGGGGCCTAGATTGCGCGGGCAAATTGCGCGGCGCCCTCGCGCCGGATGCTAACGAGGCTGCGAACGGCCAGTTTCGCCGGGGAAGATCGGGGTCATGCCTTATACCGCCAAATGGAGCGAGCAGTCGGAGGTCGAGATCCTGAAGGGCAACTTCAGGCGCTCCGTGTCGGGGCTCAAAGGCAGCGTCAACAAGATCAGGTTGGTGCATCCGAGCGAAACGCCGGTCCATCACCACGATCTGGAAGAGCAAACGGTGCTCATGCTCTCCGGCGAGATGGACGTCATGATCGACAAGGAGACCTTTCGCCTCGGTCCCGATCAGGTCTGCGTCATCCCGGCGGGCGTGCCGCATTGCTTCCGCAGCATCGCCGGCGAGGCGGTGTTTCTCGAGACATTCTCGCCAGGCCGAATCCAGAACCTCGTCGGGTTCCTCGGCAAGGTGTTTTAGCCAGAGGGATCCATGATCGAGATCGACAAGAACATCATCATCGAGACTGAGCACCTCGGCTCGAATAACGCGATCGTCTGCACCCGTGACGGCGTGGTGTTGATCGATGCTCCGCATCGTCCGTCCGACGCGATCAAGTGGCGCCGCGTGGCCGAGAGCAACGGGCCGATCCGCTATCTGATCAACACCGACCATCACATTGACCACACGATGTGCAACATCTTTCTGCCCGGCGAGATCGTCTCCCACGAAGGCACCCGCGAGAAGCTCGTCAAGAGCCCGCCGACGCGTCAGTACATCGACGATCTGCTCGATGTGATTGATCCGGCCGGCAAGATGTACCTCGATGAATACAGCCAGCGGCTGCCGACCATCACGTTCTCGAAAAGCATGGAGTTGCGGGTTGGCGGGCTGGAGTTCCAGCTCACGCACTATCGCGGCCACACGCTGAACAGCTCGCTCATCTATTTGCCGCAGCAGAAGATCGCGTTCACCGGCGACCTGGTCTGCGAGGCCGGTCTGCCTGCCTTCATCGATGCGGACACGTTCGAGTGGATCGAAACCGTCCGCAAGATCGAGTCAATGGACATCCGCTACATCATGCCGGGGCACGGCAAGGTGTGCACGATCAAGGAAGCCCGGGTGTTCCGCGAGCAGATGGAAGACCTGGTCGGCGAGGTCGAGAAGTGCATCGACGGTGGG
>JBEVIJ010000234.1:0-15171 GCA_040510745.1 Xanthobacteraceae bacterium
CGGGCTACGGCGCCGTGGTCTGGATGGGCCTGCTGGCGCCTACGGGCACGCCGCGCGAGACCGTGATGAAATTATCGCAGGCGGTGAACGAAGCGCTGCGCGTCAAAGAGGTTGAGACCGCGCTGCAAACGCACGGCTTCGAGACGATCGGCGGCAGCCCGGAGGATTTCGGCCGCCACATCGCCGCTGAATTAAAGAAATGGGCCGACGTCGCGTCGGTGGCCGGATTGCGGAAGTAAAGCCGGTCACCGCATGGCGGGAGTGCGCGGCACCCACCGACTGTCATGCCCCGCGCAAGCGGGGCATCCAGTAACCACCTATCTTTGTTAACTCGCAGTTCTCGGTTACTGGATCGCCAGTTTTCGCGGGCGATGACAGCGAGGGTGTGTCGCGTCCGGAATGGCGGCGTGCCTAATCCACCTTGAAGCCCAGATCCTTGATCACCTTGCCGTAGCTGTCGTAGTCGGCGCGCAGCAGCGCGCCGAACTCCTGCGGCGTGGTGATGTACGGCTCGCCGGCGCCGCTGGTCACGAGCTGGTCCCGGACCTTGGGCATCGCCAGCACTGCGTTGAACTCCGCGCGCAGCTTGTCGAGGATCGGCTGCGGCGTGTTCCTGGGCGCGAAAATGCCGTGCCACAGCACGACCGAATAGCCGGGATAGACCTCATCGACGCCCGCCACGTTCGGCAGCGTCGCCCAGCCCTTCTTGCCGCTCACCGCGATGGGCTTGAGTTTGCCGGATGTGATGTGCTGCACCACCGAGGTGCCGCCGAACATCACGGCGTTCTCGCCGGCGATGACCGCGATCGAAGCCGGACCACCGCCCTTGTACGGCACGTGCGTCAGGTCCATCCCGGAACGCTGCTTGAGCATCTCCATTGCGAGATGGTGCTGGCTGCCATTGCCGATCGAGGCGTAGAACAGCGACTTGCCCTTCATGAACTCGACGAAGCCGCGCAGATCGTTGGCCGGCACGACCGAGGGATTGGCTGCAAGCACAAGCTGATTGGTGATGGTCGTGACCACCGGAACCAGGTCCTCGAGGGTCTTCAGCTTCCACTTGGTGTAGATGTGCGGGTTGATCACCACCGTGCTGTTGTTGGCGTAGAGCAGCGTGTAGCCGTCAGGCTTGGCGGCGGCGACGACCTCCGCCGAGATGTTGCCGTTGGCGCCGGGCCGGTGCTCGATGATGATGTTATGGCCGAGCCGCTCGCCAAGCGGCGTGCCGATGATGCGCGCGATCATGTCGGTGGCGCCGCCGGGCGGATTGCCGGCCACCAGATGGATCGGCCGCGACGGGTAGGTCTGCGCCAGCGCGGGCTCCGCGCAGACCGCGCCAAGCAACGCCAGCAGCAACGCTCTGGATCGAACCATGCGTGTCCCTCTCTTCGGCGTCAAAGCTAGCACCAGCCCCACCCCGCCCGGAAGCCGCCGCGGGTGCGACTCCTCGTCTGGCAAGGCCGCGTCGAAGCTGTCAGACTATCGGCCAACACAGCTCAGCAAGGGGCACCCCATGCCAGCACGAATCAGGCACATCGCGCTTTCGGTGAAGGACATCGACGCGACCGCCGATTTCTACGAGAAGGCCCTCGGTCTCAAGCGTTCGCCGAAATCGGAAGGGCCGACCGCCTTCCGCGTCTACATGAGCGACGGCGAGATCAATCTCGCGCTGCTGCAATACAAGAGCGAGGTCGGCTCGGGGCTGACGAATCCGAACGAGTTCGTCGGCATCCACCATTTCGGCTTCCAGTGCGACGACCTGGAGAAGCAGCAGAAGCAGATCGAGAAGGCCGGCGGCAAATTCTTCTTCGACCTCGGCGATCCGGACGACGACGACTTCGAGCGCAAGTTCCGCGACCCGAACGGCATCATCTTCGACATCAACTGGAAAGGCTGGACCATGACGTCCGGCAAGGTGAAGAAGGCGAAAGGCAAGCTGCGGGCTGCCGCGGCGCGCAAGAAGGTCAGCAAGAAAATCAGCAAGCCGAAGGCAAAAGCGAAGAAGAAATAATGCCGACCGATCTGGGAATGCGGATCAGACCGGAGTTCGCGCTATCTGAAAGATCGGGGGATCACTCATGCTTGTCACGCTACGCGTTGTCTCGTTTGCCCTGCTCGCCGCCGCCTTGGCGCTGCCTTCGCTTCAAGCGTCAGCGCAGGACTATCCCTCGAGACCAGTCCGCCTGATCGTGCCGCTGGGCGCCGGCGGCCCGACCGACCTGGTGGGCCGCTGGCTCGCGCAGGCGCTGGGCGAGCAGCTCAAGCAGTCGTTCTTCGTCGAGAACCGTCCCGGCGCCGCCGGCCTGATCGGCACCGTCGAAGCGGCGAAGTCCGCGCCGGATGGCTACACCTTGCTGGTGGTCGCCTCGCCGCACATCAATCTGGAGATCCTGCAACCCAACAAGCCCTACCAGTTGTTCCGCGACTTCGTCGCCGTTGCGCCGGCGTTCTCCTACGACGCCCTGATGGTGGTGCATCCTTCGATACCCGCTAAAACCGTCAAGGAGTTCATCGCGCTGGCCAAATCGCAACCCGGAAAGCTCACCTACGCCTCGTCAGGCCCCGGCTCGAACAAGCATATGGGCGGCGAGCTGTTCAAGCTGATGACCGGCACCGACATGCTCCATGTCGCCTACAAAGGCTCGACCGGAGCACGCAACGACATCATCGGCGGACACGTGAACATGATGTTCGACGAGATTCCCGCCGTCGGACCCAACGTGATCGCGGGACAGGTGCGCGCGCTCGGCACCACCGGGGCAAAGCGCGCGCCGGGTTTTCCCGACGTGCCGACCGTCTCGGAGGCCGGCGTGCCGGGCTACGAGCACACCGGCTGGTCAGGCATCATGGCGCCGACCGGCACGCCGAAGGCGATCGTCGATCTGCTGAGCGCCGAGATCAAGAAGCTGCTGGCCAAGCCTGAGACGAAAGCGATCTGGGACAAGCAGGGCGCCGAAACGATGTACATGACGCCCGCCGACTTCGACGCCTATTTGCGCGCCGACCTGGAGAAGTGGACCAAGGTGGTGAAACAGGCGGGCATCAAGCTGGAGTGACGCGCGCTTTGCGAAAATTGCGCGGACGGATTTTTCACGCCGCGGCCTTCCGCGAAAACGATTTGCATCGAGAATTGCTCCCGCAAGGGAAGGATCGTCTTATTTTTCCGCCTCTGTTGACACCCCAAGGTGCGCTGACAAAGTAGCCGTGTCCAATCCTCGCGGGTCGGATCGCGGGATTTGATGGAGCAGCTTGCGCCGCGGATTTTATCGCTAAAGCGCCACGGAACGATTTCGTGGGCTCCTGACAGAGGAGAGTGGCCATGACGTTTCACTTGAAGACGTTGCATTGAACGCGCGCGGCTGATTGCCCGCTTGAAGCTCATCCACCCATAACGATCGCGAACCCATCGGCGTTGCCCGGTGCCGGCGGTCGCATGCCTGAACATCTGAATCTGCACTGAAGGAGCGACACTATGATCAAGCAAACCATCTGGGCCGGCGCCCTCGCCTTCGCGATTGCGCTCCTGCCCGCAGCCGCGAGCGCCCGCGAGAACCCGCTCGTCACCACCGACTGGCTGGAGAAGAACCTCACCAACGCCAAGGTCCGCGTTGTCGAGGTCAGCGTCGAGCCAGGCCAGTTCGAGCGCGGCCACATCCCAGGCGCGCAGAACATCGTCTGGCACACCGACCTGGTCGACACGGTGAAGCGTGACATCGCCTCGCAGGAGAAATTCCAGGCGCTGCTGCGCAAGCTCGGCATCGACAAGGACACCACGGTCGTCCTCTACGGCGACAACAACAACTGGTTCGCCGCCTGGGGCGCCTGGATCTTCTCGGTGTACGGCCTCAACGACAACGTTAAGCTGCTCGATGGCGGCCGCAAGAAGTGGGAGCTCGAGAAGCGCGCCTTCGACAATCGCGTCGACGCGGTGAAGCCGAGCAGCATCACGCTCACCGCCGCCGACACCAAGCTGCGCGCGCGGCTCGGCGACGTGCTCGACGTTGTCAACAAAAAGTCCAACGCGACCATCGTCGACATCCGCTCGCCTGAGGAGTTCAGCGGCAAAATCTTTGCGCCGCCCGGCTCGCAGGAGCTGTCAGTCCGCGCCGGCCACGTTCCCGGCGCGCTGAACGTGGCCTGGGGCCGCGCGGTCAATCCGGCCGACGGCACCTTCAAGTCGGCTGACGAGCTGAAGAAGCTCTACGCGGACGCCGGCATCGACGGCTCCAAGCCGCTCATCGTCTATTGCCGCATCGGCGAGCGCTCGAGTCACACCTGGTTCCTGCTCTCGAAGATCCTCGGCTACGACGTGCGCAACTATGACGGCTCGTGGACCGAGTACGGCAACTCGGTCGGCGTCCCGGTCACCAACCTCGCAGGCACGGTCTGGGGCGGGAAGTGACCCACCCCACAGCCGAGACTGGGGCGCGTCCCGGCAGCGCGCCCCAGTCGACTGCTGTGCCCACACGAAGCTCAGGACATCAAGGCTTGGCCGTCGCAATCGCGACGGCCATCGCCGTTTCGCTGGGCACCGCCGCGTTCTCGCTCTACGGCAGCGGCGAAGGCGCGAAGCTGTCTCTCTCGATCGTATTCGGCGCAGCGTTCGGCTTCGTCCTGCAGCGCTCGCGCTTTTGCTTCTTCTGCATGTTCCGCGGCTGGCTCGACGAGCGCGATCCGCGCGGCCTGCTCGGCCTGCTGCTGGCGCTCGGCGTCGGCATGGCAGGCTACGCGCTGATCTACGGCGCGTGGCTGCCGGACTCATCGAGCGGACGCCTGCCGCCCGGCGCTTTCATCGGCCCCGTCAGTCTGGTGCTGATCGCCGCGGGCCTCGCCTTCGGCGCCGGCATGGCAATCTCCGGCTCCTGCGTCAGCGCGCATCTCTATCGGCTCGGCGAAGGCTCGCCGACCGCGCCCTTTGCGCTGATCGGCACCGCGATCGGCATGGCGCTCGGCTTTCTGACCTGGAACGCACTCTACACATCCGTCGTCGTCACCGCGCCGGTGGTGTGGCTGCCGGCCACGCTGGGCTACTCCGGAACGCTGGTGATCGGATTTGCCGTGCTGGCGATTCTCGCGGCGGCGCTGCTGCGCTGGAAAAATCCTCGCCTGCCCGATCAGCCGAAAAGCGACAGCGTCCTCCATTCGATCTTCACTGCGCGCTGGCCCGCCTGGGTCGGCGGCCTCGCGATCGCCGGCCTCGGCACCGTGGCTTATCTGCGCGTCGCGCCGCTCGGCGTCACGGCGGAGCTCGGCGCGCGGTCGCGCCAGGCCGCCGATGCGCTCGGGGTTCTTCCCACCAGGCTCGAGGGCCTCGACACGCTGCGCGGCTGCGTGAGCGCTGTCAGTGACGCGCTGTTCACCCCGAACGGCCTGTTCGTGATCGCGCTGGTGCTGGCGTCGTTCGCCGCGGCGCTGGTGGCCGGGCAGTTCAAGCCTTCGCCGATCCGGTCCTCTCATGTCGCGAAGGGTCTCGCCGGCGGCGTGCTGCTTGGCTGGGGCGCCGTGACGGGGCTCGGCTGCACCGTCGGCACGCTGCTGTCCGGCATCATGGCGGGCGCATTGTCCGGATGGGTGTTCGGTGCCGCGGTGTTCATCGGCATCGTGGTGACGCTGCGCGGCATCCGCCGGAGTGCGCGTTCGGCATGAGGCGGCGGCCCCGGCGCGACACGTCTTGAACACCGGCCTGCGTTAAGCAGTATGCTGGCTTGAAGCAACCCAGCAGCGGAACGACACCCATGCCGATCAGCCAGAAACTCAAGGATCTCATCAGGTCGGCCTGGGAGGACGGCTCGCCATGCCTCGTCGCGACCTATGGGCCGAACGGACCCAACATCTCGCCGAAGGGCAGCATGGTGGTGTTCGACGACGACCACCTCGCTTACTGGGAGCGCTCCAAGAAGCAGGCGCTGGAGAACCTCGGCCACGAGAAGCGCATCTGCGTGATGTACGCCAACTTCGCCGCGCAGCGCGCCGGCATGCTGGAGTCGGGCTTCCTGCGCTTCTACGGCACCGCCGCATTGCACGAGAGCGGGCCGATTCATCAGGCGATCTTCGACAAGCTGCTGCCGCGCGAGCAGACCCACGTCGGCGCCGACACCGGGATCGGCGTGCTGGTCAAGATCGAGCGCGCCGGCGACGTGCGGGGCAAGCCGCTGCCGTGACCAGCGGTGGCTACGCCGCCTTCACGCCCTGGAAATTCAGCTCGACGCCGCAGCCGTCGGGATCCTTGCATGCGATCTGATAGACGCCCGTGCGCTCGATCAGCCGCGACTGGAACGGGATGCCGTTGTCCTTCAGCTTGCCTTCCATCTCGGCGTGCGAGCCTTGCATGGCAAAAGCAATGTGATCGAACGCGCCGGTCTGTCCCGCCTGAAACGTACGGTCCGAAATCACATGAACGATCGGCACGTCGCCGCTGTAGAACCACACACCCTTGAATGTGAGCTGCGGCCGCGGCCCGACCTTCAGTCCGAGAATCCCCTCATAGAAGGCGGTGCACTTCGCTTCGTCGCCAGTCACGATGGCCCAGTGGTCCAGGCCCTTGATGCTCGCCGACATTTTTGATCCTTGCTGCTTTCGTCCGTGTCAGTGGTGAATTTTGATGCAGGCGTCAAGGTTGCATGATGCGGCGGCGCCGAGACGCTCCGATTTCGCGGCCCGTTGCGATCACTGATCGCCCGGCTGTTGCAGCTTCGCGCACGTGATGACCACGGCGGGATTCAGCACACCCACGCATCGCGCGCCGCGCGGCGGGATGATAAACGGGTCCGACTTCATTTCACCGGCCGAACTGACGCAGTCTGCGCTGACCATTGTTTCGTCGGGCTCGCACGCGTTCGAAGCCTTTCCGCGAAGAACGCGCAGCGCACCCATCGAGCCGCCGGCCTCGCCCTTCGGACCTTGGAGTCCTGCTTCACCCTTTGGACCTTGGAGTCCTGGATCGCCCTTCGGACCTTGAAGTCCCGCCTCGCCCTTCGGACCTTGAGGTCCTGCTTCACCCTTCGGACCTTGAAGTCCGGCATCCCCCTTCAATCCTTGAGACCCCGGCTCACCCTTCGGACCTTGAAGTCCTGCCTCTCCCTTCGGACCTGGAGGTCCTGGCTCACCCTTTGATCCTGGCGGTCCGCGGTCGCCTTGCGGTCCCTGTAGCCCGGGATCGCCCTTCGGACCTTGGGATCCGGCCGGCCCAGGCTCGCCTTGCGGCCCACGAGGACCGGCGCCCGGCTTTCTCGCCGGTGCTGACGGCATCGAGGATCACGCCTCTGCCGGCTTGCCAATTCTGGCCGAATGTCGCCGGGACGGACTGCGTCGGTTTCCGCGAGGCCACGATCGAGACGATCTCGCCGCCAAGATGGCTGCTGAACACGGCATAGAAGGCGAGAACGACTGATGTGCCCGCGACGCAGGTGACAAGCCACGCAGTCCGTTCTTTCATCGTTTCCCTCGCAGGCGACGGCCGGGATTATGGCCTGAACAACGCACGGAAATTAGGGCCATTTGGTGCATTTGCCAAAGCACGGCTACCGCGGCATGCGCATCGGCCTTTCGCGGACGCGTCTCGGCGGCAAGCTCGCTCAATTTCCCGGCGGTCCGCTGCCAAACCAGAACCTCGTCAAGGTCGGTTGAATGCCCGCGTGCAACGGTCCCTTTCTCAAGGTGAATGGGCTGCCTATCTTGAAAGGAGTGCCGGCGATTACGGCGCTTCAGAGCGAAAGGACATGCAATGGCAAAGAATACGATTTGCGTTTGGTACGATAAGGATGCCGAGGCCGCGGCTCGCTTTTATGCCGAAACCTTTCCCGACAGTGCGGTGGGCGCCATCCAGCGTGCACCCAGCGACTATCCATCCGGCAAGAAGGGGGATGTACTGGTGGTCGAATTCAAAGTTGCCGGCGTCTCCTGTATCGGCCTCAACGGCGGTCCCGTGTTCAAACACAACGAAGCCTTCTCGTTCCAGATCGCCACCGACGATCAAGCCGAGACCGACCGCTATTGGAACGCCATCGTCGGCAATGGCGGCCAGGAGAGCGCGTGCGGCTGGTGCAAGGACAAATGGGGTGTGTCGTGGCAAATCACGCCGCGTGTGCTGACCGAAGCGATGGCCGCCGGCGGCGATGAAGCAAAGCGCGCGTTTGATGCGATGATGACCATGAAGAAGATCGACGTCGCCGCAATCAAGGCGGCGCGGCGCGGCTGAACTTCGCGCCCCGGGTTTTCTGATACGCCGACGGTGTTCTCAGTGGCCGTTCCCAGGAACGCTCCTCAGGCGCTCTTTGGTCATTTCCGGGAGCGGACGGGGCGAGCGGCCGCGCGCTTCGACGTGTTCAGCACCACGGCGGCGCGAATGAGCGCCTTCAATGCTTTTTCATTGATCTTGTCGCCCTGGTGGATATCGATGGCGCGCCTGACGTTGCCTTCGAGGCTGGAGTTGAAGAGGCCCGATGGGTCCTCCAGCGCGGCGCCCTTGGCGAAGGTCAACTTCACGACAGCCTTGTACGTTTCGCCGGTGCAGATGATGCCGTCGTGCTCCCACACCGGGACGCCGAGCATCGCGTTCGACGGCTTTCTCCATTTCACCTCCTCGGGGTCGGCTTCTCTGATGAGAGTTCGGACGCGCGCGAGCGTCTCGCCCCGCCAATCGCCCAGCGCCTTGATACGCGCATCGATCAGCCGAGCGGGAGAGTTTCCTGCTTTTGCTTCCTTCGCGCCGGTCTTCTTCATGGTTTCATCGCTTTCTACGTGGTTGCGGTCGCTCGCCGGTCATTTGGGTATCGCTTGTCAGCGGATTTGCAACAAGCGAACGTCCGAGTAGTGTTCCGGGGCTCGCGAAGGCCTGAGGAAGATTCGATGACAAAACAAAGCTCGCTGACCTGCAAATGCGGGCGGTTCACGATGCAAGTTGAAGGTTCTCATATCGCGAGCGTCGAGTGCCTTTGCACCAGTTGCAGGAAGGCGGGCGCCGTTCTGAGTGCATTGCCGGGGGCCCCGCTTGTCGTGGATGAAAAGGGTGCTACCCCATTCGTGATGCATAGAAAGGACCGTGTGCGCATCCTGTCCGGTGCGGAACAATTGAAGGAGTATCGATTGTCGGCCGACGCGGGCACGCGGCGCGTCATTGCGACCTGCTGCAACACGCCTGTTTTTATGGAGATGAAGGGAGGTCACTGGCTCAGCCTCTATGGGCGCCTGTGGGCAGACGCCGATCGCCCGCCGCTCGAAATGCGGACGATGACAGCCGATCTTGCAGACCCGGCAAGCCTTCCCAACGATGTTCCGAACCTGAAGCAGCAATCCCTGTCGTTCTACGGCCGGTTGTTTGCTGCATGGGTCAGGATGGGGTTCCGGAGCCCAAAAATTGTCGTGAATGGAAAATTGAGCGTCTGAAGCCGATACCAATGCGAATGTGTCAAATATGAATGCATTGATTGCATTGCAATCAATGCTATAATCCGCCGGTCCCCTATGGGTTTCCGGCCATGGCCTCGCTCACCGTCCGACAGCTCGACGAGGCGCTCAAGAAGCGGCTGCGGCTGCGCGCGGCGAAGAACGGCCGCTCCGTCGAGGAGGAAATCCGCTTCATCCTGCGCGCCGCGGCGCGCGACGGCGAAACATTTGCCGCGGAGGCTGCGGCCCATGGCAACGAGAAGCGCGGCGCGGCGCGCCATGAGACGGAGCGCAAGCCGGTCCTGCTCATCATCGGCGGCGGCATCGCGGCCTACAAGTCGCTCGACCTGATCCGGCGGCTGCGCGAGCGGGGACTCGCCGTGCGCGTCGCGATGACCGAGGCGGCGGCGCAGTTCGTCACGCCGCTGGCGGCCGGGGCGCTCGCCGGCGCGCGCGTCTTCACCGGCCTGTTCGATCCCGACAGCGAGTTCGACGTCGGCCACATTCGCCTGGCGCGCGAGGCCGAGCTGATCGTGGTGGCGCCGGCGACCGCCGATCTGATCGCCAAAATGGCGCACGGCCTGGCCAACGATCTCGCCACCGCGGTGCTGCTGGCGGCGCGCGCGCGCATTCTGATCGCGCCGGCGATGAACCCGGCGATGTGGGGCCATCGCGCGACGCGGCGCAATCTCGAGACGCTGATCGCCGACGGCGTCCACGTGGTCGGGCCGAACGCCGGCGAGATGGCGGAGGCGAACGAGGCGGGGCTCGGCCGCATGGCGGAGCCTGCCGAGATCGCGGAGGCGGCGCTCGCCTTGCTGAAGGCGGAGCGCGGCGCTTTGGCGGGCAAGCGCGTGCTGGTGACGTCGGGGCCGACCCACGAGCCGATCGATCCGGTGCGCTACATCGCCAACCGCTCGTCCGGCAAGCAGGGCCATGCCATCGCCGCGGCGGCGGCGGCGGCCGGCGCGCAGGTCACGCTGGTGTCGGGGCCGGTCGCGATCCCCGATCCGCCGGGGGTGCGCGTGGTCAGGGTCGAGACGGCGCGCGACATGCTGCGCGCGGTCGAGGCGGCGCTGCCGGCCGACGCCGCCGTGTTCGCCGCGGCCGTGGCAGATTGGAGAACGGCGGAAAATGCCCTGCAGAAGATTAAGAAAGGCGCCGGAGGAACGCCCGAACTCGCTCTTCTGGAGAATCCCGACATCCTGGCGACCACGGCGCAGCGCAAGTCGAAACGGCCGGAACTGGTGGTCGGGTTCGCCGCGGAAACTCAGAATGTCGTGGAGAACAGCCGGAAGAAGCTCGCGAAGAAGGGCTGCGACTGGATCCTCGGCAACGATGTTTCGGCGGAATCCGGCGTGATGGGCGGGGATATCAACACGGTGCACCTGATCACGCGCGACGGCGTCGAATCCTGGCCGCCCCAGGGCAAGGATGCCGTCGCGGCGGCGCTGATTGCGCGGATCGCACAGGTGCTCGGCCACGCCGCGCCCCAGCGCGGAGGTGACGATTCATGAACATGACGGTGCAGATCATGCGGCTGCCGCACGGCGCGGACCTCCCGCTGCCGGCCTATCAGAGCGCAGGTGCGGCAGGGCTCGATCTACATGCCGCGGCGCCCGCTGACGGACCGATCATCATCGAACCCGGCAAATGGGCGGCGATCCCGACCGGCATTGCGATCGCGCTGCCGGAGGGCACTGAAGGTCAAGTTCGGCCTCGTTCCGGGCTAGCGGCTCGGCACGGGATCACGGTGCTCAACGCGCCGGGAACCGTCGATTCCGACTATCGCGGCGAAATACAAGTCATTCTTGTTAATTTGGGCAGCGAAGCATTTGCAGTTGAACGAGGGAGCCGAATTGCCCAATTGGTTGTCATGCCCATCACACACGCGCAGCTTCTGGAGGTCGAAATTCTCGATTCAACCGAGCGCGGTGCAGGCGGATTCGGCTCTACTGGTATCGGGTAATTGACAAATCGGGTTAACACTGGCCGTAATATAATACCGTTATACGGCATAAATCTGAGCCGGTCCCCACATGGCGCTGCTTTCCCGAAAGGGCCTCTTGGCGATCGCCGCCGTTATCGACGTCGCCCTCTATCATCGCGGCCGCCCGGTTTCTGCCAAAGCGCTCGCGGTGCGGCACCAGCTTCCGGCAAGGCATCTGGAGCCGGTCCTGCAGGCGCTGGTCCGCGATGGCATCCTCAAGGGCATCCGTGGGCCGCGCGGCGGCTACGAATTGGCGCGCGAACGCAAGAAGATCACCGCTGACGACATCCTGCGCGCAGCGGGAACCATCGAGGATGAGGGCGACCTGGCAAAGTCAGGCTCCACGCTGCTCAACGAGGTCGTAAGGCCGGCGGTGGCACAGGCGGAAAAAGCGTTTTCAGCGGCGTTGGGGCGCATCAACGTCGAGGAATTAATGAAAAAAGCGGAGCCATTCCGCGATAGCGCCGGCGGAGCTTGACTTAGCTCCGGCGAACAGCACGCTGCTCCGCCACCTCCGGCACCTCCGCGAAGTTCCTGCACGCTCCTCCGAAGCTCCCGCACATTCCTGCAACACTGCACCGCCGGCGCGCTGCCGTTCATGGTCTGGACTCTACCGGACCGACACCGCTTGGGGTTAAATCCCAAGCGATTCGTGTGCGTTAGGTGGGAGTCAGGGCGGCCATCGCCGGCGCAGGGGCAATCGGGACATGCCGGACAAAATCCGGGCAGGCGGACTGACGGCAGTGGCCGGCCTGCTGCCTCCCGCCACCTCACGCGCCGAGGAGCTTGTTCGTCCCGGCTATTCCGCCCTTCCTCTCGATGCTCTGACGTCCTTCGCTGAGGCCGTCGCCTCGCTCGACCGTCATGAGCTGGTCACCCTCGTCCTCATCCTCGGGGTCATCCTGTTCGGCGTGACCACCGCGGTCATGTTGGTGCGGGCCCGGGTCCGCGCCGCCGCGAACGAAGCGGCATTGCGCGACGAAGTCGGCGCGTTGCGCGCGGAGAACGACCGCTTGAATGCGATGCTGCGCTCCGAGCCGCAGGTGCTGGTGTCGTGGGCCGCTGCCGACAACGAACCGGATATTATCGGCGACACCGTGGCGGTGGCGAACGCGGCGGCGAAGCAGCGCGTGCTGGCGTTCGGCTCCTGGCTCGAGCCGGACAAGGCGCAGGCGATGGAGCGCGCCACCGATGCGCTACGCACCAACGGCGAGAGCTTCACCATGCCGCTGATGACGCTCGCCGGCCACGCCATCGAGGCCGACGGCCGCGTGATCGGCGGGCGCGCTGTGCTGCGGCTGCGCGACGTCACCGGCATCAAGCGCGACCTGGCCGAGCTCAACGCACGCCACGAGAAATTCGCCGGGGAAATGGAATCGCTGCGCGCACTGCTCGACGCCCTGCCCTCGCCGGTCTGGGCCCGCGACCTCGCCGGCTCGCTGGTGTTCGCCAATCCCGCCTTCGCGCGCGCCGTCGACGCGAAGGATCCGGCCGACGCCGTCGCGCGCGGCCTCGAAATGCTCGGCCGCATGCCGCGCGGCGAAGCGAGCCGCAGCCGCGCCGCCGGAAAGGCCTACGAGGCGCGCGTGCCCGCGATCGTCGCGGGCAACCGCCGGACCTTGGACGTCATCGACGTGCCGACCCGCAAGGGCAGCGCCGGCATCGGCATCGACGCGACCGAAGCCGAGGCGATGCGCCGCGAAATCGAGCGGCTGCTCGATGCGCACCGCCGCACGCTCGACCAGCTTCCGACCGCGGTCGCAACGTTCGGCGCCGACCAGAAGCTCGCGTTCTACAATTCGGCGTTCCGTTCGCTGTGGGATCTCGATGTCGGCGCGCTAGACCAGGCGCCGACCGATTCCGCGCTGCTCGATCAGCTGCGCGCGGAGCGCAAGCTGCCGGAAGAGAAGGACTTCCGGGAGTGGAAGGCCGCACTGCACGAGGCCTATCGCGCCACCGAGACCAGGGAGCACCTGTGGCACCTGCCCGACGGCCGCACGCTACGCGTCGTCACCACACCCAACCCACAAGGCGGCGTTACTTATCTCTTCGAGGACACCACCGAGCGGCTCGACCTGATGCGCCGCTACGGCGCGCTCACCCGCGTGCAAGGGGAAACGCTCGACAATCTCGCGGAAGGCGTCGCGGTGTTCGGCAGCGACGGCCGCCTGCGGCTGCACAACTCCTCGTTCGAGCAGATGTGGCAGCTCGATCCCGCCAGGCTCACCGAGCAGCCGCACATCGAGGCGGTGATCGAGCAATGCCGCCGGCTGCACGACGATGAGATGCTGTGGCAGAAGCTGCGCGGCGCCGCCACTGCGATCGACAACCGCAAGTCGCTCATCGAGCGAATCGAACGCCGCGACGGCTCAGTGATCGACCTGCGCACTGTGCCGCTGCCCGATGGTGCGACGCTCTCGACCTTCCAGGACATCACCGACACGGTGAACGTCGAGCGCGCCCTGATCGAAAAGAACGAGGCTCTGGAGACCGCCGACAAGCTCAAGGTCGACTTCGTGCACCACGTCTCGTACGAGCTGCGCTCGCCGCTGACCAACATCATCGGCTTCGCGCACTTCCTCGGCGAGCCGGTGATCGGCGCGCTGAACGACAAGCAGAGCGAATATCTCGGCTACATCACGTCGTCGACCAACGCGCTGCTCGCCATCATCAACGATATTCTCGATCTCGCCACGATCGACGCCGGCGCGATGACGCTCAATCTCGGCGAAGTCGACATCCGCAAGACCATGAGCGCGGCGGCTGAGGGCATCCGGGATCGACTGGTCAAGGACGGCATATCATTGAACATCGAGACCATGCCCGACGTTGGCAGCTTCATGGCCGACGAGCGGCGCGTCCGCCAGGTGCTGTTCAACCTGCTCGCCAATGCGGTCGGCTTCTCGCCCGCCAACGGCATCGTCACCCTGGCCTGCGACCGGCGCGACGACGCCATTGTCTTCTCGGTGTCCGACCAAGGCCCCGGCATCCCGCCAGAGATGACCGACCGGGTGTTCGACTGGTTCGAGTCCCATTCGCACGGCTCGCGGCATCGTGGCGCCGGGCTCGGCCTCTCCATCGTGCGCTCCTTCGTCGAACTGCACGGTGGCAAGGTGACGCTCGACTCGACGGTCGGCCGCGGCACCACCGTGGTGTGCACGTTCCCGCTCAAGCGCGCGTCGGGCGGCGAGAGCGCCGAGCGGACGGCGGCGTGACCCACCCACGATAGTTTTGACGCCCTTGAATTGGGATGTCCGCTCTATCTTTAAAAGCGGACATAGATCAGAGCGCGCTAATGACCGCTTTGTGCCAATAGCGGACATCGCCTCAACTATCCGATCACCTCGTCGGCAGAGGAACGAGCTATTCATGGATCTCCATGCACCAATATGTCCGGCCGCTACGGCTCCGCGCTGACGCCACCTCCTTGAACCCGGGCAACATCATGTTCCGCGCGTGACCCGGAGATTTCCACCACTTGGCTCGTGCGCATTCTTCTGTTGCGCAGCCATAGGCAACATTTTCTGCCCTTAGGCCGTATCGCTTGGCGCGCGACTTAAATCCGTTGTGATCAAGGCGGTCCCGGCGCGCCATGCTCGCGGCACATTCTTGGGCGGCGCTGGCGAATGCACCTGTTGGTATCGTCGCAAGTATTAAAGCAGCGAAGGCCCATTTTGCGAGCCGGCGCCATAATTTTTCGGCGCAAACATTGCTTGCGCCGGTTCGATATTCGCCAAGGCGCCGCCTCATTCCGACCCCCAAGGCTCAAGAAGCTCCATCGTATCGATTGATCTCAG
>JBEVIJ010000235.1:0-6139 GCA_040510745.1 Xanthobacteraceae bacterium
GCGAGGACCAACCGCAGGCGCCGCACCTTGCTCCACCATCAGATCGCCTCATGACAGCGCCCTCGATCGAGCAAAGCGCGAGGATCATACGGCAGGATTTTGGGGCGGGGATAAGTGCGTTTTGGGCGGGAAAGTGAGGTTTTTTAATTTCCGCGCACTCTCCGCCGAGCCTCACCCCTTCTGCACGCGGATGCTGGCGAGATAGCGCAGCTCGCCGCCGATCGTGACCGGAACCGTCTCATCATGCTCCAGCAGCCGCGCGAACAGCGGCGATTTCGCCGCACCCGGATACGGATCGATGACGTGAACCTGGAACACCAGCGGCCGGCCGTCCGGTCCGTCGTAGTAGTCCGCGCGCGCCACCACGGTGGCGTGCTTGCGCGCCCCGCACAGCAGTGGGAAATCATTCTTCAGGTCGTCGAGCACCCGGCGGTTGTCGACGTCGAACTTGTCGAGGATCGGGCTGAACACGATCGCGCTGGTGCGCAGCAGCTTGCCATCATCGTCGTCCCAGGTGCGGTTGAGCGCCTCGGTCAGCAGCTTGTCGTCGCCCGGCTTGTTGATCAGTCCGCCGTGCATCTGCTGCACGATGCGCGGCTGCGACAGGTTGAAACCGTGGAACTTGCAGATCATCGACACGCACGCCGCCCAGCACCACTCGGACTGCATCTGCCGCGCGAAGGTTTCCTGCGACGTGTAGCGCTGCAGGTCGATCATCGCGGAACATGATTTGGGCATCATGCCCGGCGCGGGGCAAAGCTGGTAGGCGCGCGCTGAGGATGCGCTGGCGGCGATGCCGGCGACGCCGGACAGGAATGCGCGGCGGGAGGGGAAATCACTCATCGTCCGTCGGTCTCGTCAAAGTAGTTTGACGCAACGAAGCAGACGGGCAGACTTGTCAGATTGAAGCTGTGCTTCCCACAGCGCATAACATTGATGTCCGCTGGGTGTATGCATCGCGCGGCGGCAATCTCGGGCCAGAACTGGAAAATGTCCGGCTTCATCGTCACATCCTAAACACGCCAAACCGGCTCCGCCGCACCGGCGCATTGAGCGCCGCCGAGAACGCCAGTGCCAGCACGCGGCGCGTCTCCTGCGGCGTGATAATGCCGTCGTCCCACAGCCGCGCGGTGGCGTAATACGGATTACCCTCCTCCTCATACTGGGCACGGATCGGCGCCTTGAACGCCTCCTCGTCCTGCGCGCTCCATTGCTTGCCATCGCCCTCGATGTTGTCGCGCCGCACTGTGGCGAGCACCGAAGCGGCCTGCTCGCCGCCCATCACCGAGATGCGCGCGTTGGGCCACGTAAAGAGAAAACGCGGGCCATAGGCGCGGCCGCACATGCCGTAGTTGCCGGCGCCGAACGAGCCGCCGACGATCAGCGTGACCTTCGGCACCTGCGCGTTCGCCACCGCCATCACCATCTTGGCGCCGTCCTTGGCGATGCCGCCGGCCTCGTAATCGCGCCCCACCATAAAGCCGGAAATGTTCTGCATGAAAAGGAGCGGGATGCGGCGCTGGCAGCACAGCTCGATGAAGTGCGCGCCCTTCAGCGCGCTCTCCGAGAACAGGATGCCATTGTTGGCAAGGATGCCGACCGGGATGCCGGCGAGATGCGCGAAGCCGGTGACCAGCGTCAAGCCGTACAGCGCCTTGAACTCGTCGAACTCGGAGGCGTCGACCAACCGCGCGATCAACTCGCGCACGTCGTATGGCTTGCGGGTGTCGCCCGGCACGATGCCGTCGAGCTCGGCTGTGGCGTAGTTCGGATCGCGCGGCGGGATCAGCGGGATGTCGACGTTCTTCTTGGTGTTGAGGTTCGCCACCGCGCGCCGCGCCAGCGAGAGCGCGTGCATGTCGTCCGCCGCCAGATGGTCGGCGACGCCGGATGTGCGGGTGTGGACGTCGGCGCCGCCGAGATCCTCCGCCGTCACCACTTCGCCGGTCGCGGCCTTCACGAGCGGCGGCCCTCCGAGGAAGATGGTGCCCTGCCCTTTGACGATGATGGTCTCGTCCGCCATCGCCGGCACGTAGGCGCCGCCTGCGGTGCAGGAGCCCATCACCACGGCGACCTGCGCGATGCCGGCGGCGGACATGGTGGCTTGGTTGTAGAAGATGCGGCCGAAATGCTCGCGGTCGGGGAACACCTCGGTCTGATGCGGCAAATTGGCGCCACCGCTATCGACCAGGTAGATGCAGGGCAGCCGGTTCTCGCGCGCGATCTCCTGCGCGCGCAGATGCTTCTTCACCGTCATCGGGTAATAGGTGCCGCCCTTGATAGTGCTGTCGTTGCACACGATCACGCACTCGCGGCCCTCGACGCGGCCGACGCCGGTGATCAATCCTGCACCGTGGATCGCGTCGTCGTACATGCCGTTGGCGGCGAGCGGCGACAGTTCGAGGAACGGCGAGCCTGGATCGAGCAACTGCATGGCGCGCTGGCGCGGCAGCAGCTTGCCGCGCGACACGTGACGCTCGCGGGCACGCTGCGGTCCGCCCTCCGCCGCTTCGGCACGGCGCTTCGCCAGTTCTTCAGACAGCTCGCGCATCCGCGCGGCGTTGGCGCGGAATTCCTCGGAACCCGGGTCGATGGTCGATTCGATCGGCAAGGCGATTCCCCCTTGCGATGCACTATACGCATCGCACGTGCGCGAATGAACGCCCCTTCAGGGTGGAACAAACATGAAGGTTCGGAAACATTCGGAACGCATCGGCAGCGCCTTCGTTGACCCTGCGAGGGGAACCACAGAGGAGATACCCATGAAGAAAACACTGTTGGCAACCGTTGCGGTTGCTGCGCTGATCGCCGGCCCAGCGCTGGCGCAGCGCCAGGAAGCGCCGGCCGGTGACGTGAAGGGCGCGGCTCCGCCGCCCGCCTCTATCCAGAAGGCTCCGGCCGAGAAGATCGCGCCGGCCGGCAAGGTTGCGCCGGATCGGGCCGCCGACACTAAGGCTCCGAAGTCGGAAACCACCGGCCAGGCGTCGCCGTCCGGCCGCTCGTCCGAGACCGACGTGAAGTCGCGCTCGGGCGCCGACACCAAACCGAGCGACAAGCCCGGCATGAACACCGACACCAAGCCGGCGCCGAACGCGCAGGCCCGGCCGGGTGCGGCCACCGACACCACCAAGTCCGGTACAGCGCCCGACACCAAGGCGTCGGCCAACACGGCTTCGCTCACCCCCGAGCAGAAGGCAAGGGTCCGAAGCACGGTGCTCACCGCTAACGCGCCACGAGTGACCAACGTCAACTTCTCGATCAACGTCGGCACCGTGGTGCCGCGCACGGTCCGCGTCGTCGCGGTGCCTGCGACCCTGGTCGAGATTCATCCGGCGTGGCGCGGCTATATGTACTTCGTGCATGGCGATGACATCATCATCGTCGAGCCTGGCACGCTGAGGATCGTCGCGGTCATCACCGCCTGACGATGTCTCATGAAAACGGCCGGTCCGGGTTCGCCCGGGCCGGGCCGTTTCTTTTTTTAGATGCGCATCCGTGCGCTACGCGCGCACCTCTTGACGCTGGAACACCACGTAGCCCACCACGTAGAGCAGGATCGTGCCGGCGATCAGGCTGACCATCTGCGGCCAGGCACTGAGCACGCTCTGCCCAAACGGCAGCGGCGCCCCCATGATGCGGCCCTGGAACTGGGCTAGGAGATTGGTCAGCGACTGCGCCTCGGGGCTGAGCATCGCCAGTACCGCCTCGCCGTAGAGCGTGCCGGGCGACAGCCGCGACAGACCCTGCTGCCAAGCCACCGTATCCGGCGTCGGCAGGCCGAGCTGCGCAAAGCGGATGTCGGACGGTGCGATAATCTCGCCGACCAGTTGCGCGAACGCCGGCCACAGCAAGGCGAGGAACAGCCAGACGCCGAGCGAGATCAGCGCGGCCGTCGCCGTCGAGCGGAACACGATCGAGAACAGCATGGCCAGCGCCAGCCACACCCCGGCATAGGCGATGCTGACGAGCAAGAACATCAGGCAGCGCGCGAGCTCCTCGGTGCTCGGCGGGATGCCGAGCCGCAGCAGCCCGAAGCCGATCACCATCAGCCACAGCGTGATCAGGCAGATCGTGATGGTGGCAAGCCCGGCGAGGAATTTTCCGAGCAGCAGCGCATCGCGGTAGATCGGCTGCGCCAGGATGCGCGACATGGTGCGGCGGTTGTATTCACCGTTCACGGAATCGAAGCCGAGGCCGATCGCGATCAGCGGAATCAGGATGCTGAGCACGGTGACGAACGACAGCAGCGTCTGCCCCGGCGGCGCAAACAGCCGCAGGAACAGGAACGGGTCCTCCGCCGTCGTGTTGCGGATCTGCTCGGCCGCGAAATAGACCACCATCCCGCCAAACACGATGACGAGAAGCTGCAGCACCAGCATGCGTGCGCTGGTCAGGTGGTCGAACAGCTCGCGGAAGAACACCACGCTCAAGCCGCGCCAGGGAGACCCTTCACGCCGCATTTTGAGTGCCCTGATTCTGGAAATAGCGGTTGTAGATGGCGTCGAGCGACGGCGCCTCGACCGAGAGGTGACGGAGCTGGCCGCCTGCGTTGACCACCGCAGCGGCGGCCTGCGGGCGCATGTCGCCCTCAGCCAGCAGGCGGTAGCGGCCCGGCGCTGGCTGCTCGACCGAGCGGACGCCCGGCACCGCCGCCAGCCTGTCGGCGAGCGCCTGACCGCCGTCCGCTTCGACCTCGACGGTGTAGCCGCCGCCCAGCACCTGCCGCGCAAGCTCCGGCACGGTGCCGAGCAGCGCGATGCGCCCTGCATGGAACAGCGCGACGCGATCGCAGATGCTCTGCACGCGCTCCAGAAGGTGCGAGGACACCAGCACGGCGACGCCCTCGCGCTTGAGCGAGCGGATCATGTCGAGCAGTTCCGCGGTGGCGTGCGGGTCGAGGCCGGAGGTCGGCTCGTCCAGGATCGCGATCGAAACCTCTTTCATCACGATCTCGGCAAGCCCGAGCCGCTGCCGCATGCCGCGGGAGAAGTTGCCGACGTGCTTGTTACGCACGTCGCCGAGCCCGACACGATCGAGCGCGGAGGCGATCCGGGCGTCACGCTGGGCGACCGGTATACCGATCAGGCCGGCGGTGTAGCGGAGATTGTCCGCCGCCGTCATGTGATCGTAAAAGCCGACGGTGTCCGGCAGATAGCCGACCAGCCGCTTGACCTGCAACGGCTCGCGCACCGGGTCGTATCCCATCACGCGAACCGTGCCGTCCGTCACTTCGGTCAGGCCGAGCATCATCAAGATGGTCGTCGTCTTGCCGGCCCCATTGGGGCCGAGCAGACCGAAGATCTCGCCACGATTGATCGTGAACGAGACCCCGTCAACCGCCGTGGCCGCGCCGTAGCGCTTGGTCAGGCCCGACGCTTCGATGACGGTATCGCTCATCGCCGGCCGAACCTCGCAACCGCCCCGACCATGATGAGAAGCGCGATACCGATGATGCCGGCGCCGACGATGCCCCACATGGTCGACGTCGAAACCGCCACGCGGAACTGCTGCGACGCCGTTTCACCGCGCGAGGCGACGTTGAGCGTGGGCGCATAGTCGCCGGCCACCGCCTTCTCGGGTGGGGTCACCAGCGCCTGCACTTCCTTATTCTGGCCCGGCGGAATGCGGTCGATGGCCTTGGGCTCGAACACGATCTTCCAGCCGCTCGGCGCGGTGCTGGTGAGTTCGACCTCGTCGGCCGGCGCGGTGCCGGTGTTGGTGATCAGGATCGGGATCGAGGTTTCCTTGCCGGCTTCGGCGCGGCTCGACACCAGGCCGTCGCGGCCGGCGAGCGAGAGGCGCGGCTGACCGGCGATCTCGAGCGCGACCTTGGCGTCGGCGCTGGCGTCTTCGGCGGTCGCCTTCATCGTGACCGGATAGGTGCCGGCGCCGATCGTGGTCGGCGGGCGAACCTTGAGCTTGACGGTCTTGGACTGGCCGGCCTCGACCGGCATAGAGTTGATCTCCTGCGAGCCATACTGCTCGGTGAAGGAGGTCTCGAAGTTTGGCGGGCCCGCCGCCGAGAAGCCGACCACCAGGTTGCGGCCGCTGTCGTTCTTGACGTTGAGCTGATACTCGAAGCTCGAGCGCGCGTTGCCGCGCAGCGAGGGTAGCTGCGGCTCCAGGGTGAGCTTGGCGG
>JBEVIJ010000236.1:0-8934 GCA_040510745.1 Xanthobacteraceae bacterium
TGTCCGGCGCGAAGTCGGGCTGGCCCGCAACGGGTCCTGACAATTCGGGAGAGGCATAATGACTATTCTCAAATCCTTCATGCGCGACGAGCGTGGCGCCACTGCAATCGAATATGGACTGATCGCGGCCGGCATCTCGGTCGCCATCATCGCCGTCGTCCAGGGTCTGGGCTCGAAGCTCAACACCACGTTCACGAGCGTCCAGAACGCTCTGAACTAAGCTCCTTCGGGTTGTCTGCGTGGATTCTTGAGGCCCCACCCGTATGGGGCCTTATTTTTTTCGATACAATTGAATCGATTGGCTCAACGCGCCGCTGACCTTGGGACCGAAAGGCCCCATTCCGTGCCCCGCTGTTAGCATCAAATTCGTCGCCGCCATGCTGTCGTGGCCCGGTTAAGCGGCGGGACCTGAAGATGCGGACTGTGCTCATCTTTCTCTGCATTGTGGCGGCGATCTGCACGTTCGCCTCGCAGCAGCTCGACAAGTGGAACAAGGCCGGCCAGCCGGCGATCATGACGGCGGCGCCAGCGCCTCAGGCTTCGGCTTCGGGCCGCACCGTCACGCTGCAAAGCGACCGCGGCGGCCACTTCCAGGTCGATGCACGGGTCGATGGCCGCGCGGTGGATTTCATGGTCGACACCGGAGCGTCCGTGATTGCGCTGCGCGAAAGCTCGGCATCCATCCGGCGCGGCGCGACTACACTGCCAAGGCCAGCACCGCCAACGGCGTCGTCGCGGTGGCCCCCGTCATGCTCAACCGGGTCGAGGTCAACGGCATCACCGTGCGCGACGTCAGGGCCTTCGTGATGCCGGATGACGGGCTGAGCACCAACCTGCTCGGCATGTCGTTCCGGTCGCGGGTGAAATGGACCCATGACAAGGGCCGGTTGATCTTGGAGCAGTGAGGGTCCTGGAGCAGTGAAAGTCCTGGAGCAGTGAAAGTCCTGCTTTCCGTCGTCCCTGCCTTTAGGCTATGCCTCCCGCGGCAATCGCTGGAGGTTCGATGTTCCCAAAGCCCAAAGCGGCGCTGACGCCCAACACCTATGCCTACGAGTCGGAGCCCCTGGTGAAGCCCACCGGGTTTCGCGAGTACGATGCGCGCTGGCTGCTCAACAAGGAAATCAACCTGATGGGCGTGCAGGCGCTCGGCATGGGGCTGGGCACGCTGATCCGCGAACTCGGGGTGAAGCCGGAGCTCGTCACCGCCCACGACTTCCGCGGTTATTCGGCGTCGGTGAAAAATTCATTGGTGTCAGGACTGCTGGCCGCGGGCGTAAAGGTCCACGATATCGGGCTGGCCATGACGCCAATGGCGTATTTCGCGCAGTTCGATCTCGACGTGCCATGCGTCGCGATGGTCACCGCCTCGCACAACGACAACGGCTGGACCGGGGTGAAGATGGGCGCCAACCGGCCGCTCACCTTTGGCCCCGACGAGATGACGCGGCTGAAGGACATCGTGCTCAACGCCGCGTTCAAGCTGGAAGGCGGCGGCTCCTATCATTTCGTCGAGAATTTTCCGGCGCGCTACATCGCCGATCTCACCAAGCGGCCGAAGCTGGCGCGCAGGCTCAAGGTGGTGTGCGCCTGCGGCAACGGCACCGCCGGCGCGTTCGCGCCGCAGGTGCTGGAAGCGATCGGCTGCGAGGTGGTGCGCCTCGATTGCGAGCTCGATCACACCTTTCCGAAATACAATCCGAACCCCGAAGACATGGAAATGCTCCACGCCATGCGCGACGAGGTTTTGCGCACCAAGGCGGACGTCGGCCTCGGCTTCGACGGCGACGGCGACCGTTGCGGCATCGTGGACGACACCGGCGACGAGATTTTCGCCGACAAGGTCGGTGTCATGCTGGCGCGCGACATGTCCACGCTCCATCCGGGCGCGACCTTCGTGGTCGACGTGAAATCAACCGGCCTCTACGCCACTGATCCGGTGCTGCAGAAGAACGGTGTGAAGGCCGACTACTGGAAAACCGGCCACTCCTATATGAAGCGCCGCACCCACGAGACGGGCGCGCTGGCCGGCTTCGAGAAATCCGGCCACTACTTCTTCAACAAGCCGTTCGGCCGCGGTTACGACGATGGATTGGTTTCGGCCATCGCGATCTGCGAGATGATGGACCGCAACACCGGAAAGAAGATGTCGGATCTGAAGAACGCGCTGCCCAAGACCTGGGGCTCGCCGACCATGTCGCCGCACTGCGACGACGAGAAGAAATACGGCATCGTCGAGCAGGTGGTGAAGCACTTCGAGACCGAGAAGCAGAAGGGCGGCAAGGTGGCCGGGCAGGGCATCCGCGATCTGGTCACCGTCAATGGCGTGCGCGTCACGGTCGAGGACGGCACCTGGGGCCTGGTGCGCGCCTCCTCGAACAAGCCGGAGTTGGTCGTCGTCGTCGAGAGCCCGGTGTCGGAGGCGCGCATGCGCGAGATGTTCAAGGCGGTGGACGGCGTGCTGCGCACGCATCCGGAGGTCGGCGCATACAACCAGACGATCTGATCAATTGTCAGAATACATCGAGGTCGTGACCGGTCACGACCTTGCCGTTGTAGAACTGGCGGATTTCCTCGATCACTTTCGCTTCGGCATTCGATCCCGTCTCGGCACTCCCGGCGTCGGATCGATGATAAAGCACCAGCAGGCCGGGATTGAGCAGCGCCGCGATCTCGGCCAATTCCTTTGACGATGTGTGGTGCGAGCGGCGAAATTCCTGCCACACGGAGGACACGTGGTCGTAGCTCGCCAGCGAATAGGCTTCATGGATCAGCACGTCGCAACCGCGGCCATGGTCGATGATAGCCTGGGTCGGCGTGGTGTCCCCTGAAATCACCACGACGCGGGCCGGCGTTTCAAACCGGAAGCCGAAGCAATCCTCTATCTCGTGATGATGCACCGGGAATGCCGTGACGGTGATGTTACGGTCGCGGTACACGACGCCCGGAGCGATCTCATGCACGTTCACGCGATAGGCGGTCGCATGGGGCATGCGTTGCGCGCGCGCATCGATGTCGATCCGCCATGCCTTCATGATATTCTCGGTCATGGCCTGGAGCCCCGGCGGACCATAGACATCGAGCGGCTCGTTGCGGCCCATCATCCATGGCGTGAAGATGAGGTCGGGGTAGCCCATAGTATGGTCGGAATGCAGATGGGTGAGGAACGCCGTCTTGATGTTGACGGCGCACCTGCCGATGGCGGTGACACCGTTCTGGTAGGCGGCCGCCGCTCGGCGGATGACGCCCGGCCCGAAGTCGATGAGGTACGGCGTACCATCGACGACGATGGCGGTGGCCGGCCCTGAACGGTCCGGATCGGGGTAGGGTGTCCCGGTCCCGAGCATCACGATCTGTGTGGGCATGATCCTCGGCCTTTTTCGATTTCGACGGGAACCGAAGTCAATTCGATTTAAGGCCCGCCTGCTTGATCACCGGCTTCCACATCTTCTGTTCGCTCTGCATGAAAGCGCGGAGTTCCGTAGGCGACATGGGAGTGGCTTCGGTGCCGAGCTTGGCAAATCTCTCTTGAAGCTCCGGGTCGGCCAAAGCCGCGCGCAGGTCGCGACTGACCTTTTCAACGATGGCGTCGGGTGTTCCGGTGCGCGTCGAGAGCGCAAACCATCCGGTGGCCTCGAAGCCGGGAAGGGTCTCGGCCACCGTCGGGGCGTTGGGAAACTGCGGCAGGCGCTGCGGGGATGTGACCGCGAGCAGCTTGAGCGTGCCGACCTGGATCGTAGCTGCAAGTCCGGACACACCTTCGACGATCATCGAAATTCGCCCGCCCAGCAGGTCGTGGAACGCCGCCGCGGAGCCGGGGTAGGGAACGAACGTCAGATCGGCCCCGCTGCGCTGGCGGAACATCTCGCCGGTCAGGTGCGGCAAGGCTCCGCGCGTGTTGCCGGCGAACAGGATTTCTCCGGGGCGCCGTTTCGCCAGCGCGATCAGATCGGGAAGCGACGATACGTCGAGCGTGGGCGAGACTGCGATCAGCATCGGCTGCCGGCCGACCATGCCGATCGGGATGAAATCGCGATCGAAGTCGAACGGCAGGTTGGCGTGGGTTTCCGGCAGCACCATCAGCGCACTTCCGCTCGCCATGTAGAGCGTATAGCCGTCGGGTTCCGATAGCGCCGCGGCCTTGGCCGCGATCAATCCGCCGGCGCCGGGGTGATTGATGATCAGCGCCGGCTGACCCCAGCGGCGGGTGAGGTGATCGGCGACAATGCGGCCGATGACATCCGGGCCGCTGCCGGCCGCCGCCTGGGTGATGATCCGCACCGGCTTCGACGGGTAGGGCTGGGCTTGCAAAGGCGATGCGGCCAGCAGAAGCAGAGCGACCAACGATCCAATCTTCGAGCGGGTGTTGAACCAGCGCGGCGCTGCTTTGATGGAGACCTCCGTCGTGATCGATGCTCAAAATCGAAATGCCACGATAGGCCGTTCGTTGTATAAACGGGTAGTTCTCTATTTTGATGACTTCATAACTGAATGATTATGGAGTGAATTATGCGATGGGACGATCGAATCGGCCGGCGACTTAAGCTTCGCGACCTGCACATCCTTATGAGCCTGGCGCAATCCGGAAGCATGGGAAAGGCCGCATCCGAGCTTTCAATCTCGCAACCGGCGGGATCGAAGGCGATCGCCGACGTAGAGCACACGCTAAAGGTCCGGCTGCTCGATCGCACGCCACTGGGCGTCGAGCCGACACGCTATGGTCACGCATTGCTCAAGTGGGGCAACGCCGTGTTCGACGACCTGCGCCAGAGCGTCAAGGAAATCGAGTATCTTTCCGAATCCGACCAGCGGCGAGCTGCGCCTTGGCTGCACCGAGCCGATGTCCGCCGGCTTCGTCCCAGCGGTCATCGATCGGCTCACGCGGCAATACCCGAAGATGGTCTTCCACGTCACGCAGGGGGATCCCGCCACGCTGCAGGATCGCGAACTGCGGTCGCGCAACATCGAACTTGCGGTCGGGCGAATTCTGGAACCGTACCCAGCCGAGGGCATGAACGCCGAGGTGCTGTTCAACGAAACGGTGTTCGTGGCGGCGGGTGCCGACAACAAATGGGTTCGTCGCCGCAAGGTCGATCTGGCCGACCTGATCGACGAGCCCTGGGCCCTGCCTCCGACCGCGAGCATCGCCTATTCGTACATGACGACTGCGTTCAGCGCGGCCGGCTTGACAATGCCCCAGGCGGCGGTCGTGACTTTTTCGCTCCAATTCATGTCGAGCCTGCTCGCGACCGGACGCTATCTCGGACTCGTTCCGAGTTCTATGCTGCGGTTCAGCGGCAAACGCCTTGGCCTCAGGGTCGTGCCGGTTGAATTGGTGGTTCGTCCTGGACCGGCCGGTATCGTTACCTTGAAGAATCGCACGTTGAGTCCGCTCGCGCAGTTGTTTATCGAAACGGCGCGTGAGGTCGCCAAGCCGATGGCGAAGTCTTCATAGAATTCAGAGAGCCGTCACGCCGTGCCAGTCAGAGTCATCCCCACCACCAAGCTGCCGTCCGGCGAACCGATGCCGGTGTTCGGGGTCGGCACCTGGCGGATGGGCGAGGACGTGCGCATCCGCAAGGAGGAGGTCGCCGCGCTCAAGCTCGGTATCGAGTTTGGCGTCACGCTGATCGACACCGCCGAGATGTACGGCGAGGGCGGCGCCGAGGAGATCGTTGCCGAGGCGGCGGCAGGGCGGCGCGACGAGTTGTTCATCGTCAGCAAGGTGCTGCCGTCGAACGCCAGCCGCAGCCGCACCATCGCTGCCTGCGAGCGCAGCCTGAAGCGGCTGCGCACCGACCGCATCGACCTTTATCTGCTGCACTGGCGCGACAGCACGCCGCTGGAGGAGACGGTGGATGCGTTTGCAGCGCTGGCGGAGCAGGGCAAAATCCGGCACTGGGGCGTCAGCAATTTCGACGTCGACGACATGGTCGATCTGCTCGCGCTGTCGCGCGGCCGTGGCGAGGCCTGCGCCAGCAACCAGGTGCTCTACAATCTCACCCGTCGCGCCATCGAGTTCGACCTGATGCCGCTGTGCCGCGAGCACGGCATGCCGATGATGGCCTATTCGCCGATTGAGCAGGGGCGGATGCTGCGCCACCCCGAACTCGGAAAAGTGGCGAAGGCAGTGGGCGCGACGCCGGCACAGGTTGCGCTGGCGTGGCTGTTGCAGCAGGACGGCGTCATCGCAATCCCGAAGGCCACCAGCCTGCCACATCTGCGCGAGAACATCGCCGCGCTTGATGTGAAGCTCGACGAGAGTGCGATGGCGGCGCTCGACCGCGCCTTCGCGCCGCCGAAAAGGCGCGAGCCGCTGGCGATGCTTTAGGAGAGGAATCCCCGCAGCGCGTTCGTGAACAGCGCGGGCCGATCCATGTTCGAGATATGCCCCGCGCCCGGCAACTCGACGTATTTCGCCGCCGGAAGCTCCTGCTGCATGGTGCGCATCACGGCGGTATTATTGCCGTCCTTCTCGCCGCACATGTAGAGCACCGGGTTCTTCACGGTCTTCATGCCGGTCCGATAGTCGTGGTTGGCACGAACAGCCGGCGAAGCCGTCGACCGGCGTCTCCAGGATCATCTTGCGCAGCACATCGAGGTGCGGCGGATTAGCCTTCGTCGTCTCCGGCGGAAACCAGCGCGTGATGGTGGGCTCCACCTCGGCCTGCATGCCGTTGTTCTGTGCGTTGACGATGCGCGCTTCCCATTGCTGGGAGCTTGCCGGCGTCGACTGCCCGGTGGTGTCGCAGATCGCCAGCCGGTCGAACCGGTCGGGGTGCTTCTGCACCGCTCCCATCGCGGTGGCGCCGCCCATCGAGATGCCGCACCAACTCGCCTTCTTGATGCGGAGCGTGTCCATCAGCGCGATGATGTCGGCGATCAGCAGCTCGAAGGTATAGCGGCCGGGCGTTACCTCGGTCTGCCCGTGGCCGCGCTGGTCGTAGCGCAGCACGCGGTGGGTGGATGCGAGATCCTTTGCCGTCTGGTCCCACATGTGCAGGTTGGTGGCGAGCGAGTTCGAAAAGATCAGCCAGGGCGCGCCTTCGGGCCCCGACACTTCGGTGTTGAACATGATGCCGTTAGCCTTGGTCTTCATGATCAATCTTTTACTTCCTCGAACACCTCGCGGAATCCGTGCGCGGGATAGACACCGAGGATTTTCAGCTCCTTGCAAAAGAACGACAGCTCCTCCAGCGCGAACACCAGGCCGCGGTCGTCGGGGTGGCCTTCGACGTCGGCGTAGAACTGCGTCGCGAAGAAATTGCCCTCAATCATGTAGCTTTCGAGCTTGGTCATGTTGATGCCGTTGGTGGCAAACCCGCCGAGCGCCTTGTAAAGCGCCGCCGGCACGTTCTTCACCCGGAATACGAACGTGGTGACCACCTTGCCGTTGCCGCGGTGCGCCCATTTCTTCTCGCGCGAGAGAATGATGAAGCGCGTGGTGTTGTGCGATTCGTCCTCGACGTTCTCCTCGATGATGTCGAGACCGTTTATTTCCGCCGCCTGCCGCGTCGCGATCGCGGCGCGCGACTTGTCGCCGATCTCGGCGACCTCGCGGGCGGAGCCGGCGGTGTCGGCCGCGACGATCGGACGGATGCCGAGCTTGCGGATCACCATGCGGCACTGGCCGAGTGCATGAACATGACTCTCGACCGTCTTGATGTCCTTGATGGTCGCGCCCTTCACCGCCAGCAACTGGTGCCGCACCGGCATGAAATGCTCGCCGACGATGTGCAAGTTGGACTCCGGCATCAGGTGGTGGATGTCGGCGACGCGGCCCGCCACCGAGTTCTCCACCGGGATCATGCCGAGCGCCGCTTCGCCCGAAGCGATCGCGGTGAATGCGTCCTCAAAGGTTGCGCACGCCAGCGCCTCCGCGTCCGGATAAACCTCTCGGATCGCGAGATGCGAATTGGCGCCAGGCTCGCCTTGGAACGCTACTTTCATCTTTGCCATGGCCCGGTTTCGCCCACTGCCCAATCCGAGTCAACGCCTGCCGAGTGTTCGGCGCGCCGCCTCAAGGTCTTCCGGCGTGTCGACGCCGAGCGGCACGCTATCGACAACCATGGCGTCGATCCGCATGCCCGCCTCCAGCGCGCGGAGCTGTTCGAGCCGCTCGCGCAGCTCGAGCGGCGAGGGCTTCAGCGCCACGAACTTCGCCAGCGCGTCGCGGCGGTACGCGTAGAGCCCGATGTGGTGATAGAGCGGCCCGTCGCCCGACGGGGCCGTCGCGCGGGTGAAGTAGAGCGCGCGCAGCCGGCCCGGCGATACCGGCGATCCGACCAGCTTGACCACGTTGGGGTTGGTCAGTTCTTGCGGCGTCTTGATCTCGGCGGCCAACGTCGCGATGTCGACCGCGGGATCGGCGAGCGGCTCGAGCGCCGCCTTGATGTCGGCCGGCGTGAGCGTGGGTAGGTCGCCCTGTACGTTGACGACGATCCTGGCGCGGCGCTCCGGGTCGATCTGCTGCAGCGCCTCGAAGACGCGGTCGGACCCCGAAACGTGATCGGCCCGCGTCATCACCGCGCGGCCGCCGGCCTTTTCCACAGCCGAGAACACCGGCTCGGAATCGGTCGCCACCACGACCGCGCCGGCCTTGGCTTCCTGCGCGCGGTTCAGCACATGCACGATCATCGGCTTGCCGGCGATGTCGGCGAGTGGCTTGCCGGGCAGCCGGGTCGAGGCCATGCGGGCCGGGATCAGGATCAGGACGTCATCGCTCACGGCCGCCCCGGCGCTGAATTCGGAAGGGATGTCGCTAGTGTTGCGGTTCGGAAGTTCGCCTGAGTTTTCAGCTTGCTCCGAAGCGAACTTCCGAACCAAAGCGACACTAGCAACTCTATGATTCTAGTGTCCCTTTTGGCCCCGAAGTTCGCAAAGGTGCTTGCTGAACCATCGTGCGAACTTCGGGTCCGGGACACTAGCGTTATACGG
>JBEVIJ010000237.1:0-9745 GCA_040510745.1 Xanthobacteraceae bacterium
ATCGGATCGTGCTCGGTCCGGACCTTGTCGACCTCTTCCTTGGAACGATACTTCGTCGGGTCCGACATGGAGTGACCGCGATAACGGTAGGTCAGCATTTCCAGGATGATCGGGCCATTGCCGTCGCGGCACCATTTGACCGCGCGTTCGCCCGCCGCCTTGACGGCGCGCACATCCATGCCGTCGACCTGCTCGCCGGGGATGTCGTGAGAGAGCCCGCGGCTCGCCAGTTTGGTGGTGGCCGACGAGCGGGCGATCGAGGTGCCCATGGCGTACTGGTTGTTCTCGATGATGTAGACCACCGGCAGCTTCCAGAGCTTCGCCATGTTGAAGCTCTCGTACACCTGCCCCTGGTTGGCGGCGCCGTCGCCGAAATACGTCAGCGAGACGTTGTCGTTGCCGCGATACCTGTTGGCGAATGCCAAGCCGGTGCCGAGCGGGACCTGCGCGGCGACGATGCCGTGGCCGCCGAAGAAGCCCTTTTCGGCGGAGAACATGTGCATCGAGCCGCCCTTGCCCTTGGAATAGCCGTGGGTCCGGCCGGTCAACTCCGCCATCACGCCCTTGGGGTCCATGCCGCATGCCAGCATGTGGCCGTGGTCGCGGTAGCCGGTGATGACCTGGTCGCCCGGCTTGAGCGCCATCTGCATGCCGACCACCACGGCCTCCTGGCCGATGTAGAGGTGGCAGAACCCGCCGATCAGGCCCATGCCGTACATCTGGCCGGCCTTCTCCTCGAAACGCCGGATCAGCAGCATGTCCTGGTAGGCGGCGATCTGCCGGTCTTTGGGGAGCTCTGCTGCGGCGGTTGCGTTCCCCGCCGGGTTGGCGGACGGGCGACGCTCTGCCTTGTCCTTGGCAACGGCCATGGTGCTCCTCGGGCGAAAAGCGCCGCCGAACGGCGGCCTTAAATCCTTAGCGTATATCGTTGCGCGGCGAAAGCGTGTGGCTTCGCCACACGCACAGCCTTCGCGGCGCACAAGCCGCTGTGTTTGCATGGGAAATGGCAACGACCGGCGGCGGCGCAAGCCGCGTATCCGGTTTGCTCAGGGCCGCTTGAGGATCAGGGTGAGTTCTCGGCGGTTCAGATAGCCGAGCACCGCCCGCGCCCGCTCGTCCAGCGTGTCGGGATCGATGCTCTCCGACTTGAGCAGCGCCACGCGGCGCTGCCATTCGGTCCGCTCGCGCTTGAGGCGGCCGAGTTCGTCGCTCAGCGCGCTGTATTGTAGGTCGAGTTCATGCTTGGCGCGCAGGCCGTGGTTGCCGGTGTAGGCGTTGACGCCGAAGTACCCGATGAACAAGGCCGCGCCGCCGTAAAGGCCAAGCGCGGTCAGGAAAGCTCGGAGCCTGCGGCGGATCACCATGACGGCAAGATGCCGTGCGTCGCGTTAAGGTCTTGTTACCGGGTCGAAAGCAGCATCAGCAGCCGCTGCGCGTAGGCTCCGCGCCGCGCAGCGCGGCTTCAAGATCGCTCGGCCCCGCCGCGATGATGTCACGGCGCGGGATGTGGCCGTTGGTGATGACGGCCTTGAGCGCCGCCGCGACTTGCGGATCGGTTCGGATCGTGGTCTCGCGGCTTTGCGCCTGCATGCGATAGTAGTTCCGCATCGCCGCGATGAAATGCGTGCGATGCGTGGCCTGGCACAGGCGCTTCGGGTTCTCGGCGGCGAGGCAGGCCACGTAGCTGGCGGCCTTGCGGACCGGACCGACACCGGCGGCGTCGCCGCGCGAGCTGCAGGTCTTGTTGGCCTGGTCGAGAAAGACATCCTTCGCCCCGATCGGCACGTAGATTTCGTCCGCCACCGCGCCGCCGTTCTGCTTCCAATATTGGCTCAAGCCCTGGCCCGAACCCGTTGTGCCGACATAGCGATCAGCAGCGCGGCTCCGCCGATCCAAAACACCATGCGGCGCAGTTTCGAAGCGCTCTCGTTCGAATTGTCATCGCCGATCTGCTCGAGTGCTACGCCCTGGATATTGCGAAGCCCTTCGCGCGTGATGCCTTCCGTCCGCTGACCGAATTGCTTGTCGCGCATGCGGTTACGGCCTCAGACGCTACGGACGATACGGCCCGCGGCAAGTGGCCGGACAAGGAACGGAGTGAAAACGGACAAGCGCATGTTTCTTCCCACCTGCCTTCCCATAGGACACCGCGGTAAAGGAACCGTCGCCGGGCCTCCGTCAATTGAGTGTTTCGGCACGGAAACCCCTATAATCGGCTTCAGAGCACGGCGCCTGATGACCACACCCCCTTCGCATCAAGTCCTGGCCGCGCTGTGGCGTCTGGCCTGTCAGCCGCCGGCGGCGCTCGACGCCATGGAACTGACCGGCGCCGAGCCGGTGCTGCCGTCCTCGTTCGCGGTCGGCACCGCGGCGCAGACCACCGTCGCGGCGTCGGCGCTGGCCGCCGCCGAACTGTGGCGGATGCGGACCGGACGGCAGCAGCAGGTCAGCGTGGCGATGCGCGACGCGGCGATCGAGACGCGCAGCGAGCATTACCTCGGCATCGACGGAAAGCCGCTCGGCGAAATTCGAGACAAGATCGCGGGCCTGTACCGCTGCGGCGACGGCCGCTGGGTGCGGCTGCACACCAACTTGCCACATCACTGCGCAGGAACGCTTAAGCTGCTCGGCTGCGACCACGACCGCGCTTCGGTGCAGCGCGCGCTCGATCGATGGGAAGCCTACGAGCTTGAGGATGCCGCCGTCGCGGCCGGCCTGGTGGTCACCGCGACACGCTCGTTCGCGGAATGGGACGTGCACCCGCAGGGCCGCGCGGTCGCGGAGCTGCCGCCGTTCACGATCGAGAAGATCGGGGATGCGCAGCCCGAACCGCTGCCCGCGGGCGATCGCCCGCTGTCCGGCATCAAGGTGCTCGACCTCACGCGCGTGATCGCCGGCCCGGTGTGCGGGCGCACGCTGGCGTCGCATGGCGCCGACGTGCTGCTGATCACCGCGGCGCACCTGCCGTCGATGGAATCTTTGGTGATCGACAACGGACGGGGCAAGCTCGCGGCGCAGCTCGATCTGCGCGATCCGAGCGCACGCGAGAAGCTTGCCGCGCTGCTGCGGCAGGCTGACATTTTCGTGCAGGGCTACCGGCCCGGCGCCATTGCCCAATACGGCTTCAGCGCCGAGCAAGCGGCGAAGCTGCGGCCCGGCATCGTGTGCGTCTCGATTTGCGCCTACAGCCACGAAGGGCCGTGGGCGCGCCGGCGCGGCTTCGATTCACTGGTGCAGAACGCCAACGGCCTGAACGACGCCGAGGCGCAGGCGTTCGGCGCCAGCCAGCCCAAGCCGCTGCCTGCCCAGGCGCTCGATCACGGCACCGGTTTCCTGATGGCGTTCGCCGCGATGTCGGCGCTCAAGCGCCGCGCCACCGAGGGCGGTAGCTGGCACGTGCGCTGCTCGCTGGCGCAGACCGGCGTCTGGTTTCGCGGGCTTGGCCGGGTCGACGGGACGGCTTGCCCGGACCTTCATCTTTGGGACGTGCAGGACCGGCTTTACGACAGCCATTCCGGCTTTGGCCGGCTCACCGCCGTGCGCCACTCCGCCGTCATGTCGGAGACGCCGCCGCGCTGGGAGCGGCCGTCGGTGCCGCTCGGCACTGATCCCGCCGCTTGGCCGAGCTAGCGGAGAGCTTTGATCGCCGCGCGCCCGGCGTATTTCGCCTGCGGGCCCAGATCCTGCTCGATGCGCAGGAGCTGATTGTATTTCGCGGTGCGGTCGGAGCGCGCCAGCGAACCGGTCTTGATCTGCCCGCAATTGGTGGCGACCGCGAGGTCGGCAATGGTGGCGTCTTCTGTCTCGCCGGAGCGGTGCGACATCACGCAGGTGTAGCCAGCCTTGTGCGCGGTTTCGACTGCGGCCAGCGCCTCGGTCAGCGTGCCGATCTGGTTGACCTTCACCAAGATCGAATTGCCGATGCCCTTGTTGATGCAGTCGGTCAGCCGCTTCACGCTGGTGACCATCAGGTCGTCGCCGACGAGCTGGCACTTCTGTCCGATCAGGTCGGTGACGAGCTTCCAGCCCTCGAAATCGTCTTCGGCCATGCCGTCCTCGATGGAGTAGATCGGGTAGCGCGACACCAGGTCAGCGAGATACTTGGCCTGCTCTTGCTTGGAGCGGGTTTTGCCTTCGCCTTCATAGACATAGGCGCCGTTCTTAAAGAACTCGGTTGAGGCGGGATCGAGCGCCAGCACGATGTCGCTGCCCGGCTTGTAGCCGGCGCCTTCGATCGCCTTCATGACGAAGCCGAGAGCTTCCTCTGCCGATTTGAGATTGGGCGCAAAGCCCCCCTCGTCGCCGACGTTGGTGTTGTGGCCCTGGTCGTGCAGCGCCTTCTTCAAGGTCTGGAACACCTCGACGCCCCAGCGCAGGCCTTCGGCGAAGGTCGGCGCGCCGACCGGCATGATCATGAATTCCTGGAAGTCGATCGGGTTGTCGGCGTGTACGCCGCCGTTGACGATGTTCATCATCGGCACCGGCAGCAGCCGCGCCGAGCTGCCGCCGATGTAGCGATAGAGAGGTTGCCCGCGAGCGAGGGCGGCCGCCTTGGCGACCGCCAGCGACACGCCGAGGATGGCGTTGGCGCCGAGCCGCGCTTTGTTCAGCGTGCCGTCGAGCGCGATCATGATCTCGTCGATCTGGGCCTGGTGCTCGGCGTCCATACCTCCAATGGCGTCGAAGATTTCCGTTTCGACCGCGGCCACGGCCTTCTGCACGCCCTTGCCGAGATAGCGTTTCGTGTCACCGTCGCGCAGCTCGACCGCCTCATGGGCGCCGGTCGACGCGCCCGACGGCACCGCGGCGCGGCCGATCGATCCGTCTTCCAGCGTCACCTCGACTTCGACGGTCGGGTTGCCCCGGCTGTCAAGAATTTCGCGCCCGATGATGTCGGTGATGGCGGTCATGGCATTCCCCGGCTGATGGCGCAGCTTCTAACAGGGTGGCGATGCCCTTGTCATGCCCCGCACAGCCAAGGCAGGGTGCGGGCCCATGGCGAAAAAATCGCACCAGCTTGGCCGTCCGATGCCGCTGCCCGCCTCACCCGCCAAGGCGAAGCTGGACCGTGTGCCCAATCCGCACCCGGATACGGACTACGTCGCGCGTTTCACCGCGCCGGAGTTCACCACGCTGTGCCCGATCACGGCGCAGCCGGATTTCGCGCATCTCGTCATCGATTACGTGCCGGGAAAATGGCTGGTGGAGTCGAAGTCGCTCAAGCTCTACCTCGGCAGCTTCCGCAATCACGGTGCGTTCCACGAGGACTGCACCGTCGCCATCGGCAAGCGCCTGGTGGAATTGCTCAAGCCGAAGTGGCTGCGGATCGGCGGTTACTGGTATCCGCGCGGCGGCATGCCGATCGACGTGTTCTGGCAGGCCGGGGCGCTGCCCAAGGGCGTCTGGGTGCCGGACCAGGGCGTCGCGCCGTATCGGGGGCGCGGCTAGGCCGCTCGGGGCCGCGTCAGAAGGTTCGCGGCCACGATTCCGGTGAGTGCGATGGCGGCCGAGCAGATCGCGAGAGTTGCCGGCGCGCCGAGGTAGAACAACCCGTAGCCGAACGCCGCGGTGCCGATCGACTGGCCGACGAAAATTGAGAACGTGTGGAAGGCGATCGCGGAGCTGCGGGTCGCGGGTGCGAGCTCGGTGACGAACACCTGGATGCTGGCATGCAGCATGTAGAAGCCCAATCCCATGACGCCGACGACCGCGCATTGCACTTGCCACGGCGGCGCAAATGCAAGAGCGGCGATGCCGAACGCCATGAACAGCCCGCCGGCGATCATCACCCGTTTCTGGCCGAGCAGCCGCAGCAATGCTCCGATTCCAAGCGAATAGACGATGCCGCCGACGGCAAACGACGCGATGACGGCGCCGGCGATCGAGGCGCGCCGCTCGCCGGCCTCGAGCAGCAGAACAGCGACATAGGCGAACAGCCCCATCACGAAAATGCCCTCGCACAGCACGGTGAGGTAGCAAATCCGCGCTGTCGGAATCCGGAAGATGGCGCGGTAGCGAAGGATCACGGTGCGCGGATCGAGCGGCTGGCGCGGCGCCTCCGGCAGGCCGCGCAGGCCCACCACGGCGAGCACGAGCGTGATCAGCGAGATCACGCCGAGCACGATGAACACGCCGCGCCAATGGATGAAGTCGGCGACGATGCCCGATGCCGCCGATCCCAGCAGGTTGCCGGTGATGGTGCCGGCCAGCAGCCGTCCGATCGCGACCTGGCGCTGCGCCAGCGGCACCAGGTCCGACAGCAGCGCCATGCCGAGCGGAAACAGGCCCCCGCAGCCTGCGCCGGCGATGACTCGAAGAATGAACAATTGCTGGAACGTCGTCGCGACGGCGCAGAGGAACGACGCGATCGTCAGCACGACCAGGCAGCCGATCATCACGCGCTTTTTGCCGACGGAATCCGCGACCGGCCCCAGCACCGGCAGCACCATGCCGTAGGAGATGAACGCCGCCGCCAGCATGGCCGCGGTCGCCGGCGGCAGCCAGAAATCGTGGGCGATCTGCGGAATCATCGGGTCGACCGCCCGCACCGAAAGCGCGGACGAAAACGTCATGAACGAGATGATCGCGAGGGTGCGGTCCATTGCGCTGTTTTGGACACTGCCATGAGGCCTGCCGCAAGCCCAATCGGCGCAATCCGCCTATCCGACGATCGCGTGCGGCAAGAAGCGTGACGAATTCTTGGTGATAGGGCTGGTGTCCTCGCGCACGTTGAGCCCGCAAGGCTCGCCGGCGGCGAACCAGGAGCCCAGCACAGTGAAGTTGCCGTCGAATTCCGGCAGCGGGGCGACGGCCTGGCGGATGAAGCCCTCGGCGCCATAGGGCCCCTCGTCACGATCCACGGGCTTGCCGTCGACGATGAGCTCTACGTTGGCGCCCTCACGCGAATACAGCGGCTTGCGCGCGTAGGAATTGCCCAGCTCGGCAACCCTTGCGTCGCCTTCAAAATACGCAGGCAGCAGGTTCGGGTGGTTGGGGAACATCGCCCAGAGCAGCGGCAGGATCGCCTTGTTCGACAGGATCGCCTTCCACGGCGGCTCGACGAACTGGGTCGGCGCGCCGGTCAGCGAAGATCCGAACGTTTCGCGCATCATCCATTCCCAGGGATACAGCTTGAACATCAGCTCGATCGGCTTGTTATCGAGGTCGACGAAGCCGCTCCGCCCAGCCTTGCCGATGTCCTTCATCTCGATCGGCTTGGTCTCCAGACCGGCCTGGCGCGCGCAATCCTCGATGTAGGCGAGCGTGCCGGAATCCTCGGCGGTTTCTCGCACGCCGGCAAAATGGACGAGCCGCCCCTTGCCTATCACCTTCCAGCCTTCGATCAGGCGCTCATGCAGCGAGTTGAATTGGTCGGCATTCTCCGGCAGCACCTTTCGGGCAATCGCGTCCTCGAGCCATTTCCATTGAAACACGCCGGTCTCGAACGCCGAGGTCGGCGTGTCGGCGTTGAACTCCAGCAGCTTGGCGGGACTTTTGCCATCGTAGCGCAGATCGAACCGGCCGTAGAGGCTGAGTTCCTCGTTCTTGAAGCTGCGCGCGATCCAATTCCAGAACGGCCGCGGAATCTGCAGCATGTTCATGATGCGCTCGTCGTCGATCGCCTTGGCGACCAGCTCGCGGCACATTGCTTCGAGCTCGGCGGTGGGCCCCTCGATGTCGCGCTCGATCTGCTCGAGCGTGAAGGAGTAGTAGGCGCTCTCCACCCAATACGGCGCGCTGTCGATGGTGTGGAAGTCGAAGCCCGATTCCAGCGCAAGATCGCGCCAGTTCGCACGCTCCTCGCATGCGACGCGCCGCATCAGCCGCCCGATGAATGCGTGCTTGCGGTCGAACCGAAGCCGCTGCGCGACGTGGTGGTCGGGGCACTGCGCGACGTGCTGGTGCTGGTCGACGAGCGGCTCGTGAGAGGCACCGAGGTGGAGGATGCGGTCGACGTGCTGGTGCGCGAGAAGACCGGCCGCGGCCACACGCTGCTGTTCGAGCTGCTGTTGGTCCGCGTCCAGCTCGACCGGCCGCCGTAGCTTGACGACGACCAGGAGCGCTGGGGTGGGCAAGGCTCGGCGACGCGTGAGCCTGGCGCTGCGAGAGCCGCCGTTGCGGCCGGGCTGCCCTGCGGCGTGCAGTTCGGCGGCGGCTTGGTCAAGGCGTAGCCCGTGGCGCCGACGCCGGTGACGCCCATCAAAAGCAGCGCGACCTGGGAGGAGCGCTTCATGTCGGCCTCACCACGTCATCGAGGCCGCGCTCAGAAGGCCCGCCGTCACCGAGGCCAGCCCCAGCCAGATCGCGGGCGCGAGGTCGCCCGCGGCGATGCGCTGCGACAGGTTTGGCACCGCAATGCGCGCGACGTAGTAGGCGATCACCTGCACGCACAGCGCGATCAAGCTCCAGATCATGCAATCGATGATGTCGGAGGCGTGCGCCACCGCGCTCGCCACCGGGAGCGCGAAACCGAGCATGCTGAGGCCGAGCGAAACCGCCGCGCCGGGAACGTTCTTGTTAAGGAGCTCGAACTCATCGTGCGCGGTGATGCGCGTGTAAATCCACAGGAAGGCGATGACGGCAACCGTTGAAACGCAGAAATAGAGAAGGAACGCCGGCAACCCGGCTAGCGATTGCAGAACCATCATGGCCTCCCGACCGGATTTCCTAATTCATTGCCGCAGTTTTGCGATGCTGTCGAACGCCTGCAGCGTGCGCAACAGACGCTCCATATCCTTGAGGGCGATCATGTTCGGCCCGTCGGACGGCGCCTTGTCCGGATCCTGGTGCGTCTCGATGAAGACGCCCGCGATGCCGATCGCCACCGCGGCACGCGCCAGCACCGGAATGAATTCCCGCTGGCCGCCGGACGAGGTGCCCTGCCCGCCGGGCTGCTGCACCGAGTGGGTGGCGTCGAAGATCACGGGGGCGCCGGTCTCGCGGGCCAAGATCGGCAGCGCGCGCATGTCGGAGACGAGCGTGTTGTAGCCGAACGACGCGCCGCGCTCGGTGACGAGCACGTTGGGGTTGCCGGCGCCGGTGACCTTCTGCACCACGTTTGCCATGTCCCACGGCGCCAGGAATTGCCCTTTTTTCACGTTCACCACGCGGCCGGTCTTGGCGGCGGCGACGAGCAGATCGGTCTGGCGGCACAGGAACGCCGGGATCTGCAGCACGTCGACGGCCTCGGCGACCCGTTCGCACTGCGCGGGCTCGTGAACGTCGGTGAGCACCGGCACGCCGACGCTCTCGCGGATTTCAGCGAAGATCGGCAGCGCCCATTCGAGGCCGATACCGCGCGCGCCCTTGCCGCTGGTGCGGTTCGCCTTGTCGAACGAGGTCTTGTAGACGAGGCCGATGCCGAGATGATCGGCGAGCTCCTTGAGGCCCTGCGCCATTTCGAGCGCATGGGCGCGGCTTTCCAGCGCACAGGGACCGGCGATCAGTGTGAGCGGCAGCGAATTGCCGAAGCGCGTCTGCCCGATGGTGACGACGGCGTTGGGGGCGGGCTCGACTGCCATGGAGGTCCTCGACTTTCGCGCCCGATGGCGCGGGGCCCGAATTTCGCACGATTGTTCAGCAACCACTATTCCGAACTTCGGGTCCAAAGGACGCTAGAATCATAGAGTTGCTAGTGTCGCGGGGGGGGAGGTGGCGTCGGTGGGGGGCGGGAATTATAACCAACATAAGAAAACTGTCAAAAGAGCCAACGTCAATAAGGCCGCAGACGCCCGACGAACCAAAA
>JBEVIJ010000238.1:0-5630 GCA_040510745.1 Xanthobacteraceae bacterium
CATCGACGTCGTAGGGAATACCAACCGTTTCAGCTTCGCGGAGCGCGGCACCCAACCGCGAAAATTCTTCGGCGTTGAGAAATCGCTCTCGGGGCTGCTCGCGGAACTTCTCGATGCGACGTGCGGGGTTGTAGTCGTCCGTGACTAGGCCTCTTCGGCCTGCCCAGGAGTACAGGGAGCTTAGGACCGTCACGACGTAGTTCGCCATGTAAGGCGTTGCAGCAAGCGAAGCGTGAAGGCGGTAAACTTCGGCACGAGCAAGCTCATGCATTGGGAAAGTCCCCAACACTGGCTTGATATGACGATTTAGAACATGTTCGTAAGACGCAATCGTCTTGTCCTTCGCTTCAATTTCACATGCGCCGACATGAAATCATCCGCGACCTCCGAAAGAGCGCTTGTCTCGCGATGATTCGCAATCTCTCGGGCTGGATCTTCACCACTCGCGACAGCGCCGAGAACTTTCCTTGCATGATCGCGCGCCTCTTCTACGGTCAGGACCCCGTAACGACCGATCGAGAGATATCGCTTTTGTGCGCGCCGCCCCCTCGCTCGGTAGCGCAAAGTAAAAGTCTTTGTACCGGTCGACGTGATGCGCAAACCAAATCCAGGCACCACGGCGTCCCAAATGGTGTAGCGGTTTGCACCGGGCTTCGCGGCATCGACAATCCGCTTTGTCAGTCGCTGTCGTTCGTTAAGCATAAATGCCTCTCCGGGTGACCACTGGGTGACCAACATCACGGAAACCAGCGGAAGTGTCCGGAAGCCCAATTGTCCGCAAGTCCCCGAAATTCAAGCGATTTCGATTGGAAGGGAATTATGGGGAAGCTGCGGGAAATGCAAAAATTTGAATTCGCAATGAGGAGGTTGGCGGTTCGATTCCGTGGAAACGACTCACAGCATCTTTGGTGCGCGACGAGGCGAAGGTTGCGCCAACCCCGATCTTACTCCTCGTCCGGCACCGCCACCGCGGCCTCGTGCGGCACCTCCATGGTGCAACGCAGTCCGGACGCATCGAAATGCAGCCGCGCGGCGCCCTGCAACTCGGCGGCAACGCTGCCTTCGATGAAGCGCGAGCCGAAGCCGCGCCGCTTCGGCTCCGCGACCGGCGGTCCGTTGCTTTCGCGCCATTCGAGCCACAACAGCGGCGGCTGCGACGGCGCCCGCACGATGCGCCAGGTCACCTCGACCCGCCCCGCAGGCGCCGACAACGAGCCGTATTTGACCGCATTGGTCGTCAGCTCATGCAGCACCATCGCGAGCGTGAGCGCGACGCGCGGCGTGACCGTGACGTCATCGCCTGAGATCACCGCCCGCTCCTGCCCCTGCGTGAGATAGGGCGCAACGGCGGCGGTGACGATGGCGCGCAGGTCCGCGCTGGTCCAATGCCGGCGGGTGAGTTGGTCGTGCGCCTGGCTGAGCGCGATCAGCCGGCCTTCGAACGACTGCCGGAACGCTTCGGGAGAAGCGGTGCTGCGCGCGGTCTGGGCGGCAAGCGATTGCACCGTCGCGAGCGTATTCTTCACGCGGTGGTTCAGCTCGTCCATCAACAGCTTCTGGCGATCTTCCGCTTCCTTGCGCGCCGTGATGTCCTGCACCACGCGGACGCCGTAGAGAAAATGTCCACCGGCGTCGCGCACCGTCGAGGAGCGAATCGAGCACCAGATCACGCGGCCGTCCTTGCGGACGAACCGCTTCTCGATCGAATAGAAGCCGATCTCGCCCTTCACCTGGCGGCGGTACAGATCCTCATCGACGTCGCGGTCGTCTGGATGCGTGCGCGCGAACAGCTTCCAACCCAGCAATTCGTCGCGCGTGAGACCCGTGATGTCGCAGATCGATTCGTTGACGCGCAGGAAGCAGCCGTCGGCGTCGATCTCGACAATGCCGATGGCGGCGTGCTCGTACGTCGCGTTCCAGCGCTGCTCCTGCTGGCGCAAGTCCTGCTGGCTCTGCTCGAGCGCCTCGTGAACCCGCTTTCGCTCGGTGACATCCTGAAAACAGGTGACGACGCCGACCATCTTGCCGCGCGCGTCGAGCAGCGGATCGATGTCGATCAGCACCGCGATGCGCGCACCGTCCGCCTTGTCGACCAGCACCTCTTCGTTGCGGATAGCCTGTCCGGACCGCAGCACCTTGCTGACCCGCGATTCAGGCAGCCTTTGGCCTTCCGAGCTGTAGAACCGGGCCTCGGCGGTGAAGTGCTCGTGGGTCTCGCCGGGCTTGGGCGTGCGGCCCCAGATTTCGACGGCGCGGCTGTTGTATTGGAGGATCCGGCCGTCGAGATCGCAGATGCAGACGGCGACCGGAAGCAGTTCGAGAATGTCGTCGGACGCATGCAGCACCTGCGACAGGCTGTATGCCGGTAACCGCCGTTCGGGCCCTACGTCGCGCATCAGCAGCCCCCGCGGCCGGAAGTCCGGCCGCCTGTCGCAACGATAGCAATTGCAGGCTGAATCATCATCCTGCCGATTAGGCCAATTTTAGGTCAAGGTCGCGCCAGACGCGTCACCCAAAGCCCTGATATGGCTAGAATACAACCGCGCCGCGCAATATCCGCGGCGGCGCCGGACCCGCATCGAAGCCACCCCAGACCTGTAACAAGACTGTCAACATGACCGCCCCAGACGCGCCTGGCGCGTCCCTACGCCAGCACCGGCCTTTTGCCCTCTATTGGATTGCCCGGGTGTCCAGCACCGTCGCGCTGCAGATGCAGGCGGTGGCTGTGAGCTGGCAAATGTACGACCTAACACGGAACCCGCTGGACCTCGGGCTGGTCGGGCTGGTGCAGTTCCTTCCCGCCGCCCTGCTCGTGCTGGTCGCCGGCCACGTCGCCGACCGCTACGACCGGCGCATGATCGTGCGGACCTGCAACCTGGTCTGCGGGCTCGCCACCGCCACGCTCGCGATCGGCACGGCGTTCGGCGTGATGACGCGCGAGGCGTTGCTCGCGGTCGTATTCGTGATCGGGGCTTGCCGCGCGTTCGAGCAGACCACGCTGACCACGTTGCTGCCCGGCATCGTGACGGTGGCGCTGCTGCCGCGCGCCACCGCGGCGGCGGCATCGGCCACGCAGCTGGCGATCATCTGCGGACCCGCGGTCGGCGGGCTGCTCTATGCGGTCAATCCGGTGTTGGTCTACGCGCTGTGCTGCACGCTTTACATCTGCGCCGGAATGCTGATCGGCATGGTGACGGCGGTGCGCGCAGCCGCGTCGCGAGAGCCCGTTACCATGGCCGTGCTGTTCGCCGGGTTCTCCTACATCCGCCGCGCGCCGATCATCCTTGGCGCGATCTCGCTCGATCTGCTCGCTGTCATTCTCGGCGGCGTGTTCGCGTTGCTTCCGGTGTTCGCCCGCGACGTGTTCGACACCGGCCCCTGGGGGCTCGGCCTGTTGCGGGCTTCTCCGGGCTTCGGAGCGCTGATCGCCGCGATCGTGCTGACGCATTGGCAGCCGCGCCAGCGAGTCGGCAAGATCATCTTCGGCGCGGTGGCGGTCTATGGCGCGGCCGTCGTGGTGTTCGCGCTGTCGAAGTCGTTCGTGCTCTCGATGGCGGCGCTCGCCGCGCTCGGCATGGCCGACATGGTGAGCGTGGTGATCCGCATGACGCTGATCCAACTCCACACGCCGGATGAGACGCGCGGCCGCATCAGCGCGGTGAATTCGCTGTTCGTCACGGCATCGAACCAGCTCGGCGAATTCCGCGCCGGCTTGATGGCGTCGTGGCTCGGCGCCATTCCCGCGGTGCTGATCGGCGGGATCGGCGCCCTGCTGGTGGTGCTAATTGGGCGGAAGGCCTTTTCCGATCTCTACCGGGTCGACACTCTCGAGCTGCCGCCGCGGCGCTGAGCAGGGCTTCGTTTGACCGGCAGCGGCTTGAGCCAATGGTCGAGAAAAGAATCGAGCCAGGCCCGGCACGCCGTGTCGTACACCATGCGGCCTTCGAAATGCGCGGAGCGCTGCTGTGCGCCGGGCATCTGCGTGCGCTCATGGCCGCGGGTGGTCCAGCGGCACATCATGGCGTGGGTGACGTCCATGTGAAATTGCAGCGCGAAGGCCGCGCCGCCATAGCTGAAGGCTTGCACCGGGAACGCGTCGCCCTCCGCCAGCAAGGCAGCGCCGCGCGGCAGCTCGAAGCCCTCGCGATGCCACTGGTAGACCTGATCGGGCCAGTCGGTACAGACCGCGCGGCCCGCCGGCGTCGGACGGATCGGGTAGTAGCCGACCTCGGCGTGGCCGTGCGGATGCGGCTTGACCTTGGCGCCGAGCTGATGCGCTAGCATCTGCGCACCGAGGCAGATGCCGAGATACGGCTTTTTCTCCTTCAACGGCACCCTGAGCCAGTCGATCTCGCGGCGGATGAAATCGTCCTTGTCGTTGGCGCTCTGCGGGCCGCCGAAGATCACGGCGCCAGCGTGGTTCTCCATCGTCTCAGGCAGCGGATCGTCGAAGCGCGGGCGGCGGATGTCGAGGGTTAAGCCGCGGCTCCTCAGCGCGTTGCCGACCCGTCCCGGCGTCGAGTGCTCCTGATGCAGGACGATCAGAACCGGCAGGCTCATGATGAGGAGGCTCGTGGCTTACGAAGGATCATCAAGAATCAAGCCAGGCAGATTCCATGCCAGTCCTACCGCGTTAGCGCCTGTTTGCAAGCGCTTGCCGCGCAACGTGGCTATCGACGCGGTGCGGAGCTTGTCAGGCGCGAGCGTTGCCGCTTCCCCGCCGCCGCAAGCAGCCAGGAGCGCGGCATCACGCGCGGCAGCAGGGTCAGCGCCTTGTTGGCAAAGCCGGGAATGACCATGCGCTTGCCGCGCATCAGGCCCTGGTAGCCTTGTTCGGCGACGCGCAGCGCTGGCACGTGAAACATCGTCGTCTTTTTGCTTGTCACGCCGGCGCGCGCCTGGAATTCGGTGTGCACCGGGCCGGGGCAGAGCGTGGTGACGCGAACGCCCATTGGCTTGAGCTCACGATACAGCGCCTCGCCGAACGAGATCACATAGGCCTTGCTGGCGTAATAGACCGCCGACGCCGGCGCCGGCAGAAACCCCGCGACCGACGCGACGTTGAGAATGCCGCCGCGATGGCGCGCCAGGCTGGCAACAAAGGCGAGCGAAAGGTCGGTCAGCGCGCGCATGTTGAGATCGACCATGCTCAGCAGTTCGTCGCGGTCGCGCTCGGCGGCAGGGCCGTGCAGGCCGAAGCCGGCGTTGTTCACGACAAACTGCGGCTGCAGGGCGCGCACCTCGAGCGCCAGCGCGATCCGCGCCACGGCGTCGCGCTTCGAAAGGTCGATTGGAAGGACCAGCGGGATTGTCGCGCCGGCCGATTCAAGCTCGGCGGCAACGGTCTTGAGCCTTGCCTCGCGCCGCGCCACCAGAACGAGCGCATGGCCGTTGCTGGCGAACACACGAGCCAGCTCGGCTCCGATGCCCGATGAGGCTCCGGTGATGATGGCAACCGGCGTCATGGCGACATTCTAACCGCCGCTCGTTCCCGCGAAAGCGGGAACCCAGGTTTGCAAGCACAGCGGATTCGTGACTCTGGTGTTCCGCTTGGGCGAGCGAAGCGACGCCGTCTGCGACGGCGATGGATCAGTTCACCATCTTCTTCTTGCGCGCGGCCTGCGGCCGCC
>JBEVIJ010000239.1:0-10759 GCA_040510745.1 Xanthobacteraceae bacterium
GCATTCAGGATCTGATTCCGGGCCGGATCGATTCATTCTGGAACAACGTCGCTCCGATGGTCGCTCTGCAGCAGGATGGCAAGTTGCGCATGCTGGGGGTGACCACCGCGAAGCGCTCGCCGATGCTGCCGGACCTGCCGGCGATCGGTGAAACCCTGCCGGGCTACGACGTGACCGGCTGGTACGCGCTGTTCGTCCCCGCCAAGACGCCGAAGGACATCATCCAGAAGATGTATACGGGCGCCAAAGCTGCGGCGGACGACCCGGTCATCCGCAAGCGGCTTGAGGACCAGGGCATGATCGTCGTCGGCGGGACGCCGGACCAGCTTGCCGCCTTCCACAAGGCCGACCTCGCCAAGTGGGGTCCGGTGATCAGGGAGGCTGGGCTCAAGTCCAGCGAGTAAGCTGCCTCATTCAATCACCTCATCGGCGCGTCCGAGCAGGGTGATCGGAATATCGAGGCCGAGCGCTTTTGCAGTCTTGAGATTGATCACCAATTCGATCTTCACAGCCTGCTGTACGGGCAAGTCGGCGGGCTTTTCTCCCTTGAGGACGCGGCCAACGTAAACTCCTTCCTGGCGATACCCATCGTCGATGCTCGTGCCGTAGCTCATCAGTCCTCCCGCTTCGGGAAATTCGCGGGATGCGTACATGCCCGGCACGTTCTTCCGTGCCGCCCAACTCCCAATCCGCTCTCTTTGGCGAAAGAAGAACACATCCGGCGTAGCCAGGAGCGCGCCGACCCGATGGTCAGCCAGTGTAGCGAGAGCCGTGTCCAATTCCGCTTCTGTTGCCGCACGGACGACAAGCAACTTTCGTCCGAACACTTTCGCCGCGTCCTGCACGTTCTTGATGTATTAGGACATATTCGGATTGGTCGGGTTCACCAGAAGTCCCACGGTCATGGCGTTGGGCGCGGCTTCATGCAGCACCTCAAGTTGCTTTCCCGAGACTGTGCTCACGAGAAATCCAACGCCCGTGATGTTGCCCTCCGGCCGATTCATGCTGGCAACCAGACCGAGTTCGATGGGATCGCTCCCCGGCGTCGCGAAGACGATCGGAATCGTCGAAGTTGCCGCCTTGGCGGCAAGCGCGGGGGCGGGCCCCCCGGCTGTAGCGATCACGTTGACGTTGCGACGCACGAGATCGGCTGCCAATTCCTGCAGTCGACTGACGTCATCGTCGGCCCACCGGTACTCAATCGCGACGTTTCGGTTCTCGACGAAACCGGCTTCGGCCAGTCCTTTTCGAAATGCCGACAGGCGGGGGCTGAATGCGCCAGGCGATGAGAGCCCGAGAAAACCAATCAGCGGCATTGCCAGTTGCTGTGCACGCGATGCCGCCGGCCACCCGGCTGCCGTGCAACACAACAAGCCGAGAAGGTCGCGCCGCCTCATGATGTATCTCGTGATCCCGCCCTAGTGCGTCCGTCCGGTGCAGAACTCCACCGCTTCTTCAAGCGCCCGCTTCATCGGCGAGTCGGGGAACAGCGCCAGCGCATCGCGCGCCATCACGCCGTAGTGCTGCGCGCGTTTGATGGTGTCCTGGATTGCGTTGTGGTTTTGCATCAGCTCGATCGCGGTCTGCAGGTCGCTGTCGGTGATTTTGTTCTTTTCCAGCGTGCGCTCCCAGAAGGCGCGTTCGCTGGATGAGCCGCGCCGGTACGACAGCACGACCGGCAGCGTGATCTTGCCCTCGCGGAAATCGTCGCCGACGTTCTTGCCGAGCGTGGCGTTGCGGCCGCCGTAGTCCAGCGCGTCGTCGACGAGTTGGAAGGCGATGCCGAGGTTCATGCCGAACGAGCGGCAGGCTGCGGTTTCTGCCTTCGGCCGGTTGGTCAGCACCGGACCGACCTCGCAGGCCGCCGCGAACAGTTCCGCGGTCTTGGCACGGATCACGGCGAGATATTCGTCTTCGGTGGTGGCGGTGTTCTTCGCGGTGCCGAGTTGCATCACCTCGCCCTCGGCGATCACCGCGGCAGCCGAGGACAGGATTTCGAGCGCGCGCAAGGAGCCGACCTCGACCATCATTTTGAACGCCTGACCGAGCAGGAAGTCGCCGACCAGCACGCTTGCTTCGTTACCCCACAGCATGCGCGCGGCGAGCCGGCCGCGGCGCATCTCACTGTTGTCCACCACGTCGTCGTGCAAGAGCGTCGCGGTGTGCATGAACTCGACCGCGGCGGCGAGCTTGACGTGGCCGTCGCTGGAGTAGCCGGTGAGCGCGGCATGCGCCACGGTGAGCATCGGTCGCAGCCGCTTGCCGCCCGACGAGATCAGATGGTTGGCGACTTCCGGAATCATAGTCACCTGCGATCCGGTCCGCGCCAGGATGGCCGCATTGACGCGCTCCATGTCGGGACCGACCAGCTCGACCAGGCGGTCGATGGAGGGCTCGGGCTGGCTGAATGGGAGAATGACGGCCACGCGCTTTGCTCCGGATTTGCGCACAAGGGACGAGCGACAATAGAAACGCTATGGTATGGGGGCAAGTGCGTCGGCGTGGGTGCGACAAGCGATTCTTTTGACGCCGAGCGGAGCAGAACCCCCATGTTGGAAACGCAGGCCGGCAGCGAGGCCGATATCGCCGGACGGCAGCGGGTCGCGGTCCTGGTGCCCTGCTACAACGAGGAAGTCTCGATCGCCAAGGTGGTGGGCGACTTCCGTGCCGTGCTCCCCAACGCCACCGTCTACGTCTACGACAACAACTCGAGCGACCGCACCGCCCAGGTCGCAGCATCGGCCGGCGCCGTGGTGCGCCACGAGCCGCGCCAGGGCAAGGGACGCGTCGTCCGGCGCATGTTCACCGACGTCGATACCGACATCTATGTGCTGGTTGACGGCGACGCCACCTACGATGCGCCGAGTGCGCCCGCGATGATCGAGCGCCTGCTGCATGACCGGCTGGACATGGTCGTTGCGGTGCGCGTCGACCGCGAAGAGGCGGCCTACCGGCCTGGGCACCGGCTGGGCAACCGGCTGCTCACCGGCTCGGTCGCCCACATTTTCGGCAACACTTTCACGGACATGCTGTCCGGCTATCGCGTGTTCACGCGCCGCTTTGTCAAGTCGTTTCCGGTGCTGTCGGGCGGCTTCGAGATCGAGACCGAGTTGACCATTCATGCGCTGGAGCTTGAGCTGCCGGTCGGCGAGGTGCGCACGCCATACTACTCGCGGCCGGAGGGCTCGGCGTCGAAGCTTTCGACCTGGAGCGACGGCTATCGCATCCTTCGCACCATCCTCAAGGTCTATCGTGCCGAGCGGCCGCTTGCGTTGTCCGGGGCGCTCGGGTTGTCGCTATGCATCGTGTCGATCGGGCTCGCCATCCCGCTCGTGATCACCTACATGCGCGAAGGCCTGGTGCCCCGGGTGCCAACGGCAGTGCTGTCCACCGGGTTGATGTTGCTCGGTTTCCTGTCGATCGCGTCAGGCCTCATTCTCGATACCGTGACGTGCGGGCGTCGTGAATTGAAGCTGCTGTCCTATCTCGCGCAACGCGCGCCGGCCGAAGAGCGGCGGCAGCGCTGAGGGTCCAGTCGCGTGCAGGAGCTGGTTCGCACCAACAATGCGGTTCTGATCACCGCGATCGAGGCGCTGCTCAAAGGCGCCGAGATCCCGCACGTGGTGCTGGACCGCAACATGAGCGTGCTGGAAGGCTCGCTGGGGATATTGACCTGCCGCATCCTGGTCGACGACGAGCATCGGCAGTCGGCGCGCCGGCTGCTGGCCGATGCGGGGCTTGCCCATGAGCTGCGCCCGCTGCCACCCGGCCAGGACGACGAACACACCAACGACGCAGTGCTCGGCGGTAGGTTGCGGCTGACCCAGAAAAAAATCGGGCACCGGGTCGGCCACGACGCGATCCTGCTGGCTGCGGCGGCTGCGGCGAAGCCGGGTGACCGCATTGCCGAACTTGGGGCGGGTGTCGGCGCCGCGGGTTTGGCGCTGGCGGCCCGCGTGCCGGGAGTTAGCGTGATGCTCGTCGAGCGCGATCCGGACCTTGCTGAAATCGCGGCGGAGAATATCGCGCGAAACGGTTTCGAAAGCCGCGCGGCCGCGGTGATGCTCGACGTGACCGCGCCGCCCGATGCCTTCACCGCGGCGGGGCTTGCGCCGGGCTCATTCGATTGCGTGCTGATGAACCCGCCGTTCAACGAACCGCGGAACGTTTCGCCGGATGCGGGCAAGCGCACGGCGCATGTTGCACCCGACGGCTCGCTTGCGAAGTGGGTCGATGCGGCATCGTGGCTGCTGCATTCCGCGGGCACGCTGACCATGATCTGGCGCGCTGATGGGCTCGCGCAGGTGCTATCGGCCTTGGAGGCCGGTTTCGGGGGTATCGTGGTGCTGCCGGTGCACGGTCGCGCCGGGCAGCCGGCGATCCGCGTTCTGGTGAAAGCCAGCAAGGGCAGCCGGGCGCCGCTGACCTTGCTGCCCGCGCTCGATCTCAACGACACGGCGGGAAAGCCCACGGTGCGGGCCGAGGATGTGCTCCGGCACGGTCAGGCGCTGGCGCTCTAGGGCGCCGAAACCGCGGATCGCTGGCTTACTGGTGGGTTCCAGCCTCGGCCGCGGGCTGAGCCGGAACGGCGAGGTAGGCAATCATCACGATCGTCGACATCAAGAGGAGCAACAGGAGGATTTTCATGGTCCGATTCGAATTCCGCTGGGATCTTCTTGGTCTTCCACCGATAACGCTCGGCAGGAATCGCTGTTCCTGCTTAAAAAACATTCATGGGTTAACATCAGATGACTTGAGGCGGGGCTGTGGCCATCCTATGTCGTTAGTTCATGGCTGAACCCTCCGTGCTCGACCGAACGGTTGCCGCGCTCGAGCCGCTGATCCCGGCGCGATTTCGTTCCGATATTCCCGTCGTTCCGGTGGTGCGGCTGAACGGCGTCATCGGGATTTCGACCCCGCTCAAGCCCGGTCTTACGGTTGCGTCGGTCGCGCGGTCGTTGGACCGCGCGTTCAACACAGGCAAGGCGCGTGCCGTTGCGCTTGCCATCAATTCTCCGGGCGGCTCGGCGGCGCAATCGCACCTGATCTATCGCCGCATCAGGCAGCTCGCCGATGAAAAGCAAATTCCCGTTATCGCTTTCATCGAGGATGTGGGCGCGTCCGGCGGCTACATGATCGCCTGCGCGGCCGACGAAATCGTGTGCGACGGCTCCTCGATCGTCGGCTCGATCGGCGTGGTCGGCGGCTCGTTCGGTCTGCAAAAGCTGATCGAGAAGATCGGCGTGGAGCGAAGGCTCTATACGTCGGGTGACCGCAAGGCGATGCTGGATCCGTTCCTGGAAGAAAAACCGGAGGATGTGAAACGCCTGAAGGCGATCCAGGAGGAGATCCACCGGAGCTTCATCGACCTGGTGAAGAGCCGGCGGGACGGCAAGCTCAACGGCCCCGAAAAGGACCTGTTCTCCGGCGAATACTGGACCGGGAATACGGCCAAGGAATTGGGGCTGGTCGATTTGATCGGCGATCTGCGCGGCGTCCTGCGCCAACGCTACGGCGACAAGGTACGCACCCCGCTGATCGTGGATCGTGGCCTGTTCGGGCGCAGGCTTCCCGGCGTTTTCAGCGACTTGCGCGGTGCACCCGATCTGGCGGAGGATTTCATTTCCGCCATCGAAGCGCGCGCGATCTGGGCGCGCTATGGCCTGTAGGGGCTTCGGATGCCGCAAGCTTTGATCATCGTGCTCGGCGCGATCGGAGCCGCCATTGCCGCCAAGCTGGTTGCGAGGGAATGGCGTCGCGTCAACGACGAGCTCGATCGCGCGCGTGCCAAGCCGGCGCCAGCCGAGTCACGCGAGGTTCTGCCGAAACTTCAGCGCGACCCGGTGACCGGCGAGTACCGGCCGAGCCGCTGAACTCAGGCTGCCAATCCCGGATTTTGCGGGGAGGCGCGTTCGCGAGTCGCGACCTCGGTCTCCGCGATGTCGCTTAATGGGGTGCCGAACAGATTGGGATAGACCGCCACCAGCAGCAGAGCGTGGCCGAGGGCGGCGATGGCGGTGAATACGCTGACGAAACCGACATAGAGGGCGTAGAGCATTTGTCTCTCCCCCGCATGGTTGTGTTGGTATCGCAATGAGCACGAATAAAGCGTCCGGCCGCGACGACGCGCCCGGAACCGGATACCGCTGGCTTTCGGAATGTCGCCCGACACGCCATACGAATCTCCAAGAACGCCGGTGCGTTCCTTGCAAACCTTGTTCCATCGGGAATGTGGTTTTTGTTAATTCGAACGGGCGGATTTGATCGCAATTGCGTGCGGCGCGCACAAGGCGCGGCAATACGAATGCCGATCGGCCAAATACGAGGCAGTCGGGCCAAACTAAAATGCGTCAGCTAGGCTCCTTGATGCCCCGCTCACGCACCACGTTGCCCCAGCGCTCAAACTCCTGCTTGAGGAATTGGCCGAACTGAGCCGGCGTGTCGGCGACCGGAATGGCGCCGGACTTGATCAGCTTGTCCTTCACCACCGGATCGTTGATCGCGGCGACGAAGGCGGCGTTGAGCTTCGCGATCACCGCCGGCGGCGTCTTCGCCGGCGCCAGCAGGCCGTACCAGTTGCCCGACGAGGTGTCCGTGTAGCCCAATTCGGCCAGCGTGGGCACGTCCGGCAGCATCGGGTTGCGTTCGCTGGAGGCGGCACCAAGTGGCCGGACCTTGCCGGCGGCGATCTGCGGCATCAGCACCGGCACGTCGGCGAAAAATCCCTCGACCTGGCCGCCGAGGATATCGGTCAACGCAGGTGCCGCGCCGCGGTAGGGCACGTGAACGAACTTGAAGCCCGCGACGGTCGCCCACATCTCGGTCGCGAGATGCGTTGTCGAGCCGACACCGGTTGAGGCAAACGGCAGCGACCCGTTCTTCTGCTTCGCGATGGCGACGAACTCCTGGGCGGTCTTGGCCGGATGCTCGGCGCGCACCACCGCGACCGTGGTGTTGCGCACCACCAGCGTCACCGGCGCGAAGTCCCACAGCGTGTTGTAGGGCAGGTTGTCGCGCATGTGCGGCGTGATGGCGATCGCGCCGACGGTCGAGAGGAAGATGGTGTGGCCGTCCGGCTCCGCCTTGGCGACGAAATCGGCGCCGATCGCGCCATTGGCACCGGGCTTGTTCTCGATCAGCACCGGCTGCGGCAGCGACTCCTTCAGCTTGTCGGCGAGCAGGCGGCCGACGAAGTCGGTCGGGCCGCCTGGCGGGAAGGCGATCACCATGCGGATCGGTCGGGTGGGGAAGTCCTGCGCCCGGGCGGGAGCGGCCACGATGGTGGCGACAAGCGCGGCGGCGAGCGCGGCTAGACGTGACAGCACGGCATTCCCTCCCTGGCCCGACATTGTCATGCCCCGCGAAAGCGGGGCATCCAGTAGCCTCGGTGGTTCCTGTTGATATTGCAAGCATCAGGAGTACTGGATCGTCCGCTTTCGCGGACGATGACACCGGTGTGTTATTGACCCTCTCGACACCCGCCGTTAGGTCTCAAGCCACACGCTGGATTCTTATGACCGACGACATTCCCGCCCACATGCGCCCGGAGCGTTCGTTCCAGGGCTTGATCCTGACGCTGCAGCGGTTCTGGGCGGATCGCGGCTGCGTGATCCTGCAGCCCTACGACATGGAGGTCGGCGCCGGCACCTTCCATCCGGCGACGACGCTGCGCGCGCTGGGGCCAAAGCCGTGGAACGCCGCCTACGTGCAGCCCTCGCGCCGGCCGAAGGACGGCCGCTACGGCGAGAATCCGAATCGGCTGCAGCACTACTATCAGTTCCAGGTCATCCTGAAGCCGTCGCCACTCGACCTTCAGGACCTCTATCTCGCCTCGCTCGCCGCGATCGGCATCGACTCCAAGCTGCACGACATCCGCTTCGTCGAGGACGATTGGGAGAGTCCGACGCTTGGCGCCTGGGGGCTCGGCTGGGAGTGCTGGTGCGACGGCATGGAGGTATCGCAGTTCACCTACTTCCAGCAAGTCGCCGGCTTCGAATGCGCGCCCGTATCGGGCGAACTCACTTACGGGCTCGAACGCCTCGCGATGTACGTGCAGGGCGTCGACAACGTCTACAACCTCAACTTCAACGGCCGCGAGGGCGCTGACAAAGTGACCTACGGCGACGTGTTCCTGCAGGCCGAGCAGGAATACTCGCGGCATAATTTCGAGCACTCCGATGCGGAGATGCTGTTCAAGCAATTCACAATGGCCGAAGAAGCTTGCCGGAAATACCTGGACGCCGGCTGGAGTGACGGCAACAAGGGCCGCCACCGGATGGCGCAGCCGGCCTACGACCAGTGCATCAAGGCGAGCCACGTGTTCAACCTGCTCGACGCCCGCGGCGTGATCTCCGTCACCGAGCGGCAGAGCTACATTCTGCGCGTGCGCGAGCTGGCGAAGGCCTGCGGCGAGGCTTGGCTGGCGACGGAAGCAGGAGGCGCCGCGAATGCCTGATCTCCTGCTCGAATTCTTCTCTGAGGAAATCCCTGCGCGCATGCAGGTGAAGGCGGCGGAGGATCTGCGCAAGCTTGTCACCGACAAGCTGGTGGCCGCCGGGCTCACCTACGAAGGCGCCAAGGCGTTCGCCACGCCGCGCCGGCTCGCGCTCACCGTGCAGGGCGTGCCGGTCCGGCAACCGGACGTGAAGGACGAGCGCAAGGGGCCGAAGGTCGGCGCGCCGGAGCAGGCCATCGCCGGATTCCTGCGCGCTGCGGGCCTGAAGTCGATCTCCGAGGCCAAGGTGCAGGCCGACAAGAAGGGTGACTTCTACGTCGCGGTGATCGAGAAGGCGGGCAAGCCCGCGATCGAGGTGATCGCAGAGATCGTGCCCGAGGTGGTGAGGACGTTCCCCTGGCCGAAGTCGATGCGCTGGGGCTCCGGATCGCTCCACTGGGTGCGGCCACTGCATTCCATCGTCGCGGTGTTCGGGCCGGAAACCGAAGAGCCCGAGATCGTGCCGTTCAAGGTCGACGGCGTCGCGGTCGGCGACACCACGCGCGGCCACCGCTTCATCGCGCCGGCCGAGATCAAGGTGAAGCGCTTCGACGACTACGTGGCGAAGCTCGACGCCGCCAAGGTCGTGCTCGATCCGGCGCGCCGCGCGGAGATGATCCTGACCGACGCCAAGAACCTGGCGTTCGCGCAAGGCTACGAACTGATCGAGGACGAAGGCCTGCTCGCGGAAGCGGCCGGCCTGGTCGAATGGCCGGTGGCGCTGATGGGAAGCTTCGACGCAGAGTTCCTGAAAATTCCGCCGGAGGTGATCCGCGCCACCATCCGCAACAACCAGAAGTGCTTCGTGCTGCGCGATCCCAAGACCGGCGCGCTCGCCAACAAGTTCATCATGGTTGCCAACATCGAGGCCAGCGACGGCGGCAAGGCGATCGTTGCCGGCTGCGAGCGCGTGATCCGCGCGCGATTGTCGGATGCCAAATTCTTCTACGAGACGGATCTCAAGACCAAGCTGGAGGACCGGCTGCCGAAGTTCGAGAATATCGTGTTCCACGAAAAGCTCGGCACGCAGGCGCAGCGGATCAAGAGGATCGAGAAGCTGGCCGCGGAACTGGCGCCGCTGGTGAAGGCCGATGTCGCGAAGGCGAAGCGCGCGGCGAAGCTCGCCAAGACGGATTTGCAGACCGAAGTGGTCGGCGAATTCCCCGAAGTTCAGGGATTGATGGGCCGCTACTACGCGACGGCGCAAGGCGAGGACAAGGAGGTCGCCGCGGCAATCGAGGATCACTACAAGCCGCTCGGCCCCGGCGACGGCGTGCCGACCGATCCGGTTTCGGTCGCCGTAGCGCTGGCCGACAAGCTCGATATTCTCACCGGTTTTTGGGCGATCGATGAGAAGCCAACGGGATCGAAAGACCCATTCGCGCTGCGGCGGGCTGCGCTTGGAGTCATCCGAATAATCTTGAACAACAATATCCGCGTCCACTTGTGGAACGCATTCTTGGCTGCCACGACCATTTATCGGCAACAAAGCAATGCGAATGTTATTGCGGGTATCGATAAGTGGGTAGCTGAGGGGCGCAAGGCGGACGAGAGTGTGCGCGAGACCGTTACTCGTGTTACGCATGGCTTAGGCGCATCCGGCCTCCAGGAGTTCTTCAAGGACCGCCTCAAGGTCCAACTCCGCGAGCAGGGCGCGCGTCACGACCTCGTCGATGCCGTTTTCGCGCTCGAAGGCCAGGACGATCTCCTGCTGATCGTCCGCCGGGTCGAGGCGCTGGGCAAGTTCCTCGACACCGACGATGGCAAGAATCTGCTGGCCGGCACCAAGCGCGCGGCGAACATTCTGCGCATCGAGGAGAAGAAGGACAGCAAGTCCTACACCGGAGCGCCGGACGCGGCCCGTTACCAGCAGGCCGAGGAAAAGGAACTCGCGCGGGCGATCGAGGTTGCAAAAAAGGATGCCGCCGCGGCGGTCGCCAAGGAGGATTTTTCTGCTGCGATGACCGCAATGGCGAAGCTTCGTCCGCACGTCGACGCCTTCTTCGACAAGGTGACGGTCAACGCCGAGGACAAAGCGGTACGCGAGAACCGGCTAAAGCTGCTCAACGAGATCAGGGAGGCCACCCGCGCGGTGGCGGATTTCTCCAAGATCGAGGGATAGGGCGCAACGCGCCTTCGCCTGTCATGCCCGCGAAAGCGGGCAGTACCCACCGATGGTGCTAAGGGTATTGAATCGTCCGCTTTCGCGGACGATGACATCGAGTCAAAGTGGAAAAGCCAGAAACGCCTTGAGGAAGCGCCGGG
>JBEVIJ010000240.1:0-27075 GCA_040510745.1 Xanthobacteraceae bacterium
AAGCTCGCCGCGGATAAACTTGCTGCGGAGAAGCAGATGGCGGCCAAAGCCGCAATGGATCGCCCTGTCGCTGAAAAGGCCACCGCCGACCATCCCGCGATGGATCCGGCAAAAGACGACGCGGCGCCCGTCAACGCCGGCGCGGTCAAGACAGCGCCCGATGCCGAACGCGCGCCGCATGAGCCTGCCAAGACGACGGCCGAAGCTGCGCTGGCATACGCGGCGGCCGAATCAAGAATGAGTTTTTGTTTACGGGCTCATCAGCGGCCCGGTCGTTTTCAGTTTCGGCGGCGTGGTGTTCCTGCTGTTGCGCCGGAAGAGGCCCGTTGCCACCACGCAACCGGACGCCGCCTCGCCCCGCGCCCGCCGTGCCGACCAAAGCGATCTCGACCGCCTGGTCGCGGCCGTGCTGGCCGAGCTAGCGCAGCGCGGAGCAAAACACTCCCCGCCCGCGGCACCCCACCGCCAGCATGCGGCCGACGAGGCCCCGCTGCACTGAGCGTCAAAGCGCACTGCACCATTGCACTGTTGGAACCAACAGCGCCGCCAAAGGTTACGGCTCCGCACTCGACCTACCCTAGCCGGAGGCGGACATGGCGACACCTGTTGCAGTGGTTACAGCGATCGATGAAGAAGGCGATGTCTCCCTGATCTCGTGGGGAGCGTTCATCGCGGGCGGCATGGCCGCCGCTGCGGTGACGTTAGTGCTCCTGGCATTCGGGGCGGGTCTTGGCTTCGCGGTCGTCTCACCGTGGGCCAACGAGGGCGTATCGGCCACGACCTTCAAGGTGGGAGCGGGTGTGTATCTCATCGTGGTGGCCATGCTCGCGTCGACGGTGGGCGGCCTCATCGCCGGCCGGTTCCGTTCGCGCTGGGTGCGCGCGCATCGCAACGAGGTGTTCTTTCGCGACACCGCCCATGGCTTCCTGGCATGGGCCGTGGCGACCGTGATCGCCGCCGCCCTGCTTGGCGCAGCGACCACCTCCATTGTGGCGGGCGCACCGGCCGGGCTTATTCCCGCAACGGGCGCCGCCGCCGCGACGGCCGCGAGCAGTCCGTCGGACCCGTACGTCGATGCCTTGCTGCGCGGCGACCCCGCGCGCACGCCCCCGGGCGACATGGCGGCAACGCGGGCGGAGCTTGGACGCATTCTCGCGGCGAGCTGGCGAACGCGCACCGACCTGGCGGCCGCCGATCGTGAGTACGTGACGCGGATGGTCGCGGCCCGCGCGGGACTGAGCCAGCCGGACGCCGAGCGCCGCGTGACGGAAGTGACGGCGCGCGCCAAGGCCGCCGCCGACGAAGCCCGCAAGGGGGCCATGCAGCTCTCGCTTTGGCTGGCCGCTTCGATGCTTGCCGGCGCATTGGCCGCCAGTCTCGCCGCTCTCGAGGGCGGCGTTTATCGCGACGAGCGTTGGTACGAGCCGGGCTGGAAGCGCACTGCGACGTTCTGAACAAAACCAAAGGAGGCAACGATGCCTGTCATCTTGTGGCTGCCGGGCGTGCCCCCCAGCCTGATCATCCTGCTGATGATCCTGCGCTAAGAAAAAAAGACCCCGGCTTGCCCGGGGTCTTTTTTCACCTTTTTTCAGTGCGCCGTGCAGGCCCCAGCGGTTACTCGGCCGCCTCTTGCTGCGCTTGCTGATTGACCGTCGTTTCCGCAAGCTCGCTCAGCGCCTCGTCGGTGTCCTCTTCCTCGGCCAGGGTGGCCTTCAGAAGCTTGGCACCTTCGCTGTTGCCGAGCTCGTCAGCCCACGTGGCGAGCGTTCCGTAGCGCGTGATCTCATAGTGCTCGACGGCCTGGGCCGCGGAGATCAGGCCGGCATCGAGGGCCGGGGACCCCTTGTAGTCTTCAATGATTTCCTTGCCTTCATCGAGGATCCCCTCAATGGCGGCGCATTTCTTGCCCTGGGGCTTTGCGTCGATCGAGGCGAAAACCTGCTCGAGGCGAGCGACCTGCTGTTCGGTCTCGCCGCGGTGCTTCTCGAACGCCGCCTTCAGGTCTGGATTCTGCGCAGCTTTCGCCATCTTCGGTAGTGCGGAAAGGATTTTCTTCTCGGCGTAATAGATGTCCTTCAGGGTGTCGTGAAAAAGGTCATCCAATTTCTTTGGCTCTTTCGCCATGGAGGTTCTCCGGTTGGGGGTACGCAACGTAGACGTCCCAATCATGCGAATGTTCCGGCATATGAACCGCAAAGACGACGAGTGATTTGACATATGCCCCGTCGCGGACAGCGGGGTATTCATGTGTTCGCCATGGCTGCGTGGACTGAAACTCGGCCCCTCGTTAGGATGCGCAGATGAAACGGCGCAATTTCGTCACGGGGCTCGGCGGCGTGCTGGCGATACCCCTCGCCGCGCGTGCCCAACCCGCAATGCCGGTGATCGGCTTTCTGCATCTGGGCTCGCCTGCACCGAACGCAAAACGGCTGGCGGGCTTTCGCAAGGGCCTGGGCGATTTGGGCTTCGTCGAAGGCCAGAACCTCGCGATCGACTACCGCTGGGCCGAAGGGCGAGGCGACCGGCTGGCGGAGCTTGCCGCCGAGCTCGTCCGCCGGCCGGTGTCGGTGATCGTGACGCTTTCCGCGACCCAGGCCGCGCTCGCGGCCAAAGTCGCGACCGGCACGATCCCGATCGTTTTCCAGGTCGGAAGCGATCCTATCGCGATCGGCCTGGTGGCCAGCCTCAACCGGCCAGGCGGCAACGCGACGGGCGTGAGTTCGCTCAGCTCGGAAGTCATGCCCAAGCGCATCGGACTGCTGCGCGAGGTCGTGCCGTCGATCGCCAACATCTATGTGCTCGCCAATCCGTCCAATCCGAACGCGCAGTCCGTGGTCAACGAGCTTCAAACCGTGTCGCGCAGTCTCAATGTGCGGACGGAGGTGATACTCGCCAGGAACGACGACGAGATCCAAGCGGCCTTCAAACAAGCATCGTCGAAGCCTGACAGCGCGCTGGTGGTCGGCAACGATCCGACCTTTTTCATCCGCCGCTCGCTGCTCGCGTCGCTGGCGGCAAGCCACCGCCTGCCGGTGATCGCCTACGAACGCGAGTTTGCGATCGACGGCGGCCTGATGAGCTACGGCACCAAATCCGACAGCGCCTGGGAGATGGCCGGCGGCTATGTCGCCCGCATTTTGAAGGGAGAGCAACCGCGCGATCTTCCAGTCGTGCAAGTCGCCGTGTTCGAGTTCGTCCTGAACCTCAAGACAGCCAAGGCACTCGGCCTCACCGTGCCAGCGACTGTGCTGGCGCTGGCTGACGAGGTGATCGAGTAAGGTATCGACGCGCGACGTTCCGCGTCATCCTCCTGCCACCTCAATGAAGATAGTTCGGCGAACAGGTGTCGCCCGACAGCGACATGCACGGCGACGTCGTGACGGGCCTCAAGGGCGCCGCCGGCGCCCGCGCGCCCGGCACTCGCGACCGCTGCATCGAAACGGAATCGCTGCGCAGGCGCTGCACGAAGTTCGGCGGAATGCGGTCGGTGAAATCCTGCTCGCAGGTGCCGCCGACGCCGGTGACCGATTGCCAGCACATCTCGAGGGAGGGAATGCCGCAGGCGCGGCTTCCATTGAAGTACATCGCGCAATAGGCGGCCGGCGCGGCCTGCGCGGTCGCGAGCAAGGCGGCAATAGCCAGGATCGTCCGGATCATGGAGGGTTTGATAGTACCCGCGCGATCGGCCGCGCAAGCCCGCCAGCGCCCGAAGCGGCCGGCGTCGATCCCCGCCGCCGGCCCAGTGGTGAACAGGCAGGCCGGGCAGGCCGGGCGCTACGCCTTCCGCTCCGCGACGAAGCGCGCCGCCTCCGCGAGTACGGCACCGCGCGCGCCGAACGGCTTGAGTGACGCTTCGGCTTCATCGACCAGCGATTTGAGCCGCGCCTTGGCCTTGTCGATGCCGAGCACCGCGACCAGCGTCGCCTTGCCGGCCTCGGCGTCCTTCCCCGCCGCCTTGCCGAGCGTCGCGCTGTCGCCGACGACGTCGAGCAGATCGTCGGCGATCTGGAACGCCTTGCCGACGATTTCGCCGTAACGGTCGAGCGCGGCACGCTGCTCGCCGCTCGCCTGCCCCAGGATGCCGCCGGCGATGCAGCCGAAGCGCAACAGCGCGCCGGTCTTCATCGCCTGCAATGTCGCAACGCCTCGCTCATCGAGCGACTGGCGCATGCCGCTATCGAAGCGGCCCTCCGCCGCGAGGTCGAGCATCTGCCCGCCGACCATGCCGCCGAGCCCCGAGCCGCGGGCGAGCGCCACGACAAGCTCCATGCGCACCGCCGCGTCAGGGTGCACCTCGGGCCGCGCCAGGATGTCGAACGCGAAGGTGAGCAGGCCGTCGCCGGCCAGGATCGCGGTCGCCTCGTCGTATTTCTTGTGCGCGGTCGGCTGGCCGCGCCGCAGGTCGTCGTCGTCCATCGCCGGCAGGTCGTCGTGGACCAGCGAGTAGCAGTGCACGCATTCGAGTGCGGCGCCGACCAGCAGAGCGCGCTGGCGCGGCACGTCAAACAACGCTGAACTCGCCGCGACCAGAAAAGGGCGGAAGCGCTTGCCGCCGTTGAGCGTGGCGTAGCGCATCGCCTCGAGCAGGCGGTTCGGGCGCGCCAGCTCGCCGGCTGCCGGCTGCGACGCCAGCAGGCCGGTCAGCAGCCGCTCGGTATCCGCCGCAACGCTGGTGAGCTGAGATTGGAAGCTCTCCGTGGACAACGTTCATCCCCGCGTTTCTGAATTAAATCCCGGCAGGCCTTACTTCAAATAACCGGCCTGGCCAAACCATTTAACCGCATCCGCGAGGCCCTCGCGATAGGGTCTGGCGCGGTAGCCCAGCTCGCGCTCAGCCTTGGCGGCGCTGAAAAACATGCGGTAGCGCGCCATCCGCAGCCCGTCCCTCGTCACGAACGGCTCGCGTCCGCTGATGCGCGCCCAGCCCTCGGCCGCATAGGCGATCGGCATCACCATCGGGATCGGGAAGCGCCAGCGCGGCGCCTTGCGGCCGACGATCGCGCAGATGTCTGCCAGCATGTCGCAGAGCGCGACGTTCTCGCCGCCGAGGATGTAGCGCTCGCCAATCTTGCCCTTCTGGAGCGCGGCGAGATGGCCCGCGGCAACATCGTCGACGTGGACAAGGTTAAGCCCCGTGTCGACGAAGCCCGGCACGCGACCGGTCGCGGCCTCCACGATGATGCGGCCGGTCGGCGTCGGTTTCACGTCGCGCGGCCCGATCGGCGTCGATGGATTGACGATGATGGCCGGCAGCTTGTCGTTGGCGATCATCGACTCGACCAGGCGTTCGGCGGCGACCTTGCTGCGCTTGTAGGCGCCGATCGCGTTGACCTCGGAAAGCGGCAAGGTCTCGTCGACCGGCTTGCCCTCGGCGCTCAGCGTCAGCGTGGCGACGCTGCTGGTGTAGACGACACGCTCGGCGCCGGCACGCAGCGCCTCGGTCATGATGGTGCGGGTGCCCTCTACATTGACCTGCGCAATCTCGCGCGGATCGCGCGCCCACAGCCGGTAGTCGGCCGCGACATGGAAAACGTGGCGCACGCCCGCCATCGCGCGGCGCACCGATTCCGCATCGCGCAGGTCGCCCTCGGCGAACTCGACGGGGACGCCGTTGAGATGGCCGCGCGGCGAGGTCTTCCTGACGAAAGCGCGCACCGCAAAGCCGGCTTCCGTCAGGGTCTTGGCCACGGCCGACCCGACGAAGCCGCTGGCTCCGGTCACCAACACTCTGTCGCCGCTGCTCATCCCGCCTTGGCCGCTCCGCGCACGCTGCGCGGGCCTTGGAAAATCGCACCCGGCCCGGCATACAATATGGCGGCGGCGCTGTCACTTGGACGGGCTTGCCGATCCCGCAATCGAGCCCAATTCGATCCGACGATGGTCAATCTCCTCGCCTGCGCCGCGCTTGCGGTCTGGCTTTATCTCCTGACCGCCCGCGGCGGCTTCTGGATGGCGGCGGTGCGCGACGAAGGCGGCCCCCTGCCCTTGAGTTGGCCCAAGGTGACCGCGGTGATTCCCGCTCGCGACGAGGCGGACGGCGTGGCTGAGACGATCGGCTCGCTGCTGCGGCAGGACTACCCCGGCGAGTTCAAGGTGGTGCTGGTCGACGACCAGAGCGCTGACGCCACCGCGGACGTGGCGCGGCGAGCGGCAGCGGAGGTTTCCGCGGCGGTTCGGCTCACGGTGTTATCGGGCGCCGGCTTGCCCGCGGGCTGGACGGGCAAGCTGTGGGCTATCAAGCAGGGCATCGACCAGGCCGCGGTGGCCGAGCCCGCTTACCTGCTGCTCACCGACGCCGACATTGTCTATGAGCGTGACGCACTGACTCGCCTGGTCGCGAAGGCGCAGAGTGAAAAACTCGCCCTTACCTCCTGGATGGTCAAGCTGCGCTGCGAGAGCTTCGCCGAGCGAGCGCTGATCCCGGCGTTCATCTTCTTTTTCGAAATGCTCTACCCGTTCGACTGGGTGCGGCGCCGCGACCGCCGGACCGCGGCGGCGGCCGGCGGCTGCATGCTGGCACGGCGGGACGCGCTCACCGCGATCGGCGGAATCGAGAGCATCCGCGGCGCGCTGATTGACGATTGCGCGCTGGCCGAGCGGATGAAGACGCAAGGGCCGATCTGGCTCGGCCTCACCGAGCGGGCGCGCAGCACCCGCGCGTACCCGGAGTTCCAGGACATCCGCCGCATGGTGTCGCGCTCGGCCTACGCGCAGTTGCAATATTCGCCGCTCCTGCTCGCCGGAACGGTGGCGGGCATGGCTGTCATCTATCTCGCGCCGGTCCTGCTGGCGATGTTCGGCCACGGCTTTGCGCGGACGGCAGGGCTGCTGGTCTGGGCCGGCATGGCCATCGCATTCCAGCCGGTGCTGAAGTTCTACAAATTGTCGCCATTTTGGGGCCCTTTGCTGCCCGCGATCGCGTTGGCCTATATGGCCTTTACGCTCGACTCCGCCTATCAAAATGCCCGTGGGCAAGGCGGCCTCTGGAAGGGCCGCGTGCAGGCCAACGCGACCGAGATCCGATGACGAATGCCGAAGACTTGCGATCAGGAAAAGGCCACAGCGACGAGAACTTTCCCGTCGCGTCGTGGCTGATTCAGGCGCGTCATCGCGCGCCGATCCTCGCCTTCTACGAGTTCGTCCGCACCGCCGACGACATCGCCGACCACGCACAGATCACCGCGCAAAAGAAGGTCGAGATACTCGACCGGATGGAGGCCGACCTGCTTGGCGCGGGCAACGGCAGCGCGGTTGCAGTCAAACTCCGCAACGTGCTCGCCGAGCGAGGGCTGTCGCCGCGCCACGCCCAGGACCTGCTCAAGGCGTTCCGGCTCGACGCCACCAAGCTGCGCTACCAGAACTGGGACGACCTGATCGGCTATTGCGCCTACTCGGCCATGCCGGTCGGGCGCTACGTGCTCGACGTGCATGGCGAAAGCCGCTCGACCTGGCCGGCGTCGGACGCGATCTGCGCGGCATTGCAGATCAACAATCACCTGCAGGACTGCGCCAACGACTACCGCGGCCTCAATCGTGTTTACGTGCCGCTCGATGCGCTCGCGGCGGCGGGCACCAACGTCGAGGCGCTCGGCGCCGCGAAAGCGTCACCCGAGTTGATGCGCTGCATCGCCGGGCTGGCGAAACGCACCAAGGCGTTGCTGCATGAGGGCGACGCGCTGGCAGTCATGGTCCAGGACCGTCGGCTCGGCCTGGAAATATCGGTGATCGTGGCGATGGCGGATCGCATCGCCGATCTGCTGATCGCGCGCGATCCGCTCAGTGAGAACGTGCACATCGGCAAGGCCGGCGCAGCCGGCATTGCGCTGAGTGCCATGCTCAAGGGAATGCTGCGCCGCCTCGGGCCACGTCCCGCCGTCGCGGCGCAGCCCGGTGAATGACGTGAGCGCGCAAACCGCATCCGACGCAGGCTCGCGCGCGTCCGGCAGCTCATTCTATACCGCGATGCGGATCATGCCGCGCGAGCAGCGCGAGGCGATGTTCGAAATCTACTCGTTCTGCCGCGCGGTCGACGACATTGCGGACGAGGGCGGCGATACGCCCGAGCGGCTCAAAGGGTTGCAGCGCTGGCGCGGCGACATCGCCGCGATCTATGCCGGCAACGCGCCAGCCAACCTGCGCGGGCTCGCGGAAGCGGTGCGCACCTTCAATCTGCAGCGCGAGGACTTTCTCGCCGTGATCGACGGCATGGAGATGGATGTCACGGCAACCATCCGCGCGCCGGACCTCGCGGCGCTCGACCTCTATTGCGACCGGGTCGCGAGCGCGGTCGGCCGGCTGAGCGTGCGGGTGTTCGGCATGGAACGAAACGACGGACTGGCGCTGGCGCATCACCTCGGCCGCGCGCTGCAGCTCACCAACATCCTGCGCGACCTCGACGAGGATGCCGCCATCGGCCGGCTCTATCTGCCGAAGGAAGCACTGCACGAGGCCGGCATCACGACAACCGACCCCGCGCAGGTGCTGGCAAGCCCTGCGCTGGGCCGCGCCTGCGCGCCGATCGCGGCGTGCGCCGAGCAGCATTTCGCCGAGTCTGACAAGATCATGGATCGCAGCCCGCGCCGCGCCGTGAAGGCGCCGCGCATCATGTCGGCCGCCTATCGCCCAAGGCTCGCGATGATGGTCGAGCGCGGATGGGACGCACCGCGCGAGCGCGTCAGCCTGAGTCGCCTGCAATTCCTCTGGATCCTTTTGCGCTACGCCATCGTGTGATGCCGCGCACCGTCCACATCATCGGCGCCGGGCTGGCCGGCCTTTCCGCCGCCGTCCGGCTGATCGGGCATGCCGCGCGCGTGCATCTCTATGAAGCCACCACGCAGGCCGGCGGACGCTGCCGCTCGTACCACGACCTCACCATCGGCATGACGATCGACAACGGCAATCATCTTCTGCTGTCGGGCAACCGCGCTGCGCTGTCGTACCTCGATGCGATCGGCGCGCGGCATCTGCTGACGGGGCCCGGCGAAGCCAGCGTGCCGTTTATCGATCTGAAATCCGGCGAGCGCTGGACGCTGCTGGCGAACGACGGCTTCGTGCCGTGGTGGATATTCCATCCGGGCCGCCGCGTGCCGGGAACCAGCGCGCGCTCCTATCTGTCGTTGCTCCATCTGCTGCGCGCGTCACCCCACGCCAAGGTCGGCGACGTGATGACATGCGAAGGACCGCTGTATGACCGGCTGGTCGGGCCGTTCCTGCTCGCCGCGCTCAACGTCGATCCGCCGGAAGGCTCCGCAGCGCTTGCCGCCGCCGTCGTCAACGAGACGCTGCTGGCGGGCGGGAAAAACTATCATCCGATGATCGCACGCGAGGGACTCTCCACCGCGTTCATCGAGCCGGGCGTGGCGCATATCACCAGAAACACCGGCACGGTCGCGTTCGAACGGCAGCTTCGCGCTTTCGCGTTTGAAGGCGACCGCGTCACCGCGCTGGACTTCGGCAGCGCACAGGTGCGGGTCAGTGAAGACGACGCCGTGGTGCTCGCGGTGCCGCCCTGGGCTGCGGCATCGCTCATCCCCGCCCTGGAGACGCCGACTGAGTTCCGCGCCATCGTCAACGCGCACTTCAAGATCGACCCGCCACCGGGCCTGCCGGCCATCACCGGCGTCATCGGCGGCACGGTGGAGTGGCTGTTCACCTTCCCTGGCCGGCTCTCGGTCACCATCAGCGGCGCCGACCGGCTGCTCAACATCCCTCGCGAGGAGTTGGCGGCCCAAATCTGGCAGGATGTCGCGCAAATCGCGGGCATTGCGGATGAACTGCCCCCGTGGCAAATCGTGCGGGAACGGCGGGCGACCTTTGCCGCCACGCCGCAAGAAAATGCCAAACGGCCCGGCACGGCCACGCGCTTTCGCAACCTCGCTCTCGCCGGCGATTGGACTGCGACCGGACTGCCGGCCACCATCGAGGGAGCGATCCGTTCGGGGCAGCGTGCGGCGGATTGGATCGCCGCAAAAACATAGCAACAGAGACGGCTGACAAATTGAATATTGCTGCTGATCAACCGAAATCCATTGCGCTCGACCGCGCGATCTCGGCTGCGACCGACGCGCTGCTGCGGCGGCAGCGCCCCGACGGCCATTGGGTGTTCGAGCTCGAGGCCGACTGCACCATTCCCGCAGAGTACGTGCTGCTGCGCCATTACTTCGGCGAGCCGGTCGATGCCGAGCTGGAGCGCAAGATCGGCGTTTACCTGCGCCGCACCCAGGGCAAGCAAGGCGGCTGGCCGCTGTTCCACGAGGGCGACTTCGACATGAGCGCCAGCGTGAAGGCCTATTTCGCGCTCAAGACGATCGGCGACGACATCGACGCGCCGCACATGGCGCGCGCCCGCCAAGCGATCCGTGCGCGCGGCGGCGCCGAGCAGAGCAACGTCTTCACCCGCGTGCTGCTGTCGTTGTTCGGCGTGACGGCCTGGCGTGCGGTGCCGGTGATGCCGGTCGAGATCATGCTGCTGCCGAAGTGGTTTCCGTTCCACATCGACAAGATCTCGTACTGGGCACGCACCGTGATCGTGCCGCTGCTGGTGCTGCAAGCGCTCAAGCCCAAGGCGAAGAACCCGAAGGGTATCGCAATCGACGAGCTATTCCTGAAAGATCCGAAGACCCTCGGCCCGAAGTCGAAGGCGCCGCACCAGAAGTGGAACTGGTTTATTGCCTTCCAGGCGTTCGACGCGGTGCTGCGCGTGGTCGAGCCGATGTTCCCCAAGAGCTGGCGGAAGCGCGCGATCGACAAGGCGGTGGAGTTCGTCACAGAGCGCCTCAACGGGGAGGACGGGCTCGGCGCGATTTTCCCGGCAATGGCCAATTCGGCGATGATGTACCAGGTGCTGGGCTATCCGAGCCAGCATCCGGACTATGTCGCGGCGCGCACGTCGGTCGACAAGCTGCTGATCGTCAAGGACGACGAAGCGTACTGCCAGCCGTGCATGTCGCCGGTGTGGGACACTGGCCTGGTCTGCCACACCCTGCTCGAGGTCGGCACGCAGCGAGCGGTCGACGCCTGCGTCGCCGGCTTGAACTGGCTGGTGCCCTTGCAGGTGCTCGACGTGCGCGGCGACTGGATCGCACGCCGCCCGGACGTGCGGCCCGGCGGCTGGGCGTTCCAGTACGCCAACCCGCACTATCCCGATCTGGACGACACTGCCGTGGTGGTGATGGCGATGGACCGCACGCAGAAGGTCCGCGACAACAAGAATTTCCAGACTGCGATCGACCGCGGCCGCGAATGGATATGCGGCTTGCAAAGCCAGAACGGCGGCTGGGGCGCGTTCGACGCCGACAACGAATATCTCTATCTCAACAACATCCCGTTCGCCGACCACGGCGCGCTGCTCGATCCGCCGACCGAGGACGTCACCGGCCGCTGCGTTTCCATGCTGGCGCAGCTCGGCGAAGCGTCGACCATGCAGGTGCGCGACGGCGTCGACTATCTGCGCCGCACCCAGCTCGCCGAAGGAAGCTGGTATGGCCGCTGGGGCATGAACTACATCTACGGAACCTGGTCGGTTCTGTGTGCGCTCAACGCCGCCGGCCTGCCACCCGACGCGCCCGAGATAAAAAAGGCGCGCGACTGGCTCATTTCGATTCAAAACAGCGATGGCGGTTGGGGCGAGGATGGAACCAGCTACAAGCTCGACTATCGCGGCTACGAGAATGCGCCGAGCACCGCGTCGCAGACCGCCTGGGCGCTGATCGGGCTAATGGCGGCGGGCGCCGCCGGCCATCCGGCGGTCGCCAAAGGAATCGATTATCTCATCGCCACCCAGGGAACCGACGGCCTATGGGCCGAGGAGCGCTACACCGCAACCGGGTTCCCGCGGGTGTTTTACCTTCGCTACCACGGCTATCCGAAATTCTTTCCGCTTTGGGCGCTGGCGCGATACAACAATCTCCGGGTCGGCCAATCGGCCGTGTTCGGGATGTAGATGCCGCCATATTCGCAATTGCCGGTGGTTGCGGTCACAGGCCTGACCTTCGAGGCGCGGATCGCCGCCGGCCCGGGCGTCGTCACGGTCTGCGGCGGCGGCCATCTGGCCCGGCTTGAGGCCGATCTCATCGCAGCGATTGCGCGCGGCTGCCGCGGCATCGTGTCGTTCGGCATCGCCGGCGGGCTGGCGGAGCATCTGGAACCCGGTGCCTGCATTGTCGCGCGGTCGATCGTCACGCCGACCGAACGCCACGAATCCCATCTTGAATGGGCGAGCCATCTGCTGCAGAACATTCCCGGCTCGGTCCATGCCGACATCGCGGGCGTAAGCGCGCCGGTGTGCACGCCGGCCGACAAGCTCGCGCTCGGCCGCGCCACCAATTCGGTCGCGGTGGACATGGAATCGCTACTCTGCGCAACCATGGCGAAGGTGCACGGCCTGCCGTTCGCGGCGGTGCGCGTGGTGGCCGATCCCAGCCACCGCGCCCTGCCGCCGGCCGCGCAGATCAACCTGCTGCCCGGCGGCAAGCCGGACATGCCCGCCGTGATGCGCTCGGTGATGGGCCGGCCGCACCAGATCAGGGCATTGGTCCGCGTCGGACTCGACACCCGTACAGCACGCGCCGCATTGGTGCGCGCGCGGCGGATGCTCGGCCCGGGATTTGGTCTTGGCGAGGTTTCCGAGCCGGCGATTGCGGCACAAGCTGTCGTCGCGCGGGCCGATTAAGCCGCATGGAACCGCGTCAGTTCCTGGCTTTTCAAGCAAGTCGTTGAACTTTCACAAAATTCGTTCCACTCTCTGCGGCAAAGCACGGAGTATTCCGCTTGCGTAGTCCAGTCGAGGCCACGACCACCCGCAAAATCCTCTGCGTGTTTCCGGCCTATACCCCGGCGTTCGGCACGTTCGCGCACGCCTTTCCCCTGCTCTACAACGTCAAGGCGTTCATGCCGCCGCAGGGCCTCCTGGTGCTGGCGGCCTATCTGCCCGAGCACTGGCCGGTCCGCTTCGTCGATGAGAACGTCGCACGCGCCACGCCGGAGGACTTCGCCTGGGCCGACGCGGTGATGGTCAGCGGCATGCATATCCAGGCTCCTCAGGTCCGCGATATCCATGCGCGCGCCAAGGCCGCTGGCAAGCCGATGGCGCTCGGCGGCCCCTCCGTCTCGGCGGCGCCGGAGATGTATCCCGACGTCGAGTATCTCCACATCGGCGAGATGGGCGACGCGACCGACGCGATGATCGAGCAGCTCGCCGCCGACGTGTCGGTTCCCGCGCAGCAAGTGCAATTCACGACCAAGGAGCGGCTGCCGCTCGGCCACTTCCCGATCCCGGCTTACGGGCTGATCAAGCTCGGCCAATATCTGATCGGCAGCATCCAGTTCTCCAGCGGCTGTCCCTACCAGTGCGAGTTCTGCGACATCCCCGGCCTGTACGGCCGCGTGCCGCGGCTCAAGACGGCGCAGCAGATCATCGCCGAGCTCGATTGCATGCTGGAGCAGCCGTCGCATCCGCAGACGATCTATTTTGTCGACGACAACTTCATCGGCAATCGCAAGGCAACGCGCGATCTGCTGCCGCACCTGATCGAATGGCAGAAGAGCCACCAGTATCCCCTGGCGTTCGCCTGTGAGGCGACGCTCAACATCGCAAAGCAGACCGACGTCCTGAAGCTGATGCAGGCCGCCTCGTTCGTGAACATTTTCGTCGGCATCGAGACGCCCAATCTCGACGCGCTCAAGAGCATGCGGAAAGAACAGAACGCGACCCTTCCGATGATGGATTCGATCCGGACGCTGAACGGCTTCGGCATGGAGGTCACATCCGGGATCATCCTGGGGCTCGACACCGACACCGAGACCACGGCCGACCAATTGATCGACTTCATCGAGCAGTCGAAGATTCCGGTGCTGACCATCAACCTGCTTCACGCGCTGCCAAAGACTCCGCTGTGGGACCGGCTGGCCCGCGCCAACCGCATCACCGACGATCCGGCGCTGGAATCAAACGTGCGGTTTTTGCGCCCCCATGACGACGTCGTCGCGTCGTGGCGGCGGTGCATCGCGCACGCCTACGAGCCGGAGCGGCTGTTCGAGCGCTTCTGGCACCAAGTCGAGCGCACTTACGTCAACCGCACCAATCCGTCGGGCCGCGGCAAGCTCACCTTCGCCAATCTCCGCATGGGCGCGGTGCTGGCATGGCGGCTGCTGTTCAAGGTCGGCATCAAGTCGGATTACCGCCGGCATTTCTGGCGCGCCGCGAAGCACGCTTTCAAGCATGGCCAGATCGACGCCATCATGGGGATGGGCTTCGTGTCCTACCACCTGATCCGCTTCACCCGCGAGGCACTGCGCGGCGAGCAGAACGCGTCGTTCTACTCCACGCACGAGCGGAGCGCGCAGCAGCAGGCGGCGGCCTGACTGCGCCGCGGATCGGTGGCTGAAGTCTGATTAGCGCTTGGTGGTGGCCGGCGGCTTGCTGTTCGCGGGCGCCGTGCTCGAAGCCGCCTGCGGCGGGACAGCGCCCGTGACCTCGGTCAACGCCGTGTCGGGCAGCCGGCGCCAGATCTGGCTCTGACCGAACAAGTCGATGCCGAGGTAGCCGCGAACCATCAGCTTCTGTCCGTCGGCGCTGAGTTCCATTCGCGCGCTGTAAACCGAGCCGTCGCGCGGATCCATGATGGTGCCGTTCTCGTAATTGCGGCCCTTGCGCTGCATGCCCTTGATCAGCGTGAGGCCGAGCGTCGGCTGGTTCTTTTGCTCGCCCGTGCACTTGGTGCAGACCGGGTTGGGTTTCTCTCCCGGGCGCGGGAACATCTTGACGATCTTGCCTTCGTAGACGCCGCCACGCTCGTAGATGTGGAACCAGCCTCCGACCTTGCCGTCGTCGTTGACCTGTTCCCACACGCCGTCGACGGTCGGCGCGGGACGCTGCTGCGCCGGACTCGCCGCAATGGACATCGCAAACAGGACACCTGCTACGACGGAGTATCGCAAGAGCGGTAGCTGCATTGATTCATTCCCTTGCATCAACCACCTGCTTCGTCCTGCAATGTGGTGTTTTAACGGTGCAAGACGTGCGTCAATGTGGAGATTATTGGCCGTGACTCTCCAGCACTCCTCGACACGCGCGACTCAACCTAGAGCGGTTTTGTTTCAAACACGTGAGTATCCCGTGGGTTCCCGAATCCGGATCGACCGTCCGGCAAAACCGGCGGGAGTCGGAACGGCAGGCTGCCTGCTCGTCGCGCGTGCCGCCTGAGGATTCTTGCGCCAGCGCTGCTGAAGACACAACGACCAGGAACGCGGACATGAATGCCATGCGAATTTTCATAGGATTATTGATCTCATGGCGATTCTTGCGGGGAACTTTCATGAAGCGCTTCTCCGTTTTGCGGCGGTGACGTTGCGAATAGGCGCAGTCATCGGACCAGGGGTATCCGCCACTTCATCCTTTTCAAATTCGTTCTTTTCAAGTTCGTTCTCCGGCACGGCCTCGCGCGGCTTGCCCATCAGCACCGGCTGGAACAGCACGGCGGCCGCGAGCGTGGAGATCAGCGACAGCGCGAGCAGGCGGCCCATGCTCGACGTTCCAGGATGGCTGGAGAACCACAGGCTCCCGAACGCGGTGGCGGTGGTGAGTGCGCTGTAGAACACCGCGCGGGTCAGGCTGGTTTGCAACAGGTTGGTCTGCCCGTCGCGCCACGCCATGATGTAATAAATCTTGAACGCCACGCCGACACCGAGCAGCAGCGGCAGCGCGATGATGTTCGCGAAGTTGAGCGGCATCCCGATCAGCACGCAGATTTGCAGCGTGACGACGCCGGCGAGCAGCAGCGGGATCAGAGTGAGCAGCACGTCGCCGATCCGCCGCAGCACGATCCACAGCAACAGTCCGATCGACAGCATCGCCCAGATGCCGGCCTCGATGAAGGCCCGCACCACGGTGTCGCCCGCCTCCAGCACCGAAATTGGGCCTTCGATCGCGGTCGGCTCGACCACGAGCACGGCTCGCGCGAACTTGCGCATCTGCTCGTTATCGCTGGGGTCGCCTTTCGGCGCCACCGAGGCGCGCGCGCGGCCGTCCGGCGCGATCCAGTCGCGCGTCAGGTCGGCCGGCAGCGACTGCAGGGTCAACGGCTGCGCGCCGAGCGCAAGCGCAAGCCCGCCGAGCGATGCCTTCAGCGGCGGCAGGAACACCTGTTCGACGCGCGTGCGCAACGCCTGATCGCCCTTTGCGATGGTTGAGAGCGCGGTGGCGAGCCGGCGCGAGGCATCGGCCCCCTGCCCCGGCTGGCTGGCGGCGAACTTGTTGAGCTGCGTGGCCGTCTCGTTGAACGCCTCGACGTTGTCCGCGTCGGTCGGCGGATCCGCCGCCTCCTTGGGATCGAGCGCGGATGAGAGATTTTTCTGCACGGTGCGGATCAGCGGCAGCTTCTCGTTCTGCCCTTCCGGCACGAAGCTCGACAGCGTCATGACGCGCGAGACTTCCGGCACCTTCAAGAGCCGCGCGCCGACCGCATCGGCCTCCTTGAGCGATGGAGCCAGTACGCCGATGGTGTTGGTGTTGGATTCCGGTTCTCGGCTGAGCTCGAGGTAGGTCGCGACCGACTCCACCTTCGGGCTGCGCAGGTTGACCGGATTGAAGTCGAACCGCAGCCAGTAAAGCAGCGGCAGCCCGGCCACGACCAGCACGGCGGTCGTGACGATGATCGGGACGCGGTTGCGCTCCATGAAGGAGTCGACCGGCGCCAGCGACTTGTAGCCGAGCGCCTCGGGCTCGCCCGGCGGGTTGAGCACGCGGATCAACGCGGGCAGCAGCGTGATACTGGTTGCGAACGCGATCAGCATGCCGCAACCGGCGATCAGACCCAGCTCAGAAACGCCTCGGTAAGCGGTCGGCAGGAACGAAAGGAACCCGGCCGCGGTCGCGCCGGCGGCGAGTGTAAGCGGCGCGCCGACGTACTTGCCGGCATCGCGGATCGAGCCCGACAGATCGCCCCGTTCATGGCGTTCATGGCGGTAGCGCACCGCGTACTGGATGCCGAAGTCGACGCCGATGCCGACGAACAGCACCGCGAACGACACCGAGATCAGGTTGAACGCGCCGACCATGAAAAGGCCCCACGCCGCCGTGAGCGACAAGCCGACGAACAGATTGATGAACACCGCCAGGATCAGGCGCTTCGAGCGCAGCGCAAGCCACAGAATGAACAGCACGATGCCGAGCGTGATGATGCCGTTGAGCTCGGCGTTCTCCTTCAGCGTGGCGAACTCCTCGTCCGCCATCGGAACCGGCCCGGTGAGGCGGACGGTTGCCTGATACTGCGGAGCGACCTCCGCGGCGGCGGAGCGGATCGCCGCGATGGCCGCGTGCCCCGGCTCCAGCGCCTTGTAGTCCAGGACTGGACGAACTTCGATGAAGCCGCGCAGCTCATTCTTCTCCGCCGGCTTGCGCTGCGCCAGCACGCGCCAGGAGAAGCTCGCCGGCTGTCCGGCGATGATCTTGTCCAGCGTGTCCGAGATCATGTTGAAGGAAGCGGCCAGATCGTCGAGCGTCAGGTACTTGGACCGCACCGCCATCAGCGCGTTGTCGACCCCGGTGGTGAGGCCGCGCAGACTTTGATCCGTGGCGAGATCGCGGATCATCGGCTCGGCTTTGTTCAGGCCGTCGAGGGTGCTTTTGAGCTGATCGAGGTTCTGGAACAGCAGCCCATTGCGCGCGAAGAACTCGCCGGTGCGCGTCACCGCACGGAAGCGTTCCTTGTTTTGCGCGAGCTTGTCCGCAAGCCTGGCGGTCGCTTCCGTCGCGAACTCGGGCGTCGGCGCGTCCACCACAACGACGATCGTCTCGAAGCGGCCGAACGCCTTCTCGAAGGCAAGCTCGCGCTTGCGCCATTCCAGATTGGGCGACAGCAGCGCATTGACGTCGGACGTGATGGCAAAATTTCGCGCAGAGTAAACGCCGCACAGCAACGCCAGCGCCAAGCCGGCGGCGATCACGCGCCAAGCATGACGGGTGCAGAATTCTATGATGTTGGCGACGGTGGAAGTCAGCATGAGCTTTTGAAATTTATCCTGCAAACGGAAGGCACGCGTCTCACGATCCAGGCACGGACACTAACGAAAACAACGGCGCCCCGGCAGCGTTCCATCACCGCGGTGATTTGAATCGCCAAAATCGGGCGAAGACAGGGCCTTTAATGCGCCGCAACCGTCAATTTAGGCTGCGCCGCCCGGGCCTCAACAGGGACCGCAGGGGGTGTGGGCGTGGCCTTGGCGGCATGAATCCCGCTCATCATCTCCTGCACATGGCGGGAGAATACGAACTGGGCGGGCCGCTGCGCGCTCATGGCGATTTCCGGAGCCATCGGGCCTTCCGTGCGGACGCCACGGATGGCGTTCCACATCGCCGCCAGCGGGTTGCTGACGGAGGCGTGTGCCGCGGTCGGCTCGTAGCCGCAATGCGCCATACAGTCGGCGCACTTTTCATAGCGGCCGGTGCCGTAGGAATCCCAGTCCGTGGTTTCCATCAGTTCCTTGAAGGACTTCACGTAGCCTTCGCCGAGCAGATAGCAGGGCTTCTGCCAGCCGAAGATGTTGCGGGTTGGCATGCCCCACGGCGTGCAGTGGAATTCGCGGTTGCCGGCCAGGAAGTCGAGGAACAGGCCGGAGTGCATCAGCTTCCAATTCTTGCCCTTGCCGAGTGCGAAAACCTTGCGGAACAGTTCCTTGGTCTTGCGTCGCGCCAGGAAGTGCTCCTGGTCGGGCGCGCGCTCATAGGCATAGCCGGGCGAGATCGAGACGCCGACGCCCATGCTCTTCGCAAAATCGAGATACTTGGCGATATCCTCGGCAGAATGGCCGTCGAAGATCGTCGCGTTGACGTTGACGGTGAAGCCTTTGGCCTGAGCCGCCTTGATGGCCGACACGGCCTTCTCGAACACGCCCTCCTGCGACACCGCCTTGTCGTGATGCTCCTTCATGCCGTCGAGGTGGACGGAGAAGAAAAGGTACGGCGACGGCTCGAACAGGTGCAGCTTCTTTTCCAGCAGCAACGCGTTGGTGCACAGCGAGACGAACTTCTTGCGTGCCACGATGCCTTTGACGATCTCGCCGATCTCGCGGTGGATCAACGGCTCGCCGCCGGGGATCGCAACCATCGGCGCGCCGCACTCGTCGACCGCGTCGAGGCAATCCTGCACCGACATGCGCTGGTTGAGGATCGGATCCGGATAATCGATCTTGCCGCAGCCGACACAGGCGAGGTTGCAGCGGAACAGCGGCTCGAGCATCAGCACCAGCGGATAGCGTTCGCGCCCGGCCAGCTTCTGCTTGACCAGGTACGCGCCGATCTTGATCTCTTTAAAAAATGGGATGGCCATCTCGTATCTTTATCTTTCTTTCAAACCGCCGCCCGCTCAGCAGGCAACGTTTCATTGTCCCCTAGCGTCCGGCGCCGTCGAAACCTTGACCGAACCCGACGCCATTTGCGTTTGTACGCTATCAGCCGCGCCGTGCCGCTTCGGTTCGTGCATCCCGGCCGAGTGCATCGAACACCTTTGCAACGATTCCGGCAGAATCGAGCCCTGCCTTCGCATACATCGCCGCCGGGCTGTCCTGGTCAAGGAAGACATCCGGCAGCACCATCGAGCGGACCTTCAGGCCGCTGTCGAGCGCGCCATGATCGGCGAGCGCTTGAAGGACGTAGGAGCCGAAGCCGCCGATCGAGCCCTCTTCCACCGTGATGAGAACCTCATGCTCGCGGGCCAGCCGCAGCACCAGATCGACGTCGAGCGGCTTGGCGAAGCGCGCGTCGGCCACCGTGGTCGAAAGGCCGAACGTCGCCAGTTCGCGCGCCGCCTTGCTGCACTCGGCCAAACGGGTGCCGAACGACAGCAGCGCAACCTTGGTGCCCTCGGAAATGATGCGTCCCTTGCCGATCTCGAGCGGCACGCCGAACTCCGGCATGTCGATGCCGACACCGTCGCCGCGCGGATAGCGGAACGCGCTGGGGCGGTCGTCGATCGCGACCGCGGTCGCAACCATGTGCGCAAGCTCGGCCTCGTCGGCCGCCGCCATGAGGATGAAGCCAGGCAGGCAGCCGAGATACGCGACGTCGAACGAGCCGGCATGGGTCGGCCCATCGGCGCCGACCAGTCCGGCGCGATCCATGGCGAAGCGGACCGGCAGCGACTGGATGGCGACGTCATGCACAACCTGGTCGTAGCCACGCTGCAGGAAGGTCGAGTAGATCGCACAGAACGGCTTGTAGCCTTCGGTGGCAAGACCTGCAGCGAACGTGACTGCATGCTGCTCGGCGATGCCGACGTCGAATGTGCGATCCGGGAATGCCTTCTCGAAGATATCGACGCCGGTGCCCGACGGCATCGCCGCGGTCACCGCGACGATACGATCGTCTTTGCGCGCTTCCTTGACGAGGCTTTCGCCGAACACTTTGGTGTAGGACGGCGCGTTGGCCTTCGCCTTGGCCTGCTGGCCGGTCGCGACATCGAATTTGACGACGCCATGATACTTGTCGCTCGAGGCCTCGGCGGGCGCGTAGCCCTTGCCCTTCTGCGTCACGACGTGGACCAGGATCGGCCCTTCTTTGGCGTCGCGTGCATTCTTGAGCACCGGCAAGAGGTGATCGAGGTTGTGACCGTCGATCGGCCCCACGTAGTAGAAGCCAAGCTCCTCGAACAGCGTGCCCCCCGTCAGGAAGCCGCGCGCAAATTCCTCGGCGCGCAGCGCCTTGGTTTCCAGCGCCTTCGGCAGATGCTTGGCAAACTGCTTGCCGATGTCGCGGAGCTTCAAATAGGTGCCGCCGGACAGCAGCCGCGAAAGGTAGGCGGACATGGCGCCGACCGGCGGCGCGATCGACATGTCGTTGTCATTGAGAATGACGATAAGACGCGAGTTCATCGCGCCGGCGTTGTTCATAGCCTCATAGGCCATGCCAGCCGACATCGAGCCGTCGCCGATCACGGCGATCACGTTGTTGGTGTCGCCGCGCAGGTCGCGCGCCACCGCCATGCCAAGGCCGGCGGAGATCGACGTCGAAGCATGCGCCGCGCCGAAGGGGTCGTATTCGCTTTCCGCGCGCTTGGTGAAGCCCGACAGGCCGCCGCCCGTGCGAAGCGTGCGGATGCGGTCACGGCGTCCGGTGAGAATCTTGTGGGGGTACGCCTGATGACCGACGTCCCAGATCAGCCGGTCACGTGGCGTGTCGAAGACATGATGCAGTGCAACGGTCAACTCGACCACACCGAGACCGGCGCCCAAATGGCCGCCCGTCACAGAAACCGCGTTGATGGTCTCCTGCCGCACCTCATCGGCAATCTGCCGGAGGTCCGCCGGATCATGCTTACGCAAATCACTCGGGTCGTTGATGGCATCAAGCATTGCACGTCCAGTCTGCTGGTAAGCAACTCAGCGCATGGGCCTACTGAGTGGCGATCAAAGGGCGATAAGGGGGCAAGTCTTTGTTAGACAAGTCCTTGGGTTAAGACGCGAATGGCCCGCCGCTGAAACCAGCAGCCGTTCGCTAAGATAGACAATCGCCAAACTCTTGCAAAGTTCGAGCCGTCGATTCTTCGGTGTTTACGGCCTTTTCGACGAGTTTGTCAAAGACCGGGCATAGCAATTTCAATGGGTTAGCTGGCACGCTACTTTCGTTCAAATAGGCCCGATACGCGCTCTCGCAATGGCTGGCGCGCACAGGCGGCATGACCAGGACGTGGATGGAGCGGCTGGACCGGCCGCGGGCAACGCTAAATCGGGCTCGCTGACCAAGTTTTTGCGCGCAACGTGCGCTTCTCAGGGGCAATTGAGACGCTAATATCCGCTCATCATCGTCGCAAGCCGACGCTTCTCAACAATAATCGGGGTCATTCTTTCATGTTTTGGCGTTCCACAAGTCCGCTCGCTCGTACTGCTTCGGGCGCAGTCTTGGCCTTCGTGCTGCTGCTTCCTGCAACCGAAAGCCGCGCCACCGAATTCAGCAGCATGGCAGGTGCCTGGACCGGCACCGGCACGATCGCCGTCAACAACAACAGAGAAAAGTTGCGCTGCCGGGCGAACTACAACGTCAGCAACGGTGGCGCGACCGTAGACCTCCAGATCCAGTGCGCCAGCGACAGCACATCAGCCCTTTCGAAATCGCCGACCGCCTTGTCGAGCGAAAGCACGCAGCCACCCTTGAGCAGGATCGGCCGGCTCGCCATCGCGGGGGCGGCCGCCGTGGCCGCTGCGGTGGTGCACAGGAACTGCCGTCGCGACAGGCCGGCGCGCGGCACACAACATGGGCATCCAGAACCGAATGTGAAGTGAGTCATGTGATCCTCCCTAGGGACCGTTGTATTGCGGCGATGCTAGTCCTTCCCCACATTTCGATCTAGCAACGCGCCGATAACGTGACTTCCCCCGGCGTTCCGGGCTAGCTAGATCGCTGCCCACCGGACATGCCCAACATCATGCGAACCGAAGAAGCCCGCGCCGTCCGCCTTTCCGATTACCGCCCGCCGGACTGGCTGGTCGAAACCGTGCATCTCGACTTCAAGCTCGATGCAACTAGGGCCCCGGTTCGCGCCACCATCGTATTCAAGCCGAACCCGGCCGCCGGCGCGCCCGCCCCGCTGAAGCTCGACGGCGACGGGCTCACGCTGGTTTCGCTCAAGCTCGACGGTGAAACGTTGCCGGCCGACCGCTACGCCGCGGCGCCTGACGGACTGACCATCCCGCAGCCACCGAACCGGGCGTTCACGCTGGAGATCGAGACGCTGGTCGATCCGACCGCTAACACGCAACTGTCCGGGCTTTACCGCGCATCCGGCGCCTATTGCACGCAGTGCGAGGCGGAAGGCTTCCGCCGCATTACCTATTTCCCCGATCGCCCGGACGTGATGGCGGTCTACACCACGCGCATCGAGGCCGACAAATCCGAAGCGCCGGTGCTGCTGGCGAACGGCAATCTCACCGAGCACGGCGATCTGCCGAACGGCCGCCATTTCGCGGTGTGGCACGACCCGTGGCCGAAGCCATCCTATCTGTTCGCGCTGGTCGGCGGCAAGCTCGGCGTGGTCGAGGACAGCTTCACCACCATGTCCGGCCGCAAGGTCGTGCTGCGCATCTACGTGGAGCCCGGTAAGGAGAAGCTGTGCGGCTTTGCGATGGACTCGCTCAAGCGCTCGATGCGCTGGGACGAACAGGCGTTCGGCCGCGAGTACGATCTCGACATCTTCATGATCGTCGCGGTCAGCCACTTTAACATGGGCGCGATGGAGAACAAGGGGCTCAACGTCTTCAACGACAAGTACGTGCTGGCCTCGCCCGACACCGCGACCGACCAGGACTTCGTCAACATCGAAGCCATCATCGCGCATGAGTACTTCCACAACTGGACGGGCAACCGCATCACCTGCCGCGATTGGTTCCAGCTTTGCCTGAAGGAGGGCCTCACCGTTTTCCGCGATCAGGAGTTCACCTCGGACGAACGCTCGCGTGTGGTGGCGCGGATCGGCGACGTGCGGGGGCTTCGCACCGTGCAGTTCACCGAGGACGCCGGGCCCCTCGCCCACCCGGTACGGCCGGAACTCTACCGCGAGATCAATAACTTCTACACGTCGACCGTTTACGACAAAGGCGCCGAGGTGGTGCGGATGATCAAAACCCTAATCGGTCCGCAACTGTTCCGCCAAGGGATGGATTTGTACTTCGAGCGTCATGACGGCGAGGCGGCAACCATCGAGCAGTTCGTGCAGTGCTTCGCCGATGCCAGCGGCCGCGACTTCAAGCAGTTCATGCGCTGGTATTCGCAGGCCGGCACGCCGGAGATCGCAGCGACCAGCCGGTACGACGCCGCCGCCAAAACTTATCGGCTCGACGTCGCGCAAACGACCCGACCCACTCCGGGACAGCCGACGAAAGAGCCGCAAGTGGTGCCGCTCGGCATCGGCCTCGTGGGAAAATCCGGCGACCTGCCGCTCAAGCTCGCCGAAGGATTGCCGCCCGAGCGCGGCGTTCTGGTGCTCGACAAGCCATCGCAGAGTTTCACGTTCACCGCCGTCACTGAGCAGCCCGTGCTCTCGATCAACCGCGGCTTCTCGGCGCCGGTCCGGCTCGACGCCAAGCTCACCTCCGACGACCTGCGCACACTCGCCGCGCGCGACAGCGACCCGTTCAATCGCTGGCACGCGGTGCAGACACTCGCTACCGGCATGCTCACTGGCAACGTGGCACGGCTGCGCGCCGGCCAAGACCCCGAGGCCGACGAAGGCCTGCTTAAGGCGTTGGCGGCGATCCTGGCCGATGCTTCGCTCGAGCCCGCCTTCATCGCCGAGGCGCTGCAGATGCCGAACGAAGCCGACATCGCGCGCGAGATCGGCAAAAACGTCGATCCCGACGCCATTTTCCGCGCCCGCACCGGCCTGCGTGCGCTGATCGGGCTGCACCTCAACGCCGAGCTGACCAAGACCTATCGTGCGATGACGACAAACGGCCCCTACACGCCGGACGCCGCGAGCGCCGGTCGCCGGGCGCTGAAAAACATCAGCCTCGACCTGCTCGCCGCGACTGCCGAATCCCACGCGATCCGGCTGGCCGCCGAACAGTTTAAGTCGGCCGACAACATGACCGACCGCATGGCCGCACTCGCAACTCTCAATCAGCACGACGGCGCGGAGCGCATCGCCGCGCTGGAGGCGTTCTTCGAACGCTACCGCGACGATGCGCTGACGCTCGACAAATGGTTCGGGCTGGAGGCGACCGCGCCGCACGCCACCACACTGGCGCGGGTGCGTGCGCTCACCGCGCATCCGGCGTTCTCGATGTCCAACCCGAACCGCGTGCGCTCGCTGATCACCATGTTCGCGGTCGGCAACCAGACCCAGTTCAATCGGGCGGACGGCGCAGGCTACGAGTTCATCGCCGACACGGTGCTGGCGCTCGATCCCGCCAACCCGCAGGTGGCGGCGCGCATGCTCTCCGCGTTCAAGAGCTGGCGCATGCTGGAGCCGGTTCGGCGCGGCCACGCCGAGGCGGCGCTGCGGCGTGTTGCGGCACAGCCGAACCTTTCGCGCGATGCTAGCGACATCGCGCAACGTGCATTGGCCGACGCGTGAATTGTTCTGATGCGAGACGCCCACCTTCGCTCGCGTAAGCTGTTGATACGATTCCCATTCTCTCGATCCGATGCATTTTAGACTCACGTGCGATTTCAGTTGAAAAGTTAACGAAAAATGTTGACTCCGACTCTCGACACAAATTCGTCCATCGATTCAAATGAACGTGATTCGGGGCGACACGGCACGTCCCTCCGAGGGCGGTTTCTGGGGATTCAATTCATACGGGGGCCTGAATGGCGCGCGCCGAAGCGGCGAGTGCGTCTGCGCGACCGGATTCCATCAAAGGTCTCGCGCAGTCGATCGCCAAGCCCGCGTACCGGCGGTTGCTCACGGCGGAGCCTGCGCTGCGCCGCGCGGTTCCCGCGCTGATCATCGCCTTCCTGCTCACCATCGGTGTCGGCTCGGTCGTCCAGGTGCTGGATCACCGCCGGCAGGCGATTGCCGACGCGATCCACGACATACTCGACATCGCCGATTTCGCCGCCGAACGCTTCAATCGGCTGGCCGGCACGGACAGCGCCGAGAGCGCGCGCCGGGAAATCCTGGAGCGCGCGCTGGCGGCTCGCGCCACGATGTTCGGGCGCGTCATCCTGCTGAGCAATTCCGACGGCATCGTCACCGCGGCGATCCCGCCGGTCGGCGCACCGATCGGGCAGAAGCTCAACGACGTGCTGGGCGACGTGCCGGCGCTGACCATCCTGGGCGCGAGCGCCGGCGTGGTCGAAATTCCCCTCGCCGGCGGCAACCGGGCGTTCGCCACGGTGCGCACGCTGGCGCCAGGCCGCGGCCAGCTCGCGGTGGTGCAGTCGCGCGCCGACGCGCTGGCGCGCTGGCGGGCTGACACCACACTAACCGTGACACTATCCGCCACCACCGGCTTTGTGCTGCTGATCCTCGGCTTCGCCTTCCACTGGCAGGCGACGCGCGCGCGCGAAGCCGACTTCATCTACGACACGGTGCGAAGCCGCATCGACACGGCGCTGAATCGCGGCCGCTGCGGCCTCTGGGACTGGGATATCGCGCGTGGCCGCATCTACTGGTCGCACTCCATGTTCGCGATCCTGGGGCTTGCGCCACGCGATGAGCTGATGACGTTCGGCGAGGTCAGCCACATCGTCCATCCCGACGATATCAAGCTCTACGAGGTGGCAGAACAGCTCGCCGATGCGACCGCCAATGCGATCGACCACGAATTCCGCATGCTGCACGCGAATGGAAAATGGGTCTGGCTGCGCGTGCGTTGCGAGATGGTGCGTCAGCCGAGCGAGCCGGGTCTGCACCTGATCGGCATCGCGGTCGATGTCACCGAGCAGAAGACGCTGGTGGAGAAGACCGCAGCCGCGGACTTGCGACTGCGCGACGCCATCGAGACGATTCCGGAAGCCTTCGTACTCTGGGACGCCGACAATCGGCTGGTGCTGTGCAACTCGAATTTCCAGGACCTGCACAATCTTTCCGACGCCGCGATCTCCGCCGGCACCTCCTACGAGGAAGTGGTCGCCGCGGGCCGCAAGCACATCATCCGCACCAAGGTCATGAGTGAAGGTCCGACAATCCCCGGTGCGCGCACCTTCGAAGCACAGCTCGACGACGGGCATTGGCTGCACATCAGCGAGCGGCGCACAAAGGACGGCGGCTATGTCTCGGTCGGCACCGACATCACGCCGCTCAAGCAGCACGAAAAGAAGCTGATGGACAGCGAGCAGCGGTTGATTGCCACCGTCGCTGACCTGCGCAACTCCCAGCACAAGCTTGAGACCCAGACCCGCCAGCTCAGCGAGATGGCGCAGAAATATGCCGAGGAGAAGACCCGCGCCGAGGAAGCCAACCAGACCAAGTCGAAATTTCTGGCCAACATGAGCCATGAACTGCGCACGCCGCTCAATGCCGTGATCGGGTTCTCCGAGATCATGGAATCCGGGATGTTCGGCGCGCTCGGCGCCGACAAGTATTACGAGTACTGCCGCGACATCAAACAGAGCGGACAATATCTGCTCGACGTCATCAACGA
>JBEVIJ010000241.1:0-23085 GCA_040510745.1 Xanthobacteraceae bacterium
TTGTCAAAGGAGCCGGCGCCACGTCGACCCAGACGAAGCAATTCGTGTACGACACAGCCAACGACACGCTGTATTTTCAGCCCGGGGCGCCCGGTGACGCGATGCAGGAGCTCGCGATCTTCAGCAACGGCTACGATCTGAAGATCACCGACTTCTCGCTGGTGTAAACGTCAGGTCAGGCGGCCGGCTGAGCACATCCGCGCGCGTGGCGTGGACGTCGGCCCAGCCGGTCTTGACCAGCCAGTCCAGGCGGAACGCCTTGCCGATCCTCCGGCAGGCGTATTCAACGAGCGGATTGACGCGCCGCTCGCGCATCGCGATCCAGAATTGCAAGCGGCGCTCGTATTCCGTGAGATCGATCCAGTGGCGCGGGTTGAGCTCGCGGCCGAACAATCCGCTGCTGGCGCCGTCGAATTGCGCGTCGGCGAATTTCCCTTCGCGGGGCGGATGGGGTGGACGCGTCTTGTGCAGGCGGCCCTGGTTGACGAATTGAAAGCGGTCGTAGCCGGCCGCCGCCAGGATTTTTGCAAGCTCGCCGTATTCGTCTTCGAACGACACGAAGTCGGGCTTGAGCGGCTGGGCGCTGACCTGATCGCACACGATCTTGTCGGCGCCTTCGATGTCGCACTTGAGATAGTGCGGTACGCCATGCTGCGCGAACATTTCCGCGACCGTCGTGGTGGCCACCTGCACCTCGGTGGTCGGGCTGTTATCGCGCCCGGCGACGTCCGGATAGATGCTGCTCCAGGCCGAATAGATATAGAACGGGATGTGCTTGCCGGCCTCGTGCCACAGTGCCTTGGGTACGATGGTGAGCCGGCCTTCGGTGATCTCTTCCGCGAACTTTTCCGAATTGCGCCGGCACAGCTCGGGATTGGCTTCCAGCGCGACGACGCGAAATCCCTTGGACAGGTAGAATTTAGAGTCCTGGCCTTCGTACATGCCAAGGTCAAAAATGAGATCGCGCTGAACCACTCGTCCTCCTGGCGCCGGCGGGGAAGGCGAAACCATAGCACAACGGGTCGAACGGGCATGACCACGGGGCCGGCATGGAAAGTAAGCAGATTCAAGCCAAAACACCCATATCGACGCATCTTGCTGGGGGTTAATCTCTCGGCCGGTGCGAGACAATTTGGCCCGGTCCCGCTACCTTCCCGGCATGGGGAATCTTCGTGTCCTGGACAGGATCTGGCGCCGGCGGCCTGCCGCCGAGGGCCCGCCTGCGGCCGTTGCGCCCGGCCAGGGCGCGGCGGAAGCGGCGCCCCCGATCCGCAGCCGCCTATTCACAAAATACGTCGGCTTGTTTGTCCTGGTGGTGAGCGTCGCGTTGCTCTCCAATGGGATGTTCGAGGTTTATTTCTACTACCAGGAGCACAAGGCGGCGCTGATCCGCATCCAGCGCGAGCAGGCCGAGGCAGCGTCCGCCAAGATCAGCCAGTTCATCAAGGAAATCGAAAGCCAGCTGGGCTGGACGACGCAACTGCCGTGGTCGGCAAGCTCCATCGAGCAGCGCCGCTTTGACGCGTTGCGCCTGCTTCGCCAGGTGCCCGCCATCACCGAGCTGGCGCAGGTCGATTCCTCGGGCAAGGAGCGGCTGCGTGTCTCGCGTCTCGCCATGGATGTGGTCGGCAGCGGCATCGACTTTTCCAAAGAGCCGAAGTTCACCGAGGCTGCGGCGAACAAGGTCTACTATGGCCCGGTCTACTTCCGCCGCGAGTCCGAGCCCTACATGACGCTCTCGCTCGCCGGCACCCGGCGCGACGCGGGCGTGAGCATCGCCGAAGTCAATCTCAAGCTGATCTGGGACGTGGTCTCGCAGATCAAGGTCGGCGAGCGCGGCAGCGCCTATGTGATCGACCGGCAGGGACGGCTGATCGCGCATCCCGACATCAGCCTGGTGCTGCGAAATACCGACATGTCACGGCTGCCGCAGGTACGCGCCGCGCGCCAGAGCGATCCGAACGATCCCGACGGCGACCTGCAGGTCGCGCAGAACATCCAGGGCCGGGAGGTACTCACGGCTTCGGCGCCAATCGAGCCGCTCGGCTGGCGGATGTTCGTCGAGCTGCCCGTCGAGGAGGCTTACGCGTCGCTCTACGAAGCGCTTTACCGGCTCGTTTATGTGCTGCTCGCCGCGCTGATCTTCGCCGGATTGGCGGGCGTGTTCCTGGCCCGGCGCATGGTCGGTCCGATCCAGGCGTTGCGCGCGGGCGCCGCGCGCATTGGCGGTGGCAATTTCTCGCAGCGCATCTCGATCAAAACCGGCGACGAGCTTGAAGGTCTCGCCGACCAGTTCAACGACATGGGCGAGCGGCTGCAGGACTCCTACGCCGACTTGGAAAACAAGGTCGAGCAGCGCACCAGCGAACTGGCGGAATCGGTTGGCGAGCTGCGCGCGCTCGGCGAAGTGTCCCAAGCCGTCAACTCGACGCTCGATCTCGAGCAGGTGCTCTCGACGATCGTGGCCAAGGCAACGCAACTTTCCAAGACCGAAGCTGGCGCCATTTACGTGTTCGACGAGGTGCAGCAGGAGTTTCGGCTCCGCGCAACTTATGGCATGAGCGACGAGATGATCGCGGCGGTGCGCGATCAGCACATCAGTATTTCGGAGGCGGTCAGCGAGGCCACCGAGCGAGGCGAACCGGTCCAGATTGCGGACCTGAGAAACGAGTCGCCGTCGCCTATCAATAAAATTATGTTGCGCGGCGGCTATCTCGCGCGTTTGTTGGTTCCGTTGCTGCGTTCCGACGAAATTTTCGGCGCGCTTGTGGTGCGCCGCAAGGAGCCGGGCGAGTTTCCAAAGAATACGGTCGACCTGTTGCGCACCTTCGCCGCCCAGTCGGTGCTCGCCATCCAAAACGCGAGGCTGTTCCTGGAGATCGAGGAGAAGAGCCGCCAGCTCGCCGAGGCCAGCAAGCACAAGTCCCAATTCCTCGCCAACATGAGCCACGAGCTGCGGACGCCGATGAATGCCATCCTCGGCTACACCGAACTCATTCTTGACGGCATCTATGGCGATCCGTCGGAAAAGATGGCGGGCGTCCTGACCCGGGTGCAGACCAACGGCAAGCATCTGCTCGGGCTGATCAACGACGTGCTGGACCTGTCGAAGATCGAGGCCGGCCAGCTCACGCTTTCGCTCACCGACTACTCGATCAAGGACATGGTCTACAACGTGTTCGGCGTGGTCGAGTCTCTCGCCAAGAACAAGAATCTCGCCCTCAACGTCGAGGTGCCAGCCCAACTGCCCAACGCACATGGCGACGAGCGCCGGCTCACCCAGGTGCTGCTCAATCTGGTCGGCAACGCGCTCAAGTTCACCGACGACGGTGGCGTTACGATCAAGGCCGTCGCGTCGCACGATTCGTTCACCGTGTCCGTCACCGATACCGGTCCCGGCATTGCGTCGACCGACCAGGCGAAGATTTTCGAGGAGTTCCAGCAGGCCGATTCTTCGACCACCAAGCAAAAGGGCGGAACGGGTCTGGGCCTCGCCATCGCCAAGCAGATCGTCGAGATGCATGGCGGCCGCCTGTGGGTCGAATCCGAACTGGGCAAAGGCTCGACCTTCCAGTTCTCGCTGCCGATCAACGTGGAACGTCAGGCCGCGCAATGAAGTCGGGGCGCCGCAAGCCGGTCAAACCGCCGCGCTTTCCGCCGCCGCGTGCGTCTCGCCAGCGCGCCAAGCCCCGTCAACCGGCCGATCAGGTCGCGCAGCTTCGCCACGAGCGGGACAAGGCCATCGAAGAGCAGAAGGCCGCGACCGAGATCCTCGAGATCATCGCCAATTCGCCCGGGCAGCTCGAGTTGATCTTCAGTGCCATTCTGGACAGGGCGACTGGGATTTGCGGCGCCAAGTTCGGCGTGATGATGCTCTACGAAGGCGAGGGCACATTCCGGACGGTGGCGCTGCACAACGTGCCACTCAAGCTTTTCAAGGTGCGGCAGCGGCAGCCGGTTTTCCGGCCGCCCGACGACAATCCGCTCGGCCGCGTTGTAAAAACAAAGCGCGTCTATCACATGGAGGACATCCGCAAGGAAGCAGCCTACCTTGCCGGCGAACAGAATGCCGTGATTCTCGCCGACGACGGCGGCGCGCGCAGCGTGGTCAATGTACCCATGCTCCGGGATGGCGCGTTGCTGGGGGCGATCGGAATCTACAAAAAGCAGGTGCAGCCGTTCACCGCGCACCAGATCGAACTGGTCGAAAGTTTTGCCAAGCAGGCCGTCATCGCCATCGAGAACGCGCGGTTGCTCAGCGAACTGCGCCGGCGCACCGACGATCTCACCGAGTCGTTGGAGCAGCAGACCGCGACCGCCGAAGTGCTCAGGGTCACCTCCAGTTCGCCCGGCGAGCTGAAGCCCGTATTTGACACCATCCTGGAAAACGCCACCCGGATTTGCGACGCCAAATTCGGCAGCCTGCAATTGTTCGAGGGGAACGGCTACCGGCGCGCCGCCGCTTATAACGTGCCCGCTGCCCTCAGTCGGGGACACGTTCAAGACCCGATTCAGCCGCTTAGCGCGTCGCCCACTCTCGGTCGTCTGGCCAAGGCCAAGCGGGTCATCGCCATAGAGGACATCAAGGCGGAATACCCGGACGAACCGGTTGCCAAGCTCGCGGACGCTCGCACGACAATCGTCGTGCCGATGCTGAAGGAGAACGAGTTGATCGGCGCCATCACCATCTTCCGCCAGGAGGTCCGGCCGTTCTCGAGAAAACAGATCGAGCTGGTGACCAACTTCGCCGCGCAGGCGGTCATCGCCATCGAGAACACGCGGCTGCTCAACGAGCTACGGGAATCCCTGGACCGGCAGACCGCAACATCCGAAGTGCTTAACGTCATCAGCAATTCTCTCAGTGATGCGCAACCGGTGTTCGATGCCATCGTGCAAAGTGGCACGCGATTTTTTCCCGGCGCAGCCATTTTCGTTGCCATCCCGGAAAACGGCATGATCAGAGCCGCCGCGATGGCCGAAAGCGACCAAGCTCGCGAGAAACAGTGGCGCCAGCGCTTTCCATTTCCGCTCACACGCGAGTATTTGCACGGTGTCGCGATTCTCGATCGGGAGATGGTGGACGTTCCCGATGTAAAGAATTCGCCACCCGCGCTTGCCGTTGGCGCCAAGAATTTCCTAGCCAGCGGGTATCGCGCGGTGACGATCATGCCCCTGATGCGCGGCGATGCGGCGATCGGCGCCCTCAGCGTGGTGCGATTGGTGCCAGGCCCGCTGTCGGACAAGCAATTGTCGGTCCTCAAGAATTTCGCCGCCCAGGCGATGATCGCCATCGAGAACGCGCGGCTGCTCAACGAACTGCGCCAGCGCACCGACGATCTCTCCGAGGCTCTGGAGCAGCAGACTGCGACGTCGGAGGTGCTGCGTGTCATTTCCAGCTCACCCGGCGATTTGGATCCGGTTTTCCGGGCGATCCTCGAAAATGCGACCAATATATGCGAGGCCAGATTCGGAACGTTGTTTCGATTTGAGGACGGAGTTCTTCGGCTCGTATCACAGATTAACGTCCCGCCCGCTTTTTCGGACGCGCTTCAGCGCGAAAAAAGCTCGCCCGGCCCGCACAATCCGCTCAGCCGCATCATCTCTACCGGCGAGACGGTGCATATCGCGGACTACAGCAAGGACCAAGCCTATCGCGAACGTGACGCGCGGGCGGTTGCAGGAGTTGATCTGGGTGGCATTCGCACGCTTCTGGTCGTGCCCATGTTCAAGGAATCGACTCTGATCGGCGCCATCGGCATCTATCGGCAAGAGGTGTGTCCCTTCAGCGACAAGCAGATCGAGCTGGTCCAGAACTTTTCCGCTCAGGCCGTGATCGCCATCGAGAACACGCGGCTGCTCAGCGAGCTGCGTCAGCGCACCGACGATCTCAGCGAGTCGCTGGAGCAGCAGACCGCGACATCGGAGGTGCTCAAGGTCATCAGCTCCTCGCCGGGCGATCTGGAGCCAGTGTTCAGCGCGATGCTGGAGAACGCAACGCGACTGTGCGAGGCCAAATTCGGGATTCTGTTTCGCTGTGAAGGCGATCAATTTCGCTTTGAAACTGCATACAACACCCCGCCCGCACTCACCGAGTTCCAGCGCCAACGTGGTTTGTTCCGGTCGTCGCCAGGAGCGTCGCTCGACCGTTTGTTGCAGGCAAGGCAAGTCGTTCGCAGCGCAGATGACAGGGAAGAAGCTGTTCCGAGCCCTTCGAGCATACTGGGGGGGGCGCGATCGCACATTATCGTGCCGATGTTTAAGGACAACGAGTTGGTCGGCGCTATCACCATCTACCGCCAAGAGGTGCGTCCGTTCACCGACAAGCAGATCGAGGTGGTCACGAACTTCGCCGCCCAGGCCGTCATCGCCATCGAGAACGCGCGACTGCTTAGCGAGTTGCGCCAGCGCACCGACGATCTCACCGAATCGCTGGAGCAGCAGACCGCGACCAGCGAGGTGCTGAAGGTCATCAGCTCCTCGCCCGGCGAACTGGAGCCGGTGTTCCAGGCCATGTTGGAGAACGCCACCCGGATCTGCGACGCCAAGTTCGGCACGCTGTTTCGTTTCGACGGAGAACAGTTTCATCGCGTTGCAGGCACTGGCACTCCTGCCGCATTGGTCGAATTCCAGAGGCAGCGCGGAGCTTTCAGGCCGGAGGTCAGCGACCGCCTGAACCGCATCCTGCGGACCAAAGCGGTGGACCACATCGTTGACGAGTCGACAGAGCCGAACCCGAGCCCGCCCTCCATGTATGGCGGCGCGCGTTCCATTGTTGCGGTGCCGATGCTCAAGAACAACGAGCTGGTCGGCGCCATCATCATCTACCGCACGGAGGTGCGGCCCTTCACCGACAAGCAGATTGCGCTGGTGTCGAACTTCGCCGCTCAAGCGGTCATCGCCATCGAGAACACGCGCCTCCTCAGCGAACTGCGCCAGCGCACCGACGATCTCACCGAATCGCTTCAGCAGCCGACCGCCACCGCCGACGTCCTCAAGGTCATCAGCCGCTCCGCGTTCGATCTGCCGGCTGTGCTCAAAACTCTGGTGGCATCCGCCGCGCAGCTTTGCGACGCCAACAAGGCTCAAATCCTTCGTCCGACCGGGAAGGACGATGGCTATTATTCCGCTGCCAGCTACGGCCACACGCTGGAATACGATGCTCACATGAAAACTTTGGCGTTTCCGCCTGGGAAGGGCAGCGTGGTTGGCCGGGTTCAGTTGGCCAGAAAGTCGGTTCAAATCGCCGACGTGCTCGACGATCCCGAATATACTGCGTTTGAAACCCAGAGATTGGGGGGTTATCGAACCCATCTGGGTGTTCCGCTGTTGCGCGAGAAAAGTTTGATTGGTGTGCTGGTGGTGAGCAGGACCACCGTGCGGCCGTTCGATCACAAACACATCGAACTGATTGAAACCTTCGCCGACCAGGCGGTGATCGCCATCGAGAACGTCCGCCTGTTCGACGAGGTGCAGGCGCGTACCGACGACCTCACCGAATCGCTGCAGCAGCAGACCGCCACCGCCGACGTCCTCAAGGTCATCAGCCGTTCAACGTTCGACCTCAAGACCGTGCTCGACACGCTTTTGAAGTCGGCAGCCCACCTGTGCGACGCCGATCAAGGCACGATTACCAAACGCGAGGGGGATGTTTTCTATCGTGCAGTGGCGTACGGCTTCCCTGACGCGTTCCTCGAATATGTCAAGGACCAACCGGTCGAAGCCAACCGCAAGACCGGCACCGGCCGCGCGCTCGCCGAGGGCAAAGTCGTCCATATCCCCGACGTGCACAATGACCCGGAGTTCGACTGGCCGGAGGCACAGAGGATTGGCGGGTTCCGCACCATGCTGGGCGTGCCAATGCTGCGCGAGGGCGAGCCGGTCGGGGTGCTGACCCTCACGCGCGCCGATGTACGCCCCTTCACCGACAAGCAGATCGAATTGGTTGCGACCTTCGCCGACCAGGCGGCGATCGCGATCGAGAACGTCCGCCTGTTCGACGAGATCCAGGACAAGAGCCGTCAACTTGCCGAGGCAAGCCAGCACAAGTCGCAGTTCCTCGCCAACATGAGCCACGAGCTGCGCACGCCGCTCAACGCCATTCTCGGCTATACCGAATTGATCATGGACGGCATCTATGGCGACACGCCGGACAAGATGCGCGCCACGCTGGAGCGTGTGCAGCGCAACGGCAAGCACCTGCTCGGGCTGATCAACGACGTGCTTGACCTTTCGAAGATCGAAGCCGGCCAGCTGGCGCTTGCGATCGGCGACTATTCGCTCCGTCAGGTGGTGCATGACGTTTATGGAGCTGTTGAGTCGCTGGCAGCAAACAAGCGCATCGACCTCAAGGTCGAGATGCCGAATGAATTGCCGCAAGGCCGGGGCGACGAGCGGCGACTGACACAAGTTCTGCTCAATCTGGTAGGCAACGCCATCAAGTTCACCGATAAGGGTGAGGTGGTGATCGCGGCATCGGCGTCCAACGGATCGTTCACGGTCGCGGTGCGCGACACTGGGCCTGGCATTGCCAAGTCGGACCAAGGGAAGATTTTCGACGAATTCCAGCAGGCCGACAATTCTCTCACCAAGGCCAAAGGCGGCACCGGGCTTGGCCTGGCGATCGCCCGGCGCATCATGGAAATGCACGGCGGCCGGCTGTGGGTTGAATCGGAGGTCGGCAGCGGTTCGACGTTTACGTTGACGCTTCCGGTTGAAACTGAACAGCAAGCGAGGCAGGCATGACCAAAACCATATTGGTGGTCGAGGATCAGGAAGACAACCGGCAGATCCTGCGCGATCTGCTCGGCGCCACGGATTATGAAATGGTCGAAGCCGAAAACGGCCAGCAGGCCATTGACGCCGTCGCAAAGCAGAAGCCGGATTTGATCCTCATGGACATCCAGCTTCCGGTCATGGACGGCTATGAGGCAACGCGCCGCATCAAAGCCAATCCCGATTGGAACGCGATCCCGATTATCGTGGTGACTTCCTACGCGTTGAGCGGCGACGCCGAGAAGGCGCGCGCCGCCGGGTGCGACGATTACGTGACCAAGCCGTACAGCCCGCGGCAATTGCTGGCAAAGATCAAGGAATATTTGAAGTAGCATTTGGAATAGCGTCGTCATGCACAGTCCGCCACGTATCCTGATCGTCGACGATAATGAAACCAATCGTGACATCCTTGTCACGAGGCTCGGCGTCCACGGCTATGAGCTGCTGCAAGCCGCCGACGGCGAAGAGGCCTTGGTTGCCGTGAAGCAGCATTTGCCGGACCTGATCCTGCTCGACGTGATGATGCCGAAGCTTGACGGCATCGAGGTCACCAAGCGCATCAAGGCCGACAAGAGCATGCCGTTCACACCGATCATCCTGGTGACCGCGAAGGCTGACAGCAAGGATATCGTCGCCGGGCTTGAAGCCGGCGCCGACGAGTATCTGACCAAGCCGGTGGACCAGACCTCGCTGGTGGCGCGTGTGAAGTCGGTGCTGCGCATCAAGGAGCTCCACGACCAGGTCAACGAATGGAACAAGTCGCTCGAGCAGCGCGTGGCGGATCAGGTCGGAGAGCTTGAGCGCGTCGGCCGGCTCAAGCGGTTCCTCGCGCCGCAGGTCGCCGAGCTCCTGGTCACGTCCGGCGACGACGTCATCAAGAGCCACCGCCGAGAAATCAGCGTGGTGTTTTGCGATATGCGCGGTTTCACCGCGTTCGCCGAGACGGCGGAACCGGAGGAGGTGATGGGCGTGCTCGGTGAGTATCACGCCTGCCTCGGTGCGCTGATCCACAAGCACGAAGGCACGCTGGACAAGTTCGCCGGCGACGGGCTGATGGTCTTGTTCAACGACCCGGTCAAGTGCGACCAGCCGGCGCTGCGGGCGACCCAGATGGCGGTCGAGATGCGTGACGCCATCGCACAGCTTGCGGTCAAATGGCGCAAGTATGGTCACCAGCTCGGCTTCGGCCTGGGCATCGCGCATGGCTATGCGACCATTGGCCAGATCGGTTTCGAGGGCCGCTGGGATTATTCCGCGATCGGTTCGGTGGTGAATCTGGCGGCGCGGCTGTGCGGCGAGGCGCAGGCCGGACAGATTCTCGTCGAGCCCAAGGCATTCGCCGCGATCGAGGACGTGGCCGAAGCCGAGGAGATCGGCGAGCTGATCCTCAAGGGCTTCCACCGCCCGATCTTCGCCTACAACGTGAAAGGCCTCAGAGCCTAGATTCTCCTCCGCCCTCATCCTGGGGCGCGCCCGCCGTAAGCACGTTGACGCTATTGCGGGCGAAGGGTAGGCACTAACGCCAGTTGCGCGCGCTATTATTGCCGTTCTGCGAAGCCGAACGCTGCCGCTGGATCGGCCTCGGCGGAACGGCCGCGGCGGGTGGCGCCCCGAACAGGCGATCGAAGAACGTTACCCCGCTCGCGCTTGACCCGCCGTAGGTGCCCGGCGCGACGCGCACCGGTGCGGCGAAATTGGGCTTCGGCCGGTCCATCGGGGTGTCGGCGACCTTGCGCTCGGAGCCCTTCAGCGCGGCGACGACGCGGGCGTCGCGGCCATAGATGTCCTCGCGGATCACCAGCTTGCCGGCGTCATCGACGTAAGCGCTCTGGTAGGTCAGGTGCACTGGGATGTTGAACGGAAAATTGATGTTGACCTCAGAGCCGCCGAACATCTTGCGCAGCCGCTCCGCCGTGTAGTTTTCCCGCGGCAGCGCGATCGACAGGATCTTCTCGCCGTACACCAGCGGATCGTTCACCCGCATGCAGCCGTGGCTGTAGGCGCGCTTATCGTGCGCGAACAGGTGCTTGTCCGGCGTGTCGTGCTGATAGACCAGGAACTTGTTCGGGAAATTGAAGCGGATGCGGCCGAGCGCGTTGCGGTCGCCCGGCGGCTGCCAGATGCGAACGGTGCCGTCCGGGTTCTGCTGGATCTTGAGGCCCATGCGCTCCAGCACGCCGGGGTCCTGCGCCATGGCCGGCAGGTATTCGTTCTGGATGATCGATGGAGGAACGTTCCAGGTCGGATTGACCGTGATGAACTTCATCTCGGCGCTGATGATCGGGGTCGCCTGGCTCGGCTTGCCGACCACGATCTTGGTCTGCCAGTAGAGCTCGCCGTCGCGGACGATCTTGAGCGTGTAGTCCGGAATGTTGACCATCACGTAGGTCTTGCCCAGGTCGCGCGGCATCCAGCGCCAGCGCTCCAGGTTGGCGGTGATCACGTCGGCGTCGCGGTCGCGGCGTGGGCCGTTGATCGCGTCGAGCGTCGCGGCGTTGAGCTGGCCGTTGGCCAGCAGCTTGTTGGACTTCTGGAACTTGGTCACCGCGTCGGCCAGCGCCTTGTCATAAGTCTTGCTCTCGGCGTCGCCCTCGGCGCCGAGCTTGGCGCGCAGCGCCGGCACCCGGGGGTCCTCCATCAGGACCTCGGTGCCCTTCTTGTCCTTGCCGTACTTCAGCGTCAGACCGCCGGGGATGCGCGGAGCGCCGTCGGGGGTCTTGCGGGACTCCGCAAGCTTGGCCCGGAGCGCCTTGTAGCCGGCGTGCGGCGGGTGGAAGCTGTCGAGCGCGTCGGCCGTGCTGGTCGACGTCGCGATCTTCTTCAGGATGTCGGCGGGCTCCGGCCGCTCCAGATCGTACAGGATGTCGGCGGAGACCCGCGAATAGTGCACGCGGCCGGTCTGCGCGTGCCGCGCGAAGGCGATGACCGACTGGGTCAACTTGAGCTCGGCCTCGGTCAGCGCGTCGGCCTCCGCATCCGTCTTGAACGCAGGCGTCGCATAGTCGGCGGGCTCGAGTCCGTGCTCGTCGACATGTGCGAGATAGTCGGTGGCGGCACTGCCGCGCGGGTTGACGGCGCCATTGGTGATCCAGAGCGGCGCGAAATTCCGCTCGCTGTAGAACGCTTCGACTCCGGCGCGGTCCTTGCGGCCGCCGAACAGGCGGTCGAACTTGCCGCTGCTCAGCTCACGCAGCTTATCGGCGATCTGGGTATCCACTTCCGCCGAGGCGATCTTGTATTGGACGTTGCCGGTGGTCTCCTTGGATGGTGGCGCTGGCGCAGCCGGGGTTGCGGCGGGAGCGGCCTTTTCGGCTTCGGGATGAACTTCAGCTTGAGGCGTGGCCGGGGTCGCCTGGGGGTTGGCTTCGGAGACCGGGACGGAGGCCAAAACCGGCTGGCTGGCCTGCGCAAAAATACCGCCGCCAGAAGGGGTTAGCGCCAGGACTGCTGTCACGGCCGCGCCAGCCAGCAGGTGATTGAGGCGCCTCTTATGCATGGAAGTCTCCGCAGGACGGCCTACGACGCCCAGTAACGGCCTAGCTACGCCCCTATATATGGGCGGCATCAGCTTTAACAAATTTCTACGAGAGAGTTTACCGAAACCGGAATGATCGTCCCAAGGCTCAGCTTTATGTCGCGAGGGTGTGCATTTTGGCCACGGATACCGCGATTTCGGGTCGATTTTGCCCGGTTTTTACGGATCACCAAGCCGTCCCGCAGCGCGGAGATAAACCGGCCTGGTATCCCGTTCCGGGCTCGACGAAGGGGAGGTCAGTACGGCGCGCCGTAGCCCCGGCGTGAAGCAGATGAGCCGAAATACGGCGTCGGTGCGATATAGCTGGGCGGTGGGAAGGCAAACGGATCGGCGCGGCGGACCATGCGCTCATTGTCCCGGTCGAAATTGTTGTCGAGACGACGGCTTGGCCGCGGGTCGTCGGAGCGGGTCGGCGACCGGGCGGCAACCGACTTGCTGCTCGAATTGTAATTGCGCGCAATCGGTGTGTCGGCGCCACCGCGTCCGTTGCGCATCATCTCCGTCATCTTCCTGTCGTGGCCATAGATGTCGGGCCGGGTCTGCAACCGGCCGGCCTCGTCGACGAATGCCGTCTGGTAGGTGATGTGCACCGGAATCGGCGTCTTGAAATTGATGGTGCGTTCATTGTCGCCGTACATTTTCTTGATGCGCTCCGCGCTGTAGCGCTCGGACGGTTGCGAGATCGACAGCAATACCTCGGCATATTGCTCCGGATTTTGCACCCGCATGCAGCCGTGACTAAAAGCGCGCTGCTCCTTCGCAAATAGATGTTTCTGCGGCGTGTCGTGCTGATAGACCAGGAACTTGTTGGGGAAGTTGAAGCGGATGCGGCCCAACGCATTCTTCTCGCCGGGCGGCTGGTAGACGTGGATGCTGCCGTCCTTGCGGTGCGTAATCTTCAGGCCGACGCGAGCGAGCGCATTGGGATCGCGTTGCAGCGCGGGCAGGTATTCGTTCCGAATGATCGAGGGCGGCACGTTCCAGGTCGGATTGACGGTGATGAATTTCATCGTCTCGCTGAGCAGAGGCGTCGCCTGCTCGCCGACCTTGCCGACCACGATGCGTGTCGACCAACGGGCCTTGCCCTGATCGGAGACGGCGAGCGTGTAGTCGGGAATATTGACGACGACATGCGACTTCCCGAGGTCGCGCGGCACCCAGCGCCAGCGCTCCATGTTGGCAATCAACGTGTCGACGAGGGGTGCCTTTTTCTGTTCGCGCGCTTCGGCCAGCTTGGCCTTCAGCGCCTTGTAGGCTGCATGTGGCGGGTGATAGGCGCCGAGTGCATCGGAGATATCGCCGGCGTTCGCGACGTTCGCCAGCACGTCAGCGGCCTCGGGGAATTCCAGCTCGTATAAGATCGCGCCGCTCACGCGCGAGAAGCTGACCCGGCCGGTGCGCGCATGACGCGCGAAAGTCAGGACGGATTGCGTCAGCGCCAGCTCATCTTGCGCGAGCTTTTCGGCTTCGCCCGCAAAGCCCGGCAATGGATAGTCGGACGGCTCGAGCCCGTCGGCGCCAACGCCGCGCAAGAATGCGGTCGCCGCCTTGGCGCGATCGGATGGTTTGCCGTCGGAAGCCCACAGCGGCGCAAACCCGCGATCGCGATAGAACGCTTCAACGCCCGCGCGATCCTGTCTGCGTTCGATGACGCGGTTGAGTTTCGTCGCGATCATCTCGCGCAATTTTTCGGCGATTGCGGCGTCGTTGCCCTGGAGGTTGGTAGCAATCGGCGCCTGCAGCAGGTCTGCTCCGGTGGCGGGTTTTATCTCGGGAGCGGCCGCCGGCGCCGTTGGTGCGGCAGCAGGGGCAGGACTGGTTTCGGCGGCCGGCGGGTCGGCGTTCTGCGACGTCAGGATCACGGAAGATTGGGCGGATGCTCCACCTATCGCGGCCAAGGTCATGGCTGTGGCCGCAAAGTGGCTAAGAAACCTTCCGCCCATAAAACGCTCTCCCTTTGTCGTCGCGCAATTCGCAGGCGAATCGAGCGTGCCATCATCAACGCGGAAAGCTACAAATTCGTTCCTGTTTGCCAACCACTTGCTAGCAAAGCCCCGGCGCCGGGAAGCCACCTGTTAACGCCGGGAAGCCAGCTGTTAACGGTGCCTAAACCGAGGGGATGAACTTCAGCGCGGGGATCAGTTGGCCGAGCAGCGTCGGCGGCCAGGGGATGGACATGAACCGGTCGAACACCAGGTAAATCGAGATAGCCAGCACTGCGGCATAGGTCAGCGTCAGCGTCCAGCGCTCCTGGCCCTCAAGGCGCATGAATATGACGACGAACAATCCTGCCGTCGGAATCAGGCCGATCACGGCCATCGAGCCCATGAACGCAATGAGGTAGCCGAAGAAACGCGCGGCGCGCGTCGCCACCACGCGCATCGGCAGGTGGTCGGTGTCGGAGGTGAGATCCATGTGGATCGCCCGCCCAATCTCCTGCTGCGCCTGCTCACTGAGGCCGGACGGTGAGGTTTCCGGTTTGCGGAACACCTCGTTGAACAGGCTCAAGCCCGCGGCGGTGAGCGCCACGGTGCCGACCACCAAGGGCACCAGCTTCGCACTGAAGTGCCATGGCAACGCGGCGATCACCATCGTGCCGATCACCGATATGAAGAACAGCGTGAAAAGCTGCGAGAGCTTGAAGGTCGGTGCCTGGAAGCTCGCCGCCATCTTGGCGAGACCGCCCTGCCGTCGGATATCCTGAAGCAGCGGACGCAGCAGGCCGATGAGCGCGAGAATCAGCAGCGCCGCGACAACCGGCCGCCACAACCACGAGAAGCCGTAGCGCTCGACCGAGATGAACATGTAGCGCTCGATGCTGTCGCCCAGCACGAGGCCCAGCACCAGTGGCGGCCGCGGCCATTTGTTCTGCTTCATCAGCCAGCCGACCACGCCGAAGGCCAGCAGCGCGACCAAGTCGCCCCAGCTCCGGTTGGCTTCGAACGCGCCGATATAAACGACGCCCATCACCGCCGGAAGAATGAGCGTGTAACGCAGCGTGGCGAGCCGCGCAAACTGCGGGCTGAACGCGTAGCACAGGCCGGCGCCCAGGATGTTGGCGAGCGCGACCGACCACACCATCGTGTACGTGATGTCGAGATTCTTGTGCAGCATGTCCGGACCCGGCACCAGGCCGTGAATCAGGAAGGCGCCGAGCAGGATCGCCATGGTCGCGCTGCCGGGCACGCCGAACGCGATGGTCGGGACCAGCGCGCCGCCCTCCTTGGCATTGTTCGAGCTCTCCGAGGCGATCACCCCGCGCACGTCGCCCTTGCCGAAGGTCTCTCTCGCGCCTTTCTCGGTCTTGAGCGCGTGGCCGTAGGCGAGCCAGTCGATGACGGACGCACTGATGCCGGGGATCGAGCCTATGCCGCCGCCGATCCAGGAGCAGCGCACGATCAGCCACCAGTTCTCCATGCAGTCCTTCACGCCCTGCCACTGGCCTTTGTAGATGCTGGCCTTGTCGATCGACTTCGAGATGGTGGTGCGTCCGATCAGCAGATCGCACAATTCCGGCAGCGCGAAGATGCCCAGCAGCAGCGGTGTTAGCCGCAAGCCGTCCCACAGATAAAGGCTGTCCATGGTCCAGCGCAGCGTGCCGGTCTGCGGGTCCGAGCCGATCATGGCGATCATCACGCCGAGGCAGGCCGCGGCGACGCCGCGCAGCGGCGCGCTGCCGGACAGCACCGCCACCATGGATATTCCCAATATTGAAAACGCAAGCAGCTCGGGTGAGCCGAGGTAGAGCATGACCGGGCGCAGGATTGGAATCGATACTGCAAGCAGCATCGCGCCAAAGATGCCGCCCATCAGCGAGGACATGTAGGCGGCGCTGAGCGCCCGCCCGGCCTCGCCGCGCTTTGCCATCGGGAAGCCGTCGAGCACGGTGGCCGCGGAGGCGGCACCTCCGGGCACGCCGAACAGGATTGCAGGGATTGGATCGCCGGTGGCCGTGGTGGCGCCGAGGCCGAGCAGCAGCGCGAAGGCGGAGTAGGGGTCCATCGCGAAGGTGAACGGCAGCAGCATCGCCGTGCCGGTCAAGCCGCCGATGCCGGGTACGATGCCGAGCACCAGGCCCATGATGCAGCCCAGCCCCAGGAACATCAGCCGGTGCGGCTCCATCAGCGCGAAGAAGGCCTTGCTGGCCATCGTCGCCATGAATGCCGCTTCTGCGGTAAACGCTTCCATCGCTCAGCCTTCCCCCCGGAACTTTGGCATGGAGACAATCACCGCTGTGGCTTCGCGGTCAACGCCTGCTTGGCCTTCTCGACCACATTCGCGGGTGTGGCGTAGAGCTTGGTGACCAGCGCCTGCATGTCCTCGCCCGACATCGGCTCGACGTCGAAGTTCATCTTCTTGGCTTCGGCCAACAGCCGAGGATCGGCGAACGTGGCCATGAATGCCTTGCGCAGCGCGGCAACACGATCCGCGGGCACGCCGGGCGGCAGCACGAAGGGCCGGCCGAATACGCCCTGGCTGTAGATCAGTTCCATCACGCTCCGCTCGTCGTCGTTGCGGGCAAATTCAAGCGTGGTCGGCACCTTGCGTGAATGCAGATCGCGGTGGCCTTTGATGCTCAGTTGCACGAGCGGCTTGATGGTCCCTTTGGCGAACCATTCCGGGTAAAGGATCTCGATTCCGGTCCAGCCGATCCCGCACACGCCTTGCACTTCGCCGCGCTCCATCGCCAGCGTGATCTCGCGGCTGCCCGGATAGCCCATCACCAGCTTGAACTTCGCGCCCAGCAGATTGTTCAGCATCACAGGAAAGTCCCGCGTCGTGGCGCCGTCGCCGCTCGCGCCGACGATCAGCTCGGTCGACAGCGCGTCCTTGAAGTCCTTCACCGGCGCGTCGGCGCGCACGAAGCAGACATAGACGTCGCTGTTGGCGTTGCCGAGATAAAGAAACTTCGCCGGCTCGTGCTGCACGGGCGTGCCGCCGAGCAGCGGCTGCAGGATCGCGCCGGGAAAGATTGCGCCGGCCACGGTGCCGTCCTTCGGCGCGACGGAATAGATGTACCCGGCGGCGCGGTTCGACCCGGCGCCGCTCATGTTCTGCACCACGACCGCCGGATTGCCGGGGATGTGATCGCCAAGATGGCGCGCCAGAAGGCGCGCGTAGGTGTCGTAGCCCCCGCCGGGCGACGAGCCGACCACGATCTGGACTTGCTTGCCCTTGTAGAATTGCTCGACGGATTCTGAATGCGACTCTTGCGCCGCCGCCAAGCTCGCGGTTGTCAGCACGCAGGCGCCGGCGACGATGGCACGTCGCAAGCATGACCCGATCGACATCGTTTCCTTTCCCGCGACGGGCGGCCGCACGATAGCCGATAGGCATTCCCCCGCTACCGCCCTGTGGCAGCGAGGTTTTCAGGGGCGGTGGGTGGAGTCAACAGCGCCGCATGTGCCACGGGCATTTGGCCGGGCAAGGCCGGCCGGGTTAGTCTCCGCCACGCTGCGACACGCGGACGCAGGACGCGATCGGTGCAGGCCATCGGGAGCCGGTGGCGACAACCAACGAGTGGTGAGGAATCAATGATCGACTTCTATGGATTGACCAGCCCGAACGTGCAGAAAATCTTCATCATGCTGGAGGAGTGCGGGCTCAAATACAATTTCAAGCCCGTCGACGTCTGGGCCAGCGCTCAACATTCGCCCGAGTTCGAAAAGCTCAATCCGAACAAGAAAATCCCGGTGATCGTCGATCACGAGGGGCCGGGCGGCAAGCCGTACACCGTGTTCGAGTCAGGTGCGATCCTGATGTATCTCGCCGAGAAGACCGGCAAGTTCATGTCGAAGGACATGAGGAAGAAGTACGACGAGATTCAATGGCTGATGGTTCAGGTTACCGGCAACGGACCGGCTTTCGGAAACTTCACGCACTTCAACCTGTTCGCGCCGAAGCCCGGCAACGAATATTCATTCACCCGCTACAAAAGCGAGATGCTGCGGCTCTATGAGCTGCTCAATATCAGGCTCGGTCAGGCGAAGTATCTCGGCGGCGACGAATACTCGATCGCCGACATCGCGACGTTTCCGTGGACGCGGGCGCACGAGCAGCATGGCGCCAAGATGAACGAGAAGCAGAACCTCAAGCGCTGGTTCGACGAGATCAATGCGCGCCCGGCCGTCAAGGCGATGATCGCCAAGCAAGGCGACATCAAGTCGAGCCGCGAAACGGCGACGGACGACAACAAGGACCGGTTCTTCAACCGCGGCAAATACGCGCGCGCTTGATCGTGCGATGACATCGGCAGCGCGAGCGGCCATCCCGATGCGGATGCCGCTCGCGTTATGCGATGGTGGGCTTGCCGTTTGCCGCACGGCAAGCGGCCGTGCTGAATTGGGAGGGAACATGCAGAAGAACACGGGAAAACCAAAAGCGAAATGCAAGAATTGCGAAGGCAAAGGTCTCCTCAAACAGGGTGACAAGAAGGTGAAGTGTCAGAGGTGTGGCGGGACTGGCTTCAAGCCGTCCTAGCTCCGACCGGCGCAATGGTCAGCTTTGATTGCCGTATCGGTCGGTGACGGCTGCCGCAACGTACCTCTTGCGTCCTTCACGGCCCGGGCTTGTGCCATGGGCCGCGCACCAATCCGGAAATGTGTTCGGATCGATGGGAACGCGTATGACGGCGTGACCGTAGGCCTTGAGTCCGCGCTCCATCTCCTCGGCCATTTTCAGCCACTCGTTCCAGGTGCGTGGCAGCTTGTGGCCGTCGTCGAAAATTTTCAGAAGCGAGGGGTAATCGTCCTCTTTGATCCAATAGACCCCCACCGCTGGAGGCGGTCTGTCCTCGGGGTGGGTCATATCGCTAAGCCGCTGCGACCTCGGCCACGGACTGTTTCCACGCCTGAAGCCGCGGCATCACTTCCTTCGCGAACAGCGTCAGGTTGTCGACCGTGTCCGCGTGATTGAGGTAGCCGGCCTGGCCCATCATGAGCAGGTTGCCCATGCCGCCGCAGTATTCGCAGAACTCGACGATCTGCTTGTAGACTTGGTCGGGCGTGCCGCAGAACAGAATGCCGGCGTCGACCAGGTCCTGCACGCTGCATGTGTAGATGTCGACCGGACGGCCGTCCTTGGCCGTGCCGCGCGGCTGCTTGAAGCCTTTCAGGATTTTCGCGTTGTCTTCGATCGAGAGGTAGCCCGGCGGATTGCGATACGGAATGTGGACGATCGCCGAGGTGCGCAGATAATCGGCGATCAGATCGCCGCGGCGGCGCGCTTCGCTTTCGTCGTGCGCGACAGCTACAAGGCCGAGATAGGCGAAGCGGTCGGCGCCGGGTGCCTTGCGGTGTGTCTTGTAGTAGCCCTGCCGGTAGGCATCGTAGAGCGGACGCGTGCCGTAGCCTGAGCCGAGCGTCGCGATCACGTAACCCTTCTCGCCGAGCGCGTACGCATTATTCTTGCTGTTGGTGGTGCTCCACAGCGGCGGGTGCGGCTGCTGGATCGGGCGCGGCCAGATGTTGACCTGGCGATAGTGGAAGTATTCGCCCTCCCAGTTGAATGGCTCGCCGCGGTGGCTCATCGCCTTCAGGATGAAGTCGTGTGCCTCCCACAGCCGGTCCATCACACCGACCGGATTCTGGTTCGACGCCGGAAATTCGTATGGAACGCCCTTCACGAATCCCATGTCGAGGCGGCCGCCCGAGACAACGTCGATGGTCGAAAGCTCTTCCGCGCAACGCAGCGGATCGGGCCGGTGGCCAAGCGGGTAGCCGAGCACGAGCAGCCGCGCCTTCTTGGTGATGCGCGCCATGATCGACAGGCCGACAACGACGGTGGACGACAGGCAGGTCGCGGTCTGGTGATGCTCGTTGAGCATGATGTCGAGGCCGATGTCGTCGGCGACCTGCCATTCGTCGTAGTAGCGGTTAAAAAGCTCGCCGGCGGTTGTCGGATCGAGCTTGCTGTTGGGCAGGTTGATGCGCAGCGAGCCCGCGTGGTCCTTCCAGGCCGGGTAGTACGCCTGCTCGGTGAATTGATAGACCCGCATGGATTTTCTCCTACGCGCTCGCCTTCGCCTGCTGCTTCTGCTCGGCGAAGGCGAGGGTGCGCCGCGCGAACTCGTCGGGCTGCTCGATGTGAGGATAGTGCCCGGCGCGCTCGATGGTCTCAAGCCGCGCGCCGGGAATGGCGGCTGCATAGGCGCGCCCATAACCGGAATTGAGGACGATGCGGTCGGCTGTGCCCCACAGGATCAGCACCGGAACGTCGATGCGGCGCAGCCGCGCCAGCAGCTTGGGATTGTGCATGTAGGGCGACCACGCAACGCGCGCCGTCGCTTCGCGGTTGCGCGCGGCGGCGAGCACGTCGGCCTCCGGCAGCGCGTTGTAGTCGCGCTTGGCGATGCTCGGATCGAAATAGGCGAGGGCGTCGATCTCCGGCTGGGTGATCGACCAGATGTCGAAAATGTCGCGGGTCTCGCGATCGCCGACCTTGATGCCGAGCGGATTGCCGAGCACCAGCCGGTCGATCCGCTCGGTGGTCTTGACCGCAATTTCGCAGGCCAGCCAGCCGCCGATGCCGACGCCGACCAGAAGAACGTCGCGCAGGTCGAGTTGCTCCATCAGGTCGAGATAGAAGTAGGACAAATCGTCGATGCTGTTCATTCCCTTCGGCAATTGCGATGCGCCGAAGCCCGGATGCGTCGGCGCGATGACGCGGCCGCCCTTGGCCAGCGCGTCGAGCACCGGCGCTGCCGGCTCGATGCCGATGTTGGGATGCAGGAGCAGGATCGGGCGGGCTCTGGGATTTCCTTGGCCGCGCTCGATGAGCTCGATCTTCACGCCGGCGACCACAAGCGACGAATGCGCGTCGGTGGTCCCTGACATGAACTAAGCCCCTTTGTTTTCCTGCCCTTCCATCCCATTGCACGACCCAAGGCGGTGTTTCAAGATCGGCGCCGCAAAGCGTCAGCGCCGGAGCAGGGATGTCATGAATTACGCCGGGAATCAGAGCGAAATCGAAACGCGCATGGGGCTGACCTACGCCACGCATGACAGCGTTGCACTTGCTGGCGACCTCTACCTCCCCAAGGGTTCCGGGCCGTTTCCCGTCCTGGTCGGTATCCACGGCGGCGGCTGGGTGCAGGGCGCACGCGGCGTTTTCCAGTACTGGGGACCCTGGTTGGCGTCTCGCGGCGTGGCGGTGTTCTCGATCAGCTACCGGCTGGCCAAGACCGGTACCAAGACCTTTCCGCACGCCGTGCAGGATGTTCTTGCTGCGATCCAGTATGTGCGCGCCAACGCCAAGGAGATGCGCATCGCCGACGACCGCATCGGCCTGTTCGGCCATTCGGCCGGCGGCAACATCGGCGCGCTGGCGGCGCTCGCCGGCCGGGGCCCGGTGTTCGCAAACGGCTACCCCAGCGACCCGCACGCCAAGGTGTCGACCGAGGTGAAGCTGTTCGCTGGCATCTACGGCGTCTATGACGTCCTGGAGATGTGGCAGAAGTACAATCTGCGCCATCCCGGGCAGAACAACATCGAAAAGTTCCTCGGTGCCTCGCCGATGGAGAACCGCCAGCTTTACTTCGACGCCTCGCCGATCAATTACGCGACCTTCGCCAACAACAAAATCGCCGTGCATCTCTCGGTCGGCACCGAGGACGATCTGGTCGACCGCAAGGCCAACACCGATGCGTTTGCGCTGGCCCTCAACCAAGCCGGCTTCTTCGTGCGCACCACCATCCTGCAAGGCGCGCCGCACTATTGGGGCAGCGATCCGATCGACGAGCCCAATAGCTTCAGCGGATTTTTGGCGCCAAGGTTGCTGCGCTTCCTCCAAGAAAAATTGTGACAAGCGAAGTTGCGAGTGGCGCGCAGACCGCGCCCGCGGTCGCGCGCAACCGCGATCCGATCCTCGCGGTGCTGCGTCGGGTGCTTCCGGCGCGCGGTCTAGTGCTGGAAATCGCGAGCGGCACTGGCGAGCATGCAGTGCATTTCGCAGCCGGGTTGCCAGGCGTCATTTGGCAGCCGACCGATCCGGACGCCGTCGCGCTTCGCAGCATCGCGGCGTGGCGCGAGACGGCGCGCTTGCCGAATGTGCTCGGCCCAATCCAGCTCGACGTGACCGCGCCGACCTGGCCGGTTCAACAGGCCGACGCGATGGTCTGCATCAACATGATCCATATTTCGCCGTGGCGCGCCGCCGAAGCGCTGATGTCCGGCGCGAAGAGAGTGCTGGCGTCCGGAGGCGTGTTGTTTCTTTACGGCCCGTACAAGGAAGGCGGTGTACATACCGCCTCGTCCAACGAAGCGTTCGACATCAGTCTGCGCGCCCGCAATCCGGAATGGGGCGTGCGGGATTTGGAGGATGTGAAGGCTCTTGCCGCGCGCCAAGGGCTTGAGTTCGTCGAGCGGATCGCGATGCCCGCGAACAATCTCAGCGTGGTGTTTCGGCGGCGCTGATTGGGCCGCGCCGGCGTGCCGGTGTCATCTCAACAGCTTGAGCGGTGCCAGCGTGATGGCCGGGATGTACGTGATCAGCATCAGCATGGCCAGATAGATGAAAAAGAACGGCATGACACCGCGATAGAGCTCGGGCAGCGGCGTCTTGAACAGCGCGTTGGCGGCGAACAAGTTGAGGCCGAACGGCGGCATGAACAAGCCGATCGCGAGATTGACCGTGACGATGATGCCGAAATGGATCGGGTCGACGCCCGCCGCATAGGCAACCGGCGTGAGCAGCGGCGTCAGCAGCAGGATCGCCGCCGGCGGCTCCAGCACGCTGCCGACGAACAGCAGGATGACGTTGATGACGAGCAGCAGCATCCA
>JBEVIJ010000242.1:0-16641 GCA_040510745.1 Xanthobacteraceae bacterium
TCGTCGACAGCCTCAACCTCCTGGTCGCTATGGGCTTCAAGGTGATCGCGACCTCGGGAACCAAGCGCTATCTGGACCAGCAGGGCGTGCCCTCGTCCAAGGTCAACAAGGTGGCGGAAGGCCGTCCCCATATCGTGGACGCCATCAAAAACGGCAAAATTCAGCTCGTTTTCAACACCACCGAGGGGGCCACAGCCTTGGCCGATTCCAAGCCTCTGCGGCGGGCCGCCCTCTTGCATAAAGTGCCGTACTACACCACTCTTTCCGGTGCCGTCGCTGCGGCGCAGGGCATCAAGGCCTATCTTGGGGGCGATCTCGAGGTAAGAGCGCTGCAAAGCTACTTCGGCGGCCTGGTCTCGGACCGGGTCGGAAACAGCAAGACGGCGTGAGTTGGGGACAACGTCCCACAGTCGCGGAGCCCGAGGGAAACTTCGGCCCGCGATCTGACTTTTAGTCACTGCGCCGGGATACCGGCCCCGATTGAAGGGTTCCTCTTGGTTCCCATTCGCCGGGCAAACGAACGGCTCGCGATGCCGGCGCAACAAGGCACCGTGGGGTGGAGGATTGAATGGTTGAGAAGATTCCGATGACCGCGGCGGGCCACGACCTGCTTGAGAACGAACTCAAGCACCGTCAGCAGGTCGAGCGGCCGCGCATCGTCCAGCAGATCACCGATGCGCGCACGCACGGCGACCTGTCGGAGAACGCCGAGTATCACGCCGCCAAGGAACAGCAATCGCTGAACGAGGGCGCTATTGCCGAGCTTGAGGACAAGCTCGCCCGCGCCGACGTTATCGACGTATCGAAGCTGTCCGGCGATACGATCAAGTTTGGCGCCACGGTCACGCTGATCGACGAGGACACCGACAAGAAGCAGGTCTGGCAGATCGTCGGCGAGCCCGAGGCAAACGCCAAGCAAGGCAAGATCTCGATCACCTCGCCATTAGCGCGCGCGCTGATCAACAAGAAGAAGGGCGAGTCGGTCGAGGTCGTCGCCCCAGGCGGCGCCCGCGCCTACGAAATCACCAAGATCGAGTGGAAATAACGCGGCCTGCTCCGATGGCTCGCATCGAAGTCCCGGTGTCCGCCGGCGAATTGGTGGACAAGCTCACGATCCTCGAGATCAAGTCCGAGCGCATTGCTGATGCGGGCAAGCTCGTCAACGTGCGGCGCGAGCTTGCCGGCTTGAGCGCGATCGTCGATCCGATGCTCAAAGCCAACGCGGGGCTGGCGCCGCTCAAGGCTTCGCTGCGCAGGATCAACGAGACGCTCTGGGAGATCGAGAACAACATCCGGGACTGCGAGCGCAACAAGGATTTCGGCCCGCAGTTCGTCGAGCTGGCGCGCAACGTCTACCGCACCAACGACCAGCGCGCCGCGGCGAAGCGGAAGATCGACAAGCTGCTCGGCTCCGAGATCACCGAAGAGAAGTCGTACCAGGCCTACGACTGACTAACGCGCTCAACCGCGCGCAGCACCGGCTCGACCGGGATCGCCTCCATCGTATCGCCCCCGAACTCCTGCGCCCGCACGATAATGCCGGCGGTCGTGAACGGCGCCCAGCGCGCCGCGTCGGTTGGCCCGAACAACGTGACCAGCGGCGTTCCGATCGCGCCCAGCAGATGGCCGATGCCGCTGTCGTTCGCAACCGCCGCCGAGAGCCGGTGGCATAGCGCGATCGCGAATTCGAGCCGAGCGAGACCAAGCGCGGGATCGGGCGGCGTCGCCTCGGGGAACAGCGCTGACGGCACGGCGGCGCGAAGCTTCTCCAACAACTCGCGCTCCTGCGGGCCGATCAGGAACACCGGGGTGCGGCCGCCGGCCTCCAGCGCTTGCGCCAGCGCGATGTAGCGCTCGACCGGCCAGTTCTTGCGAACCTCGCGGCTGCCGGTCGCCAGTCCGATATAGCGCGGACCGTCTGGTAATCGCTCTTGCGCCAGCGCGCGGGCGGCAGGTGACACCTCCAGCGTGCCCTGCCAGTCGCCCGGCCTGCCCAGCGCCGCGTCAGCCAGGCTAAGCATGCGCTCGGCGATGCCGTTCGGCCTCGTCCAGCGGCCGGGCGGGCGTTTGTCCGAGAGCACGTAACCGGGGAGGCAACAGTAGAAGCCGTTGTGGGTGAGCAGCGCGCGGGCGAGCAGCACGCTCGGAATGTGCGTGCGCGACTCGAACACCAGATCGAATGGCGGCAACCGCCTGAGCCGCTCCCTCACCTCACGGCTCCTGCCGGTCAAGCCGGCGTGGTCGATCACCCGATCAATCAGCGTGGTGACGAATGGTGCCAGCTCGTTCGCCATCGAGGTCTGGTGGGTAGCGATCCACCAGACCGGCCGCCCCGGAAAGCCGCGCCGGATCGCGCGAAGGAACGGCAACTTGAGCAAGCTGTCGCCGAGCCCCTCGCGGTCGACCATGACCGCGATCGGGCGCGCGGCGGAATTGCTGACGGTTTCACTCATGCGCGGACAGCATTGCCATGAATGCACAATCGACGCCAAGTCCGTGGCCAGCTAACCTCTGATCAACGAAAAACGGCGCGGGGCGAAATGAAATTCGGGATATTCGACCACATCGACGACGCGGGCGTGCCGCTCGGCCAGCTCTACGCCGACCGGCTCACGATCGCTGAGGCCTACGACCGCGCGGGCTTCTACGGATATCACGTCGCCGAGCACCACTCGACGCCGCTGGGCGCCGCCGCCTCGCCGGCGCTGATCATGGCGGCGCTGGCCTACCGCACCAAAACATTGCGTTTCGGCCCGCTGGTCTATCTGCTGCCGTTCTACCATCCGCTGCGCCTGATCGAAGAGGTCTGCATGCTCGACCAGATGAGCGGCGGGCGCCTGCAGCTCGGCATCGGACGTGGCGTCTCGATGTACGAAACCGCCGCCTACGGCCTCGACTTCACCAAGACCCAGGCGATGTACCACGAGGCATTCCAGGTTCTGTTGAAGGGCTTCGCCTCGGATGAACTGACGTTCCAGGGCGAGTTCTACAAGTTCGACAAAGTGCCGATGATCCTGCGCCCCGTTCAGAAGCCGCATCCGCCGCTGTGGTATGGCGTCACACTGCCGAGCAATTCGGCCTGGCCCGCGGAGAACGACGTCAACATTGTCGCGCTCGGCTTGCGCGACAACACCAGCGCGATCATCAAGGCCTACCGCGAAACGCGTGCGAAGCATCGGCTCGACCCTGACGGCACGCTGATCGGCGTGAGCCGGCACGTTGTCGTGGCAGAGACGGATGACACCGCACTCGCCATCGCGCGGCGCGCCTATCCGCGCTGGCGCGAAAGCTTCCGCTGGCTGTTCAAGCGGCACGGCACCGAGCCCCGCGTGATCGGCATCTATCCGCCGACCTTCGACGAGCTCATGGCGCTCGGCAACGGGATCGCAGGTTCGCCGGGGACGGTACGCCGATATGTTGCCGACGAAGCCGCAGCCAACAACTGCAATTACTTCGTGCCGCACATGGCGTTCGGCGACATGACGCTTGCCGAGACGCTGCGCTCGATCGAGCTGTTCTCAAAAGAGGTGATGCCGAAATTCACTGCGGCTTGATGTTCGCCGCCTTGATGATCGGCCACCACTTGTCGGCTTCGCCTTTCTGGAACGCGCGCAGCGCCTCGGGCGCCTGCTGGGCGCGCGGCGGCGTGTCCAGCGCCAGCTCGGCGAAGCGCTTCTTCACCGCCGCGTCGTCGAGCACGTCGAGCATCGTCGCATTGAGCTTTGCGATCACGTCCTTCGGCGTCCCCTTGGGCGCCCAGAGCCCATACCACAGCGACGCCTGGAAGCCCGGCAAGCCTGCCTCGTCGGTGGTCGGAATGCCGGGCGCAGCGCCAGTGCGCATTTTCGACGCGATGGCGAACGCCTTGATGTTGCCAGAGCGGACCTGCTCGAAGAAGTTCGACGACGGCTCGATCTGCATGTCGATGTTGCCGGCGACGAGGTCCTGCAACGCCGGGCCGTTGCCGCGGTATGGAATGAACTGTGCCTGCGTCCCGGTCTCCTTCAGGAACGAGAGGCCGGCGAGATGGCCGGTGCCGCCGACCGCGGGAATGCCGATCGACGCCTTGTCCGGATTGGCCTTGAGCCAGGCGATCAGCTCCTTGAGGTCCTTCGCGGCGAGCGCCTTCTTGCCGACGATCATCAGCGGCTCGCTGGCGATCAGCAGGATCGGGTCGAGATCGTTGATCAGGTCGAATTGCAGCGGATAGAGACCGCCCAGCAGCATGTTGGTGGTCGAGGTGCCGATCTGCAGCGTATAGCCGTCGGCCGCCGCGCGCACGGCGCGGCCCAGCCCGATGCTGCCGCCGGCGCCCGTCACGTTCTCGATGATGATGGCTTGGTTGAGCCGCTCGCGCATCTTCTCACCGAGGAAACGCGCGAGCGTATCGGTCGCGCCGCCCGCCGCGAACGGCACGATCAGGTTCACCGGCCTCGACGGATAGCTCTGCGCCGATGCTGTGGCGATGCCCGCCAGCATCCCGAGCGCGACGGCCAACCAAAGGCCCAGCTTCCTCATGAACTCCTCCCTTGATCGATTTTCTTGTGGCGTCTCAGGTTTTCTTCGTCTCCATCGGCACCATGGCGGCGTCCTTGGAGTTGCGCAGCGTCAGCGACGTTTTCACGTTGCGCACGTGCGGCGCCGCGGTCAGCTCCGCAACAAAGGCCTGGAAGGTCTTGAGGTCCGGCGCGACGCACTTGAGGACGAAATCGATCTCGCCGGACAGCATCCAGCATTCCCGCACCAGCGGCTTGCCGCGCACGAAATCCTCGAACTGCTTGAGGTCGGCCTCCGCCTGACTCGACAGGTGCACCATGGCGAACACCGTGACCTCGTAGCCGAGCAGCTTCTCGTCGAGCAGCGCCCGGTAGCCCTTGATGAAACCGGCCTCCTCCAGCGCACGCATCCGCCGCAGGCACGGCGGGGCGGAAATGCCGACCCGGCTCGCCAGCTCCACATTGGTGATGCGGCCGTCGCCCTGCAGCTCTTTGAGGATCTTCCAGTCGATGGCGTCGAGGCGGGCAGGCACGGCGGTTCCCCTCACACTGGCCTCAATTCTTAGCCCGAAGCCGGCCCGGCGCGAAAGATTATTGCGCGGAAGATCGGGCGCGGCGGCGTATCGCAGCACCGCCTGTGGGCGCTAAGGGTTGCATATCTTGCATAGCTCGACTGAAGCCCTAAATTGGGGTCCGGGGGATGCCGGGCCCGCTCCGCGCCGCACGCCCCCCTGTCCAAATCGCCCGACTGTCGGGGGAACGATGTCCAAGACCACCCATGCCAAGCTCGTAATCATCGGTTCGGGACCGGCCGGCTACACCGCCGCGGTCTATGCCGCCCGTGCCATGCTGGAGCCGATCCTGATCCAGGGCATCCAGCCGGGCGGCCAGCTTACCATTACCACCGACGTGGAAAATTATCCGGGCTTCGCCGACGTCATCCAAGGCCCGTGGCTGATGGAGCAGATGCAGAAGCAGGCCGAGCATGTCGGCACCAAGATCGTCACCGACCATGTCAACAATCTCGATCTGTCGAACCGGCCGTTCCGGCTGACCTGCGACAGCGGCGACGTCTATGTGGCCGAGACCGTGGTGCTGGCAACCGGCGCGCAGGCGCGCTGGCTCGACCTGCCCTCGGAACAGAGGTTCAAGGGCTATGGCGTTTCCGCCTGCGCCACCTGCGACGGCTTCTTCTACAAGAACAAGGACGTGTTCGTGATCGGCGGCGGCAACACTGCAGTCGAGGAGGCGCTGTTCCTCACCAAATTCGCCTCCAAGGTGACGGTCGTTCACCGCCGCGACCACTTCCGCGCCGAGAAGATCCTGCAGGACCGCTTGTTCAAGAACCCCAAGATCAGCGTGATCTGGGACAGCGCGCTCGAGGACGTGTCGGGCGACGAGAACCCGCTCAAGGTCCGCAAGATCAAGCTGCGCCACGTCAAAACCGGCGCGATCACCGAGCACACCGCCGACGGCGTGTTCATTGCCATCGGCCACTCGCCTTCGACCGAGCTGGTGCAAGGCAAGGTCGAGATGAAGCCGAGCGGCTACGTCTGGACCGCTCCGCATTCGACCGCAACTTCGGTGCCCGGGCTGTTCGCGGCCGGCGACGTCACCGACGAGACTTACCGCCAGGCGGTGACCGCCGCGGGTCTGGGCTGCATGGCGGCGCTCGAAGCCGAGCGCTTCCTCGCCGCCAACGCCGAACGGCGCCACGCGGCCGAATAGGGCGCCGGATGGCGGCGAGATCAACGATGGACTGGGACAAGCTCAAGGTCTTTCATGCCGCCGCCGAGGCCGGCAGCTTCACCCATGCGGGCGAGCAGCTTGGCCTGTCGCAGTCGGCGGTGTCGCGCCAGGTCAGCGCGCTGGAGCAGGAGCTTTCGGTTTCCCTCTTCCACCGCCATGCGCGGGGGCTGATCCTGACCGAGCAGGGCGAGATGCTTTATCGCACCGCCCACGAAGTGTTCATGAAGCTCGAGGCGGCGCGCGCCAAGCTGACCGACAGCCGCGAGAAGCCGAACGGCGAGCTCAAGGTGACCACCACCCCCGGCATCGGCGTGCATTGGCTGACGCCGCGGCTTGGCGAATTTATCGATCTCTATCCCGAGATCCGGCTTACGCTGCTGACCACCGACGAAGAGCTCGACCTCGCCATGCGCGAAGCGGACGTGGCGATCCGGCTGCGCCAGCCGACCCAACCCGATCTGATCCAGCGCAAGCTGTTTTCCGTGCATTTCCACGCGTTTGCGTCGCCGGAATACCTCAAGCGGTTCGGCACCCCGCATGCGCTGCACGAACTCGACAACCACCGCATCGTCTTGCTCGGCGGGGCGAGCGTGCCGACCTATCTGGAGAATCGCCTCTGGCTTACCGAGGTGGAGCGCGACGGCAACAAGGGCGCCCGCACACCGATCCTGACTATCAACACCATTCTGGGCGTGATGCGCGCATGTCAGCGCGGCATCGGAGTGGCGCTGCTGCCGGATTATCTGGTCGAGCAGAACGGCGGCCTGGTGCAACTGTTCGGCGAGACGGACGCACCGGCGGTGGACGCGTATTTCGTCTATCCGGAAGAACTTAAATCGGTTGCGCGCGTCCAGGTGTTTCGCGATTTCCTGGTCAGCAACGCGCAGCGCTGGAGCTTCTGAGTGGGCCGGAATGGGCAGTATTTCCGCGGCGTTTGCGAGAGCCGCATGCCAGCCATGCGGCTCTTTGCATTGTGACTCACCGAAGTCGGTCGCATGATTGGGATCGCTGCTGGCGTTCGGTTGTCGCATCCCCCCAGATTAAGCGACCGGGTTTCCAGCAGCTTGTTCCCCTCTGGAAGGTGAATGTCGGCCGTCCCGCGCTGACATTGCTGAGCCGGGCCCTCACGGGCCCGGCTTCTTCCTTTTCGAAACCCCCATGAAATAAAAAACGCGGCAGAACGGCCGCGTTTGGAATTTTCTTTCGCCGGCGCCGAGCTAGGCCCAGAGCCGTTCGCTCTCCAGCCCCTTGTAGAGCCCTGCGACATATTCGCCGTAGCCGTTGAACAGCAGCGTCGGCTTGCGCTCACCGCCGGCGCCGAGGATTTCCTCAGTCGCCTGGCTCCAGCGCGGGTGCGACACCTCCGGGTTGACGTTGGCCCAGAACCCGTACTCGGACGATTGCAGGTCTTCCCAATAGGACTTCGGCCGCTTGTCGGTGAAGCTGAACCGCACGACCGACTTGATCGACTTGAAGCCGTACTTCCACGGCAGCGCGAGGCGGAGCGGCGCACCGTGCTGCTTGGGCGCCGGCTTGCCGTAGGTGCCCGTGACCAGAAAGGCGAGCTCGTTGTTTGCCTCTTCGATGGTAACGCCTTCGACATAGGGCCACGGAAACCAGATCTGCCGCTGGCCGGGCGCGACTGACTTATCGAGGAAGGTCTCCATCCGGAGGTATTTCGCCGACGACAGCGGCTTGGCCAATTCGACTAGCTTCGACATCTGGAAGCCGGACCACGGGATCGTCATGCTCCAGGCTTCGACGCAGCGCATGCGGTAGAGGCGCTCCTCGATGCCGACCTTGCGGATCAGGTCGTCGATGCCGATCTCAAACGGCTTTTCAACCATGCCGTCGATCTTGATCGTCCACGGGCGGATCTTCAGCGACTGCGCCGCCTTAACGATGTTCTTGCTGGAGCCGAACTCATAGAAATTGTTGTAGCTCGCGTTGACCTTCTCGTCGGTCAGCGGCCGGTCGAGCACGTACTTGTCGTTGCGCTTGGCGGGATAGAGATCGGCGGTGGGATCGGGCAGATCGGCGACGCGTTGCGCCACTGCAAGTTCAGGCGACAAGCCGATCGCAGCCGCGCCAGCGGCGGCGCCCATGAAAGCGCGGCGATTGAGAAAGACATGCTCTGGCGTTGCGCAGCTTTCGGGCAATTCCCAGCCGCGCCGGCGAATGACGTTCATAGTCCCTCCGGAGTTTGAACGGGAGAAGGAGTACGGCGCGCGCGGATCACAGGCAAGTCACGGATATGGGAGCGTATGGCGAACAGGATGTGGCGAGTAGGGAATTGCCCTATTCGCTATTGGCCGCTCGCCATTTGCCGCTATTCAGCGGCGGCGCCCGTCCGCCGCGCCGCGACAATCTGCTCGGCCGTCTTGCCGGCCACCTCCGCCATGTGATCGAACTTGAAGCTGAAGCTGCCGGCCCCCGCGGTGCCCGAGCGCACCTCGATGATCAGGTCGCCGATCTCCGCCTCCGGCATCTTGGCGCGCACCACGTCCCAGCCGTCCCATCCCTCGCGGGTGTCGAAGCCGAGGATCTGGCCGCGCCGGCCGGACAGGATCGCGTTCATCTTTGCCGTGGCCTCGGTCGGGCAGACGATCTCGACCAGGTAGATCGGCTCGAGCAGCACCGGATTGCATTGCGGCAGGCCATCGACCAGCGCGATGCGGGCCGCGGTCTGGAACGCCATGTCGGAGGAATCGACGGTGTGATACGAGCCGTCGACCAAAGCGACCTGCACGTCCACCACCTGAAATCCGAGCGGGCCATGCTTGAGCGCGTTGACCGCGCCCTCCTCCACCGACGGGATGTAGTTGCGCGGCACCACGCCGCCGGTGATCTTGTCCTCGAACTTGAAGCCTGAGCCGCGCGGCAGCGGTTTGATGTCGAGCACCACGTCGCCGAACTGGCCGTGGCCGCCGGACTGCTTCTTATGCCGGCCGCGCTGCACGATGCCCTTCTTGATCGTTTCCAGATAGCCGACCGTGGGCTTGCGCGTGGTGATGGCCACGCCATAGCGCTCGGCAAGCCGCTCGGCGGCGACGCGCAGGTGCATCTCGCCCTGCCCCCACAGCACCACCTCGTGGGTCTCCGCGTTGTGCACCACGTTGACCGAAGGATCCTCGTCGACCAGCTTGTGCATCGCCTGGCCGAGCTTGACGTCGTCCTTGCGGTCCTTGGCCGACACCGCGATCGCCAGCACCGGCTCGTGCGGCTTCACCTCGGTCAACGGGGCATGCGCCTGCTTACCGGCTGAGAGCGTGTCGCCGGTCTTGGCGTATTCAAGCTTGCCCAATGCGACGGTTTCGCCCGCGCCCGCGGGGCCGCGCTTCTCGGTGTTGTGGCCGACCATCTTGAAGGTGGCGGCGACGCGGCCGGCCTCGCGCTCCGGCGAAAGCAGGGTGACGCCATCGCCGATCTGGCCACTCAGGATGCGCGCAACCGACATCTTGCCGGCGTGCGCGGTGTTGAATGTCTTGAGCACATAGGCGAGCGGCTCGCTGCCCGTGACGCCGAGCCGGCTGGTGGTCGCTTCCACGCCCGGCGCCTCGTGGCGCAGCGCCTTGAGCAGCCGCAGCACCCCGTTGGTTCGGGTGGCGGCTCCCATCAGAACCGGAACGACCAGCCCCTCGCGGAGGTCCTTGGCAAGGTCGTCGAAAATCTTGTCGCGCGGCGGCGGGATGTCCTCGAGCAATTGCTCCATCAGCGCGTCGTCGTGGTCCGCAAGCTTTTCCAGCATGGAGAAGCGCGCACTCTTCTCCTGCTCGAGGGTGTCGCCTTCGAGCGGAACGACTTCGGACGCGGCGTGCTCCTTGTAGACATGGGCGCGTTCCAGTGCGAGATCGACAAAACCGGTGACGATATCGTTCTTCCAGATCGGGATCTGGCGCAGCACCAGCGGGATGCGCGAGGCCGGCTGCAGGACCCGCAGCACCTCCATCACCTTGGCATCGGCCTTGTCGATCTTGTTGAGGAACAGGAAACGAGGAACTTTGAGGTCTTCAAGCTCGCGCAGGATCAACTGCAACTGCGGAATCTTGCGCTCGTCTGCTTCGCAGACCACGACCGCGGCGTCGATCGCGGGCAGCACCGCGCGCATGTCGTGAACGAATTCAACGGAGCCCGGGCAATCGATGAAGGTGTAGGAGTCGTCCATGAACGTCGTGGTGGCGACGGAGAGCTCGACGCTCATCTTGTGATGACGCGCCTCCTTGGAGGCATCGCCGACGGTGGTACCGGCTTCCACCGTTCCCTGGCGCTGGATCGCGCCGGTGCGCGCCAGGATCGCCTCGAGGAGTGTTGTCTTGCCGCTTTGGAATGGGCCCACCAGAGCAATGCACCGGGGACCCTTGGCTCTATTGCCGCCATTGCCATTCGCAGCCGCCATCGACGCCTCCCATTCGGCGTCCGCACGACCGGATCGTTCCGGCCGCAAGTTAACGCCGGGCATTTATCGTCTCAGGGGATTGCGGCGATGGCAAGGGCGATAAAGCCCCCAGGAACTCTCCGACTCAGGCGAGCGTGTGCTCGCCTTGCGCTGCACTGCCGGCGGCGCGCTGATTCGAGAAAGCGGGCATGATGTCGCGCGCAAACCGCCGCAAATGCTCGCGGCCGCCCGCCATCGCGAAAATGATGAACTCCGCGCCGGCTTTCCGCAGCGCCTCCAGCGTCCCGCATATTTCATCGAACGTGCCGAACATGGCGTTCTCGGTGGCGCCGCCCGCCTTGTCAGCATAGTTGAGAATGTGGGAGCCGACCTTGTTGTCCGGCCAGCGCGACACCGCGGCCATCCGCTCGTTGTTGAGCGCCTGGCGTTCCAGCGCGGCGGCCTTATCGCCTTTGTCTTTGGCGATGTAGAGCTGCCGCGCGACCGTGACGTGGTTCGGGTGGTACGCCCTGCCATGCTTGCCCAGCTCGTCGCGATAGATCGCGATGCGCCGGCCGATCTCCTCAGGCGAAGCGTACTGGTCGAGAATCAGCCGGAACCCACGCGCGGCCGCACGCCGGATCGACGGCTCGCTGCCGGCCGCGACCCACAACGGCGGATGCGGTTTCTGCGCCGGCGGCGGCTCGACCACGATGTCGTTGAAGGTCCAGAACCTGCCCTTGTGCGAAAAGCACTCGCGCGACGTCCAGGCGCGGGTGATCACCTCGAGCGCCTCCTCGAAGCGCGCATCGGCCTCTTCCTGCGGAATGTTGAAGCCCATGAACTCGTTGTAGCGGTAGCCCTTGCCGATGCCGAAATCGAGGCGTCCGCCCGACATCACATCAAGCATCGCAGCCTGCTCGGCCAGCAGCACCGGATGGTGCCAGGGCAGCACCATGACCGCGCTGCCGACCCGCAGCGTCGTGGTCCGCATGGCGAGACAGGTGAGCAGCGTCAGCGTGGCGGAAACCTGGTTCCAGCCGGAGAAATGGTGCTCGACCAGGAAGCTGGAGCAGTAGCCCAGCGCCTCGGCCTCGATGTTGAGGTCGAGATAGTCCTGGAAACCTTTCCCGCTTTCAGGCGGATGCTCGTTGGTGCCGGCTTGCGCGGTGCAGAACAGTCCGAATTGCATAAGTGGAGTGTACTCAAAAAATCGAGGTTGGCGCCCGCTTATGATCGCCTACTCCTTCAGCGCCTCTTCGCGTTTGGTGCGGATCAGCGGCACAGCGATCGAGGCCAGCAGCGCCGCCGCCGCCAGCAGGAACGCCAGGCTGAGCGGGCTCGTCACCAGCACTATCGGATCGCCGAGCGAGATCAGCAGGGCGCGCCGCAGGTATTCCTCCATCATGGGTCCGAGAACGAGGCCCAGGATGAGCGGCGCGGGCTCGCAGCCGAGCTTGATTAGCAGGTAGCCGAGCCCCGAGAACACCACGAGCTGGAACAGGTCGGACGCGTTGTTGTTGATCGTGAACACTCCGATGCAACAGAACACCAGGATGGCCGGGAACAGCAGCCGGTAAGGCACCCTCAGCAGGCGCACCCACAGCCCGATCATCGGCAGGTTGAGCGCGAGCAGAAACAGGTTACCGATCCACATGCTGGCGACGATTCCCCAGAATAGCTCAGGGCGTTGCGACATCACCTGCGGGCCGGGCTGGATTCCCTGGATCATCAGCGCCCCGATCATAAGGGCCATGGTCGGGTTCGACGGCACGCCCAGCGTCAGCATGGGAATGAACGACGTCTGTGCGCCGGCGTTGTTGGCCGACTCGGGCGCCGCAACGCCGCGGATATCGCCGTCGCCGAAGTTGCGCGGCGGCTTCGCGATCTTCTTTTCGATCGTATAGGCGGCGAACGAAGCCAGCAGTGCGCCGCCGCCCGGCAGAATGCCGAGCACCGAGCCCAGCACGGTGCCACGCACGATCGACCATGAGCTGCGCCTGAGGTCGTCCCGGCTTGGCAGCACGCTACCGAGCGCAGAGGTGAACACCTCGCGGTTCTTGCCGCGTTGCTCAAGGTTGGTAATGACCTCGGCGATGCCGAACATTCCCATGGCGAGGGCGACGAAGCTGATGCCTTCCGCCAGTGCCGGAATGCCGAAGGTGAACCGGATCACGCCGGAATTGACGTCGAAGCCGATCAGCCCGAGCATCAGGCCGAGCACCACCATGGCGATCGCCTTGCGCAGCGATCCGCGCGCGAGCACCACCGCGCCCACCAGGCCGAACACCATCAGCGAGAAATAGTCGGCGGGCTGAAACTTCAGCGCAATCTCGGCGAGCGGCGGCGAGAACAGCGCGACGACGAGGGTGGCAACCGAGCCGGCGACGAACGAGCCGATCGCGGCGATTCCAAGCGCCGGTCCGGCGCGGCCCTGCCGGGCCATCTGATAGCCGTCGAGCGTGGTGATGACCGAGGACGACTCGCCGGGGATGTTGACCAGGATGGCCGTGGTGGAGCCGCCGTACTGGGCGCCGTAATAGATTCCCGCCAGCATGATCATCGCGGCCGCGGGGTCGAGATTGAACGTCAGCGGCAGCAGCATCGCCACGGTCGCGACCGGGCCGATGCCGGGCAGCACGCCGATCAAGGTGCCGAGGAATACGCCGAAGAAACAGTACAGCAGGTTCTTCAGGCTGACCGCGACACCGAACCCGAGCGCAAGATTGGCGACGATGTCCATCGGGCGCTCAGAAACTCGGCCATAGGTTCAACGGCAGGCCCAGCAAGCCGACGAAAATTCCGATCGAGAACAGCACGAGAAAAACCGCAAGCCCCGCGGCTTCGATCGGCCGCAGATCGGGATCCGCCAGGCCGCCGATCACCACCAGGACCGCCACGGCGATCGCGAAGCCGAGGTATTCAAGCGTCACCCCGAACGCGGCGATGCTGAGCAGCACCATCGCCAGCGGCCGCCAGTGTAGTCGGGGAAATTTCTCTCCGTCCTTGAACAAGGCGGGGATCGTGAGCGTCAGGCCAAGGAACAGCAGCAGCCCGCCGAGCAGTGTCGGGAAATACGCCGGCCCCATGCGCGCGGCGGTGCCCAGGCGGTACTGGCCAGCCGCCACCAGCACGGTGGCGCCGATCGCGACGAACAGCAGCCCGCACCAGAAATCGCTCTGGGATCGAATCCGCACCGAAAGCCCCCGGTTGCCCCTCAAAGCGCAACGCCCGCCCGAAGGCGGGGCGGCTCGCAAATGACTATAGCGCGCGGCGTATCGGCCGCATCACTCCGGCTTGACGCCGGCCTGCGCCACGACCTTCTTCAGGCTGGCCGCTTCGTTCAGGATGTAGGTCCTGTATTCGGCGGGCGGCATTCCGCCCGGCACGCCGCCGCCGGCGGCGAAGCGCTGCGTCACGTCAGGCATTTCGAGGATCTTGGCGACCTCGCCATAGATCTTGTCGATGATCGGCTGCGGCACGCCCTTCGGCGCGAACAGGCCGGCCCAGATCGAGGACGACACGCCCGGCACGCCAGCTTCGATCAAGGTGGGCCAGTCCATATTGACCGGGCTGCGCTTGTTGGTGGTCACGGCGATCACCTTCACGCGGTTGGAGGTGATGTGCGGCATCGCCGAACTCATCGCCGCCATGCCGCCGGGAACCTCGCCGCCGGCGGTGGCGGTGATCGCAGGCGCGCCGCCCTTGTAGGGCACATGCAGGAACTTGGATTGGGTGGCGAGGCCGGCCCATTCCAGCAGCAGATGGTTGATCGAGCCGGTGCCCGGCGTGGAGACGCCGACGGTGCCGGGCTTGGCCTTGGCGGCGGCGATCATGTCCTGCACCGAATTGTGGGGCAGGGCGCTGTTCACGACGAACACCATGGGTGCGTCGTTGACCAGCGTGATCGGAATGAAGTCGCGATCGAGATCGTAGGGCACGTCAGGAAACACGGCCGGGTTGACCGAGAACTCGCCGGTGTGCGCCATCAGCAGGGTGTAGCCGTCGGCCGGCGCCTTGGCAGCCGCGGTGACCGCGATGAAGCCGTTGCCGCCGGGACGGTTCTCGATGATGACCTGCTGGCCCCAACGCTCGTGCAGCTTCTGGCCGACCACGCGCGCCGCAGTGTCGACAATGCCGCCTGGCGCGAACGGCACCAGGATGCGGACCGGCTTGGTCGGGAAGTCCTGAGCCTGAGACGGGGCCGGCGCGCTCGCCACCGCGAGAAGTGCCGAAAAAAAACAGACGATCCAACGCATCAATGATCTCCGGGGCGAGCCGCGGCTCGCATTCATGGATAGGATACCGTACCGCCTGTGCACTGCAATGCGGCGGCAAGCCCCATTGCCCGAAGGCGACCGTCAGGCGCGACTGTCCGAGAACCGCACCACTCACCTCAAGTTCACGCTCAAAACCGCGGAATATCCGGAAACGGCACCTTGCCCGCGTGCACGTGCAGCCGTCCCAATTCCGCGCAGCGGTGCAGCGTCGGGAACACCTTGCCGGGGTTGAGCAGCCCGCCGGCGTCGAACGCGCATTTCAGCCGCTGCTGCTGGTTAAGGTCATCCTCGGTGAACATCACCGGCATCAGGTCGCGCTTCTCGACGCCGACGCCGTGCTCGCCTGTCAGCACGCCGCCAACCTCGACGCAGAGCTTGAGGATTTCCGAGCCGAACGCCTCGGTCTTCTCCAACTCGCCAGGCTTATTGGCGTCGTAGAGAATGAGCGGATGCAGGTTGCCGTCGCCCGCATGGAACACGTTGGCGACGCGCAGGCCGTAGTGTTCGGACAATTCGCGGATGCGCTTGAGCACCAGCGGCAGCTTGGCACGCGGGATGGTGCCGTCCATGCAGTAATAGTCGGGAGAGATGCGCCCGACCGCCGGGAATGCCGCCTTGCGGCCGGCCCAGAACAGCAGCCGCTCCTCTTCCGAGGTCGAGGTCCGGCTGGTCACGGCGCGGCATTCGCGCGCGATCGTCTCAACCCGCCCGATCAGGTGGTCGACCTCGGCCTGCGGACCGTCGAGCTCGACGATCAATAGCGCCTCGACATCGAGCGGATAGCCTGCCTTCACGAACGCTTCCGCCGCGTGGATCGCGGGCCGATCCATCATCTCCATGCCAGCGGGGATGATGCCATTGGCAATAATCGCCGCAACGCAAGCACCCGCGCTTTCGACGCTGTCGAAACCGATGAGCAGCGCGCGCGCCGTCTGTGGCCGCTTCAAGATCCGTACCGTGGCCTCCGTGACGATGCCGATCAAACCCTCCGAGCCGACGGTCAGCCCGAGCAGATCGTAGTGGCCGCTGTCGAGATGCTTGCCACCGAGACGCACGACGTCGCCTTGCGGAGTGACGAGCTCGACGCCGAGCACGTTGTTCGTCGTCAAGCCGTACTTCAAGCAATGGACGCCGCCCGAGTTCTCGGCGACGTTGCCGCCGATCGTGCACGCGATCTGGCTCGACGGATCCGGCGCATAGTAAAAGCCCTCGCCTGCGACTGCGTGGCTGATGGCGAGATTGGTGACGCCGCTTTGCGCGACCACGCAGCGGTTCGCGTAGTCGATCTCGACGATCTTGTTGAACTTGCCCAAACCTACGACGATGGCGTCCTCGGCCGGGATCGCGCCGCCCGAGAGCGACGTCCCGGCGCCGCGCGGCACGATCTTCACACCTTCGCGGTGCGCGAACTTCAGAATCGCTGCGACTTCCGCCGTCGTCTCCGGCAACACGACTGCGAGCGGCCGACGCCGATACGCCGTCAATGCGTCGGTCTCGTACGCAGCGAGCCGCAGATCGTCCTCGATGACGTTGCCCGCAGCGACGAGGCCGCGCAGCTCGCCCACGATGCTGCCGCGCCGCTCGACTATGCTCACATCGGGATCGGGCAGGCAAATCATTGGACGCGCTTGAGCTCCGCCGTGGCCGCCAACGCATTCGTCATCGGCAGGGCCGCCAGCCACCCGGCAGCACGATCGTCGAGAACTTGCGCATCATTCGACCTCCGCGCTTGGCGACCAAG
>JBEVIJ010000243.1:0-18763 GCA_040510745.1 Xanthobacteraceae bacterium
CCTTTAACTGTCCGTTGTGTTGTAGCTGCCGCACGCTACGCAATGGATCACCAGGTTGTGGACCTGTCCGTGCTCGGCGTGCATCAACACCGCGTCGCAATGGCCGCACGTGTAATCAACCGTGTGCGTGCTGGCGATCAGGACGGGCGGCGCGCTGACGACTGCGCCGACGCTGGGGGCCGGAATGACCTTCAGGCGTACTTTTGGGTTCACTGGCTTCTGCGGTGCGCTCATGGCGCGGCTCCTTCTACAGGCGGGAGTACGACCACTCTCAGCCACCGACCCCTGGCACAGCGCCCTGCCGATGATTCTCATGCCTAACACCCTCGCTCGCAGGTGAGCTACTCAATTTGACATTCTGAACCCGGCGGCGAGGCTTGTTCGTGGGCTTTATTCGTGGCGTTTGCTGTGCGGTTGGCGTTGGCCGGCGGGGCAGGTCCTCGAAATCGGGCGCTCGCGTGACGCTGCCTCGGTAGGGTTCTGGCACGTTCAAGAGTTGCGCCCGCCAGCCGGGCGCTTCGCATTTCAGAACCCCCGAAAACCAACATGCCTCAGAAGGTCCCACCCGAAACGGTGGCGCTGCTGCGCCGCCTGTACGAGGACGGCGCGCCAATCGCGTCGATCCAGACGCAGACCGGCATCAAGTCGGTCGACACCTTCTACAAACTACAAATGCCTCCACGGCCAGTTCGACGATGGCTCCGGCGCGCCGCTGCCGCTGCCCGGCGTGCCGCGCCGGCGCGAAACCCTTCCCACGGTGCGCAGTTCGTCGCGGCGCCGGTCGCTGGTCGCGCGCATCTGGAAGAACGCCGAAGCGCAGGTCGAGAAGATCGAAGCGCGTCTCGCGCAGCACGAGTTTGCGCCCAAGGTGGTCGAGCGCGACGCTCGCGCGCTCGCCGTGCTGGTGCGCCTTCGCGAGCTGTCGGTGTTCGCCGACATGCGCAAGCCGAGCGCCAGGCGGGAGGACCAACCGGAAGCCGAGAATGATGACACTCCGCCCCGTGACCTCGATGAGCTCCGCCGAGAGCTTTCGCGCCGTATGCAAAGCCTTATCGACGAACGGACTGGCGGAGGAGTTCCTCGCGGACCCGAGGAATAGCGCGCTTCTTCGAGAGTTCTACCGTGACTGGACTCCGTTCGCGCACCCGCACCAGATCGCGCCGAAGATCGCCGCAAACGGCGAGCCCTGGACCTCCTGGCTGCTGATCGGCGGCCGCGGCGCCGGCAAGACCTTCGCGGGTGCGCAATGGGTCAAGCAAATTGCAAAGGCGAAGTTGTCGCCGATCGCTCTGATCGGCGAGACCGAGCACGAGGTGCACGAGGTGATGATCGAGGGCGAGTCCGGCGTGCTGCGGATGCACGCCTCGTTCGAGCGCCCGGTGTGGATGCCGTCACGGCGGCGGCTGGAGTGGCCGAGCGGCGCCTATGCTCAGGCGTTCTCGGCGGACGACCCGCAGAGCCTGCGCGGGCCGCAGTTTGCGGCCGCCTGGTGCGACGAGCTGGCGAAATGGAAAAGGGCCGACGACACGTTCGACATGCTGCAGTTCGCGTTGCGGCTCGGCGATCGGCCGCGCCAGGTCATCACCACCACACCGCGCCCGACGGCGCTGATCAAGCGGCTGGTCAAGGACGGCACCACGGCGGTGACCCGCGCACCAACCATCGCCAACGCGCGAAACCTGGCGCCGGCGTTCCTCGATCATGTGATCGCGCGCTATCACGGCACGCGGCTCGGCCGCCAGGAGCTGGACGGCGAGATCATCGAGGAGCGCGCCGACGCGCTGTGGTCGCGCGGCTTGGTCGAGAGCTGCCGCGTCGAGGAGGCGCCGCCGCTCTACCGCATCGTGGTCGCGGTCGATCCGCCGGCCTCGTCGGCGAAGGGCGCCGACGCCTGCGGCCTGGTGGCGGCGGGCGTGGCGGAGAGCGGCACGCTCTATGTGGTCGCCGACGAGACGCAGGCGGGCCTGACGCCGGCCGGCTGGTCGCGCCGCGCCATCGCGCTGTGGCGACGATTGCAGGCGGATGCGCTGGTGGTCGAGGTCAACCAGGGCGGCGAGATGGTGAAGGCGGTGATCGGCGAGGCGGATGCGAACGTGCCGGTGATTTCGGTGCGCGCGAGCAAGGGCAAGTGGCTGCGCGCCGAGCCGGTCGCCGCACTGTTCGAGCAGGGCCGGGTGAAACTGGCCGGCGCGTTCCCGGCGCTGGAGGATGAGATGTGCGACTTCGGGCTCGACGGATTATCGTCGGGGCGCTCGCCGGGCCGGCTCGACGCGATGGTGTGGGCGGTGACCGCGCTGTCGTTCGGGGCGCGGGGCGAGCCAAGGGTGAGGGGGTTGTGAGAGCGCTTCGCGCGCCGGTCATTCCGGCGCGCGAGCGCAGTCGCTGACAGGAGCGGCGTATGGGACGGAGCGCTCTCGGTGGAACACCTGGCCGGCTCCCGCGTTATCCGCCCGATCATAACCCGACAGGGAGCATACCGATGCCTATCATTGCTTGGTTGCTGGGCGTGCCGCTCAGCCTGATTCTCGTGCTGTGGCTGCTCGGCATCTTCTGACGCCGGACGCTGGAGCTTGAAACGGAAAAAGCCCGCTGCTGCAGCGGGCTTTTTCGTGGGAAAAATCGCTCGCAGCGGCGCGTCGCACGGATCAAACCGGCTTGTTCTGAGTTAACGCGCCATGCGCAGGCTTTTACTAGCAGCGTTGGTGCTCTTGTTCGCGGTGGATGCGGCCGACGCCCGCAAGCGGCGGCATCATTACCGCCAGCAGCCGCATTTTCTGGTGGTGCCGCCCGATGCGCGCGGCGGCTATGACGCTCGGATGGAGGATCCCCGCGCGCTCAGAAGGATGCAGCGGGCCGAGCGCCGTGCCGCGCCCTCGCTCGCCGAGATGGTGCCGCCCGGCTGGCAGCTCCAGCCGTCCGATGCCAATTGGGACGGCAAGCGGTTCATGTCGCCCGATGGCGCCGCCTGGTTCGCGGTCTACAAGGTCGGCGCCGGCAACACGCCGGTCGCGGATCACATGAAGACCATCGCCTTCGTCGACGGCGAAACCGTCACCTATCTGCGCGGCGAGCGGAGCTGGGTCGCGGTGTCCGGCTTCAAGGAGAGCCGCATCTTCTATCGTAAGGCGATCCTCGCCTGCGCCGGCAAGAGCTGGCATCACATTGCGTTCGAGTATCCCGCCGAACACAAGGCGAGCATGGACCGATTTGTCGCCGTGGCCTCACAGGGGCTGGACGCCAGCCAGACGGAGTGTGGGGAGACCGTGTCGGCGGGGCGACCGCAGCAGTAAAGTTCTATTGGTTAGAACTGTTCAATCAGAGGGCCCGCCACCGGCGGGCTTTTTTCATATGCGCAACATGCTCAAAGCCTTGTTCTCCGCCCCGCAAGCCAAAGCCTCGCGCGCGGCGCGGCTTATCGCCATCGAAAGCGGCGGCCGCGCGCGGCCATCGTGCATCGCGCGGTGAAGCTGGTGGCCGAGGGCGCGGCGTCGGTGACGTATCTTGCCTACGAAGGGGACGCGGCGCGCGAGCCGCATCCGCTGACCTCGCTGTTGGCGCGGCCCAATCCGCGCCAGGAGCGCGCGGCGTTCCTGGAGGCGTTGTGCGCGCACCTGCTGCTGGCCGGCAACGGCTACGTCGAGGCGGTGACGCTCGATGGCGCGGTGCGCGAGCTCTATGCGCTGCGGCCCGACCGCATGCGCGTGGTGCCGGGGCCGGAAGGCTGGCCGGAGGCTTACGAATATGCGGTTGCTGGCCGCACGCTGCGCTTCGAGTAGAGCTCTCCGCTGCCGCCGATCCTGCATCTGGCGCAATTCCATCCGCTCGACGATCACTACGGATTGTCTTCGATCGAGCCCGCCGCGGTCGCGATCGAACTGTCGCTGGTCGAATGCCCGTCATTTGCATTAACTCTGTTGCATGCGTTGTGGTCCGGCCACGGGGTCGGCATCAACGGCTTCGCCAGCCTCACCAGCCTGCTGATGGCCTATTTCGGCGCGCGATTCGGCGTGCTCGGCATTTATGTCAATGGCCGAAGCAAGGAAAAGCAGGCTTGCGCGACCGGCCATCGGCAACCATCTGTCATCGATCAGGTTGTGAAAGCACTCGTCAAGAAGAAGTGATAAGGCGTTCATTCAAGGTTCACCGACTGATTCGTAGACAACAGCCATGAACCGAGCATTCGCGGCACTCGCACTTTCGGCGGCTGTTCTGGCCAGTTTTCTGGCGCCGGAACCGGCTGCCGCTGACGAGCAGCTCGCCTGCCTGAGCAAGTCCGACCAAAGGGCGGCGATTACCAGCGGACAGGCCGTGCCACTGGCCGCGGCGATGCATTCGGTTCGCTCGGTGCGCACCGCGAAGCGCTCCCGCGGCAGCCGGGAGGTCATCAAGGCCAGGCTGTGCCGGGAGGCCAAGGGCCTCGTCTATGTGCTGACAGTGCTCTCCGGGGATGGCAAAGTGACGCACACGAGCGTCGACGCGACCAGCGGCAGGGTCGTCGACATTCGCTGACTGGGAGGTTTTCCCTTGCGTCTCCTCGTGATCGAGGACGATCCCGACCTCAACCGCCAACTGGCCACCGCGCTCACCGACGCGGGCTATGTGGTCGACCGCGCCTTCGATGGCGAGGAGGGCCACTATCTCGGCGAGACCGAGCCGTATGACGCGGTGATCCTCGACATCGGCCTGCCGAAGATGGACGGCATCTCGGTGCTGGAGTCATGGCGCCGGGCCGGCCGCGCCATGCCGGTGCTGATGCTGACCGCGCGTGACCGCTGGAGCGACAAGGTCCAGGGCTTCGACGCCGGCGCCGACGATTATGTGGCGAAGCCTTTCCATCTGGAGGAGGTGCTGGCGCGCATCCGCGCGCTGCTGCGCCGCTCCGCCGGTCACGCCAAAAGCGAATTGGTCTGCGGAACGGTGCGGCTCGATACGCGCACCGGCCGCGTCACCATCGACGGGAATCCGGTCAAGCTCACCAGCCACGAATACCGGCTGCTGTCCTACCTGATGCACCACGCCGGCCGCGTGGTGTCGCGAACCGAGCTGGTCGAACACCTGTACGATCAGGACTTCGACCGCGACAGCAACACCATCGAGGTGTTCGTCGGCCGCATCCGCAAGAAGCTCGGCGTCGACATCATCCAGACCGTCCGCGGCCTCGGCTATCTCCTCACACCGCTCGATGCGCGCTAACTCCCTCGCGCTGCGTCTGTTCCTGTCGGCGACGGTGTGGACCGTGCTCATCCTGGTCGCGACCGGCTTCGTGTTGTCGTCGCTGTCGCGCCAAGCGGTCGAGCGCGCGTTTGACCGCCGCCTCGGCGTCTATCTCAAGACGCTGATCGCCGACGTTGCGTCCCCCGAAACTCCCAACGAAAAAGCCGGCCAAACGATCGGCGAGCCGCTGTTCGACTTGCCGCTGTCGGGCTGGTACTGGCAGGTCACCGGCTTCGATCCGAAGAAGCCGGAAATGTACGCCTCCCGCTCGCTGTGGGACGGTGTGCTGCCGCGCCTGCAGGACATGGGCGTCGAGCCCGGCTCCGACGGCATCCGTAAGAGCTATGTGCCGGGCCAGGAGGATCAGCGCCTGCGGCTGGTCGAGCGCGTGATCGATCTGGGCGAGGAGGGGCGCTTCCTGGTCGCGGTCGCCGGTGACGCCACGGAGATCGACGAGGAAATCGTCGCGTTCGACCGTACTCTGGCGATGACGTTTGCCGCGCTGGCGCTCGTGCTCCTGATCACCACGCTGTTCCAGGTGAGGTTCGGACTCGCGCCGCTCAAGCGCATCTCGGAAAGCCTTGCCGCGATCCGCTCCGGCGCGGCGGAGAAGCTCGAAGGCTCGTTCCCGGTCGAGATCGCGCCGCTGGCCCGCGAAACCAACGCGCTGCTCGATTCCAATCGCGAGATCGTGGAGCGCGCGCGCACCCACGTCGGCAATCTCGCGCACGCGCTCAAGACGCCGCTGTCGGTGATGTTCAACGAGGCGAATGCGCGCCCCGACGATCCGCTCGCTGCCAAGGTGACGGAGCAGACCAACATCATGCGCGAGCAGGTGACGCGCCACCTCGAGCGCGCGCGGCTCGCCGCCCGTGTCGCGGTGGTCGGCACCCTCACCGACGTCGTGCCGGTGGTGCAGTCGCTGGTGCGCACGATGGAAAGGACCCATCACGGCAAGGATGTGGCCGTGGCGCTCGACCTGCCGGGCGAGGCGCGGTTTCGCGGCGAGCGGCAGGATCTGGAGGAGATGGTTGGCAACCTTGTCGACAATGCCTTCAAGTGGAGCAGCGCCCGGGTCGGCATCGAGGTCGGCGTGGAGAATCCGGAGCCAGGCCGCAACGTGGTGCGCATCACGGTCGACGACGACGGGCCCGGATTGTCGCCCTCCGAGCGCGAGCAGGTGGCGCGGCGCGGCCGGCGGCTCGACGAGACCAAGCCGGGCTCGGGGCTGGGCCTTTCGATCGTGGTGGAGCTCGCCGCGCTCTATGGCGGCGCGCTCAACCTCGGCAATTCTCCGATAGGCGGTCTGCGCGCCGAGCTGATGCTGCCGGCGGGATAGCTACTTCTTCTTCGCCACCCGCTTCTCCGCTGCCTTTTTCCCCGCCGCTTTCCGCTTCCCCGCCTGCTTCCACAATTCCCTGGACGCCAGACGCGCGCCATCGGTCAGCGCCTTGAGCTTCGCCCAGACGATCGACGGGTGGACCTCCTTGCTGCCGGCGAAGGTCGCGAAGCCGCAGTCGGAGCCCGCGATCACGCGCTCACGCCCGACCAGCGAGGCGAAGCGGCCGATCCGCTCGGCGACCAACTCCGGGTGCTCGACCAGCACGGTCGAGTGGCTGATCACACCCGGAATCAGGATCGCATCCTTCGGCAACTTGGCGTTGCCCCAGATTTTCCATTCGTGCTCGTGGCGCGGATTCGCCGCCTCGAACGAATAGGCGCCGGCCTTGATCTTCAGGATGATGTCGATCAGGTCCTTCACCTCCATATCGTGGACGCGCGGGCCCATGTTGATGCCGTAGCAGGTGTGGTGGCGGACTTTCTCTTTCGGGATGCGGCGGAGCGCATGGTTGAGCACCTCGACGCGCTGGTTCGCCCACTTGCGGCAGTCGGCAATCGAGGCATTCGGACTTACCAGGTAATGCGAGACGAGCCGGGGGTCGTCGATCTGCAGCAGCAGGCCGGCGTCGACGATCGCCTTGTACTCCTCGTGCATCGCATCGGCGATCGCGACGATGTAGTCCTCGTGCTTCGTGTAATAAGTGTTGCGCTGCCATTCCTCGACATTCGACGGCGAGATCGAAGGCATGAATGCCTCTTTCACGCCCGCCGTCTTCATCGCGCCCTTCAGGTTGGCGATGTCGCGCTGGAGCTGCGCATGGCCCTTGTAGCTGACGGGCGCGGTGCAGACCGTGCGGCGCTGCCGCGAGCCGACGTGGCCGGCCGCGTAGAATTCGGGAAATGCGATCGCTTCGCGCGACCCGGCCCAGGGACTGCGGTTCGGCGTGTCGGCGTCGGGCTCGAAGCCGCCGAGCCGCTCATTGACATAAGTGACGAAGCTCGGCTTGGAGTATTCGCCGTCGTCGACGATGTCGATGCCGAGCTCGACCTGCTTGCTGACGATCTCCTGCACCGCGCCGGGAAGCCGTGCGCCGTAGGCCGCCTCGTCGACCGGCTTGCCTTGCTCGCGCGCCAGCAAAGTGTCCAGCAGGTCGGCCGGTCGTGGCAGCGAGCCGGCGTGGGTGGTGAGGATGCGGCTGGCGCTTTGTTGCATGGGAATGTTCCGATCACAGTTTGATGTTGGCGGTCTGGATCACCTTCTTCCAGCGCTCGGATTCCGCATTGACGAAGGCGCGCGCCTGAGCCGTCGTGTTGCCGACCGGTTCGCAGGCCTGCTCACGGAACTTGGCGGCGATGTCGGGGTCCTTCAGCGTTGCGGCAAAATCCGCGCTGAGCTTGTCGGCGATCGCCTGCGGCGTCTTCGGCGGCAGGAACACGCCGACCCAGCTCGATGACACGAAGCCGGGCAATGACTCTGCGAGCGCCGGCGTGGCTGGCAGCGATGCCATGCGCTGCTCGGTGCCGACCGCGAGCACCTTCAGCTTGCCTTCCTTGGCGAGATTGAGCGACACGCCGAGATTGTCGAAAAACAGATCGACGTCGCCCGCGACCATGCCCTGCAACGCAGGCGCCGAGCCGCGATACGGCACCTGCACGAACGTGACGCCGGCCGCCATCTGGAACCACTCGGAGGTGAGGTGCGAGGTCGAGCCGTTGCCCTGCGTGGCCGCCGTGACCTTGCCGGGGTTCTCCTTCGCATAGGCGATGAATTCAGCGACCGTGTTGGCCTTGATCTTGTTCGGGCTGACGAACAGCCCGGTCGGGATCGTCGCCATGATCGTCACCGGCACGAACGCCGCCGGGTCGAACGCCAGCTTGGCATAGAGGCTCTGGTTGACGGTGAGCGGCGAGGGCGCGGTCACCATCAGCGTGTAGCCGTCGGGGTCGGCGTTGAAGACCTGCTCGGCGCCGAGGTTGCCGGCCGCACCCGGCTTGTTCTCGACCACGATCGGCTGGCCCCACTTGCGGGTCAGCCGCTCCTGCATCATCCGCGGCAGCACGTCGGTGATGCCGCCGGCCGGGTAGGGCACCACCATCTTGATGGTGCGCGAGGGATAGGTCTGCGCGCCGAGCCGGCCGGTCGAGCCGGCGAGCGCCGCGGCACCGATGCCGCCGAGCAACGCGCGCCGGGAAAACGCGTCGTGCGAGCAATGCTTCATGGTCTCCTCCTTGGCGAGGAAGGCTATCGGGTCGGAGGCTGTTCTGCCAGCGTGGGCAAGGGGTTGCGCGTTGTTGGGCAGCCGCATTTGGGCCTTGCGCGCCACCGAAGTTTCGCCCCAATCCCTGCCTCTAGCTCTCTGCTGACTCTGGCCGGCTAGGGTGCTGTGGAGTACACGCGGGCCAGATTCGCCGAATCAGGCGAGGGAAATTCGATGCTGTCCAGGATCGTGGCTGTCGCTCTGATGGGCGTGGCCGTTGCCGCGTGCGCCGGCAGCAGCAATCCATTCGCCTCCCGGCCGCCGCCGTCGGCGACGCTGGCGAACGAACCGCCCCCCTCCATGCCGAGTGGCCCGATGCCCGGCGAGACGCCGATCGAGCGCGCTCCCGCTCCGCCGTCGCCCGCCGTTGCCAACGCTGCGATCGGCGGGATGTTCGGCGCGGCCGGCGCAGGACTTGACGACGACGACAAGCAGCGCGCGTATGCCGCGCAGGTTCAGGCGCTCGAATCCGGCGGGCCGGGCGCGCCGGTCGGCTGGAAGAATCCGGATTCCGGCCACTACGGCTCGATCGTGCCGGGCCCGCACTTTGACAGAGGCGGCGCCAAGTGCCGGCAGTACACCCACACGATCTACATCGACAGCAAGCCGGCGACCGCGCGCGGATCAGCCTGCCGCAGCGCGAACGGCCGCTGGACGCCGGCCAGTTAACTCACAGCCTTTGATTTGAGACGGGCGGCGCCATGCCGCCCGTGGCATTGTCGGGCGCATGCTGCCCGATCCGCCCGCCCGCCGATCGTTTCGTTTGTTTGCGACGATCGGATTTTATGTCCTCGGCTTCGCCGTGCTGGCCGCGCCTTGGATGTCGGGCCGCGTCACCATCCCCTGGGACGCCAAGTCGAATTCCTTCCCCAATCTTTCCTTCCTCGCCCGCTCGCTGGCACAAGGGCAGTTTCCGTTCTGGACGCCCAACATCTACGCCGGCTGGCCGCAGATCGCCGACCCTCAGTCGCTGATCTTTTCCCCCCTGCATTTTGCGCTCGCGTTGTTCGATGCAACGCCGAGCTTTGTCGCGGCCGACGCCGTGGTGTTCGCGCTGCTCTTCATCGGCGGGCTCGGCGTCATTCTGATTTTTCGCGAGCGCGGCTGGCACGAGGGCGGCGCGCTGGTCGCGGCGCTCGCCTTCGCGTTCGGCGGCTCGAACGCGTCGCGCATCCAGCACATCGGGCAGATCGAAAGCATCTGCTGGCTACCGCTTGCGCTGTTCCTGCTGATGCGCGCGCTGGCGCGTGAGCCCGCCCAGTGGAATCCGGTTTTCGGAATAGATCACGCGCTCGCATCAAGACCCGCGTCGTGGCCATGGGGCGCGGCGGCAGGGCTGGTCGCGGGATTGATCGCGATCGGCCGCGACCAGGTCGCGTTGCTCGGCCTCTACGTGCTGGCGGCGTATGTACTGTGGCACTGGCTTGACGGCGAGGGCCGGTGGCGGAGGGTTGCCGCCGGCGTCAGGCCGCTGGCGGCCGCCGCGATCGTTGGCGCGGTGGTGATCGCGGTGCCGGTGCTGCTGACCGCGCTGCTTGCCGCGTCATCCAACCGGCCGGAGGTCGGCTATGACATCACCATCCGCGGCTCGCTGCCTCCCGCCGGCCTGCTCACATTGGTGTTCGCCGATCTGTTCGGCGCAGCCGATCCCAAGGTGCCGTACTGGGGATCGCCGAGCTTTCCCTGGCATGACGCGTTCGGCTCGACCGATCTGTTTCATGCGCAGAACATCGGCCAGCTCTACGCCGGCGCGCTGGCGATCGTCGCGGTGATCGGTTTCGGCATCGTGCGCGGCCTGCTGTGGTCGCGCGAAGTCCGCTTCTTCACCGCGATGCTGGTGCTGACGCTGCTCTACGCGCTCGGCAAGTACACACCGGCGTTTCGGGCGATGTACGAGGTCCTGCCCGGCGTGTCGCTCTATCGCCGTCCGGCGGATGCGACGTTCCCGTTCGGCCTGATGCTGGCGGTCTGCGGCGGCTACCTGGTGCACCGCTGGCTGATGGCTTCAGTGCCGCCGCCCGCTCGTTGGCAGCGCGTCGTGGAGATCGTCATCGCGATAGCGCTGGTTGCGGGCTCGGCGTCGCTCGCAATCGCGATCGGAACATGGCGAGAGGCGATTCTTCCGGTCCTCATCGGCATCGTGGTCGTGGCCTGCGCGATCGGCGCACTGCGGCTGGCTTATCGTCTCGCCGCGACCAACGCGCTCGCCGCCGCGGCGGTGCTGGCGCTGTTCTCGACCGCGGATCTCGCCTGGAACAACGGCCCGAATGAATCGACCGGCCTGCCGCCATCGTTCTACGACGCGCTGCGTCCGGATACGACGAACGAGACCGTTGCGCTCCTCAAGCACAAGCTCGCCGCCGCCGCGGCGCCCGACCGGCGCGACCGCGTCGAACTGATCGGCATCGGCTATCACTGGCCGAACCTGGCGCTGGTGCACGATTTCGACCATTTGTTCGGGCACAATCCGCTGCGGCTCGCCGATTTCGCGCGCGCGACCCAGGTGGCAGATACCGTGGCGGTGCCCGAGCAGCGGCCGTTCTCGCCGCTGCTTCCCTCCTATAACTCCCTCCTCGAAAATCTGTTCGGCGTGCGGTTCATTGCGACCGGCATTCCCATCGAACAGATCGACAAGCGCCTCAAGCCCGGCGATCTGCCGCTGATCGCCCGCACGCCGGACGCATACGTTTACGAGAACCCGCGTGCGTTGCCGCGAGTCATGCTGGTTGGCGATTGGCGCCATGCCAACTTCGACGACATGCTGCGCACCGGCCAGTGGCCTGACGTCGATCCGCGGCGAACCGCGCTGCCGCAGAAGCCGCCGGCGGACTTCGTTCCGGGCAGTGACGGGGGCCGCGCCGCGATCGTCAGCTATCGCAACACCGAGGTGGTGGTCGACACCGATGCGCCTGCCACGTCGCTCCTGCTGCTCAACGACGTCTGGCACCCCTGGTGGCGTGCCTGCATCGACAATGCCGAGGCGGACATTCTCAAGGCCAACGTGCTGTTCCGAGCAGTCGTCGTTCCGGCCGGCAAGCACCGGGTGAGATTCACCTTCCACCCGTTTGCAGGTCCGCTCGGCGCGCTGCTGCCGAGCTCTAGCGCGCCGCGCTGCTGAAGCTCTTGAACACCACGTCCGGCGCGCTGGTGTTGTGACGCGACGGGGCGAGCCGTCCCGCCCACAGCTCGGCGACGCTCGCGCGGGTGAAGCTCATCACCGGCGCACGCATCCAGGCCGGATCGTTGCGGCGCCGCCAGCTCAGCCAAGCCACGTCGGAATTGCCTTCGGTGACGAACATCGAGCGCAGCGCCGCGAACGGCCGCGCGCTGTCGATCGCCGCGCGCAGATTGACGTCGAGCACGATGCGCTCCTGGTCGAGCTTGTCGAGCCGCAGCGTCGCGTCGCCGCCGCGCGCGAACTTCAGCGTGAAGGTGCGCGTCGCCGGATCGAACGCGACCTCCTGGATGTCGACGAACGGGCGACCCTCGACCTCGACCGGTCCGATCAGGAACGACGAGCCGTAAGCGCTCCAGCGCAAATTTTGTGGCGGCAGCGGTCGCGCTCGCCAGTAGCCGTCGGCGGGATAGAGCACCAGCACTTCCTCGGCGCGTTCCTGGTAGCGCGTCCACAATTGCAGCAGATGGAAGCCGATCTCGACGCGGGTGCCGACCCGCACCGGCACCTGGTTGGGCCGCCAGAAGCTCGGGAAGGTGAGACCGACGAGCTGCCATTCCTCAGTCTCGTAGATCGATAGCCGTCGCTTCTCAAACTTGAACGACGGATCTTTCGACATGTCGCAACTGGTGAAATCCGGTGCCCAGCGGTCCTGCACGATGGTGCCGATGTAGGCGGGATGCTGCGCTTCGATGGTGAAGCGCCGCACGTCGCCGGACTGCAGCTTGAGATAGACGTTGTCCTTCTCGGCGCAGAGCGTCGGTTCGCTGCCGTTGATCGCTTCGACCGCGAGCGTGTCCTGCGCCCGCGCCGGATGGAGGGCGGCGAGGACCATGACGAATGCTGCGAGGACGGCCTTCAGCATGGTCAGCCCGATCGTGCGGCGTTGATCGCCGGCAGTGACAGCGCGGCGAGCGCGACCGGCGGCGCGGTTTCTTCCGGCAGGCGGCCGAGCCCGATACGCGCCAGCGACATGCCGAGCCATGGCACCGCGGTGAACACGGCCAGCGGCACCGCGAGCAGCGGGCCTCCGGCGATCAGCAGCGCGTAGGGGATCGCGCTCGGGTGCGTGAACGCGAGCAGCGCGACGCAAGCGACGCCGAGCAGGGTGTGCGGCCAGAATTGCTGCCACGCCGCCGACCACGGCACTGTGTGGTCATCACGCACTTGGCCGATCCAGCCGACCGTCTTGCCGAACGGCAGGCCGGCGAGAAACAGCGTGTGCGAGAACCACATGATCGGCGACAGCAGGATGAAGAAGATCGTCTCCGACACGGCGCTTGCGAGGAATCGCAGCGTGCCGCCGAACGCGCGGCGCAGCCGCGGCCTGGTGAGCACATCGAGCATGGTTGCGATCTTGGGCGCAAACCACATCACCAAAATGATCACCATCAGCGCCGAGCCGGTTGCCGGATCGATGAAGTCGGCAGGCGTCGGCGCGAACGCCACCGCCAGCGTGCCGACCACCAGCATGCCGATCCAGGCCGGCGAACCAAGGAACATCAGCATCGCAAAGGCGAGCTGAAAGCGGCTGACGATCTGCATGCCGGGCCGAAACAGGAAGTGGCCGTATTGCAGCGTGCCTTGAGTCCAGCGCTGGTCGCGGCGCAAGTATTCGATCAGCGTCGGCGGGTTCTCCTCCCAGCCGAGGTCTTCCTCGGGGAGTACGCGCACGTCGTAGCCGGCGCGCCGCATCAGCGCCGCTTCGATCTGGTCATGGCTCAGCACGTAGCCGCCGAGCACGCCGCCCTCCGGCAGCTTCGGAATATGGCAGTGCGCCTTGAACTGCGCGATCCGGATCGCCGCGTTGTGGCCCCAGTACGGGCCGCAGTCGGCCTGCCACCACGCGCTGCCGATCGTCCACGAGCGCATGCCCAGCCGCATGCCGAACTGGAAGATGCGCGCGAACGCGCTGGTCGAGGGCAGGCCGACGACGAGGCCTTGCAGGATGCCGAGCCGCGGCTCGTTCTGCATGATGCGGACCATCCGCAGGATCGCCGCCGCTGTCATGAAGCTGTCGGTGTCGAGCGTGACGGCGAATTCGTGGCGGTCGCCCCAGCGCTGGCAGAAGTCCCAGAAGTTGCCGGCTTTGAACGCGGTGTTCTCGGTGCGGCGGCGATACGTCACCGCAATGCGGCCGCGCCAATTCTGCTCGAGCGAGCTGAAATCCTTTTCCTCTTGCGCGGCGACGTCGCGGTGACTGGTGTCGCTCAGCACATAGAGATGAAAGCGGTCACCGACGCCGGCGGCGGCAATTTCCACCATCATGGCGTCGAGGTTACGCACCACGCGCTCGGGCGGCTCGTTGCGCACGAAAATGGTGATAGCGGTCGACGCGGTGATCGGCTCGTCGCCGCGCCCGCCGCGCGCGGCCGGATTGACGACGGCGACCGGATCGGCGGCAAACCGCATCACCAGGAAGCCGATGGTGGCGTTCCAGAAACCGATCACGGACCAGGGCAGGGTGCAGCCGAACAGCACCAGGATAAGGGCGTCGACGAGCCCGAAACCGCCGGCCGAAAGCGCCCGGGCAGCCAGCGCCAAAAGGGCCGCGATGGTTAACCCGACGAGAGCTGCGAACAGGATGCGGCGGCCGAAAATTCTCGTTTCGGAACGGGTACTTAGACTAGATTCCGAGGTCGCCCGCTGCAACACGCTGCACAATTTCCATGTCTCATCGCCGCGTGCAGGATATAGCGGGGAGCGAGGCGCAAAGTCCAATGCGAGGAGGGGGCGTGGCGGGGGCTGAGACGGCGCGGGCGCTCTGGACCGTCGCGCCGGGACGCGCGGAAATCCGGCCGGAGACGCTGGGACCGCTTGCGCCCAACATGGTGCGGGTCCGTGCGCTGCACGGTGCGCTGAGCCGCGGCACCGAGGCGCTGATCCTGGCGGGGCGCGTCCCCGAAAGCGAATATGAGAGGATGCGCGCGCCCTTCATGGGCGGCGCGTTTCCGTTCCCCGTGAAGTACGGCTACGCCACGGTGGGCCGGGTCGAAGCGGGCCCAGCCGAACTGGTCGGCCGCGCGGTCTTTACGCTCTTTCCCCACCAGACCGTGTTCGATGTGCCTGCCGCGGCGGCGATGCCGTTGCCGGACAAGGTACCGCCCGCGCGTGCGGTGTTGGCCGCCAACATGGAGACGGCGCTCAACGCGCTTTGGGACGCGGCGCCCGGGCCGTCCGGCCGCATCGCCGTGGTCGGCGCGGGTGTGGTCGGCGCTTTGATCGGATTTTTGTGCGGGCGCATCGCCGGCGCCGACGTCACGCTGGTCGACGTCAATCCGTCGCGGGCTGAAATCGCTCGTGCGTTCGATGTGAATTTCGCGAGGCCTGACGCTGCGCTCAGGGATTGCAGCTTTGTCTTTCACACCAGCGCGAGCGCAGCCGGGCTTTCGACCGCGCTCCATCTCGCCGATGACGAGGCGACCGTGCTGGAACTGTCCTGGTACGGCGCAAGCGAGGTGGCGGTGCCGCTCGGCGGCGCGTTCCACAGCCGCCGCCTGAAGCTGATCTCCAGCCAGGTCGGCAAGGTCGCGCCGTCGCGCCGCGCCCACGTCACGCACCGCCAGCGGCTCGCCGCCGCTATTGAGCTGCTCGCCGACCCTCGGCTCGACGCGTTGCTCGCGCCGCCGGTCAAGTTCGACGACCTGCCGGCGCAGTTGCCGAAAATTCTCGCCCCCGGCAGCGGCGTGCTATGTCAACGTATCGATTACTCTTAAGCCCGGAGCATTGCCGTGTTTGCTGTTGAAGTCCGCGATCACATCATGATCGCCCACTCGTTCCGCGGTCCCGTGTTCGGCCCGGCGCAGGCGCTGCACGGCGCGACCTTCGTGATCGATGCGTGCTTCATCGCGGAAACGCTCGACGGCAACGGCATCGTGATCGACATCGGCCGCGCGCATGAAGCGCTGAAGGCCGTGCTCGGCCCGCTGAATTACCGCAACCTCGACAATGTGCCGGAATTCAAGGAGCTCAACACCACGACCGAGTTCCTCACCAAGCACATCTTCGACCGGCTGGCCGAGGCGGCGCGTGGCAACAAGCTCGGCCGCGAGGGCCGCGAGCTGAGGGCGATCCGCGTCACCATTTCTGAATCGCATGTCGCACGCGCCTGGTACGAGGCCGATCTGTGGTGAGACGCGTTGCGTTCGCGCTGCCAGGCGATCTCGCAACGCCGACCGGCGGCTACGGTTACGACCGGCGCATGATCGCGGAACTGCAGAACCTCGGCTGGCGGGTCGACGTGGTTTTGCTTGGCGACGGCTTCCCGAGGCCGAGCGAGTCGCAGAAGGCGTTCGCGGACAAGACGCTCGCGGCGGTGGAGGGCAGTCATCCCATCGTGATCGACGGCTTGGCGCTGGGCGTGCTGCCGGGAGCGGCGGCTGCAGTGAGGGCGAAGCGCCCCTTGGTTGCGTTGATCCATCATCCGTTGGCTTTGGAAACGGGTTTGTCGGCTACGGATGCGGATGCGATTCGGGTGAGCGAACGCACGGCGCTGGCGTCAGCAAGTACGGTGATCGTGACCAGCGCGCCGACCTCCCGGCTGCTGGTCCAGGATTACGGCGTGGCGGACACTGTCATCACCGTTGCGCGGCCGGGCACCGAACGTGCGCCCGCAACGCGCGCAAACCGCGATGGCGTCGTCCGTCTGCTTTCAATCGGTGCGCTGGTGCGGCGCAAGGGCTTCGACGTGCTGATCGCCGCGCTTGCCATGCTCACCGATCTGCCCTGGCGGCTGACCATCGCCGGCGACCGCACGCGCAATCCGGAGGTCGCGGCGCGCGTGAATGCCGACATCGCGCGGCTCAAGCTCGGCGATCGCGTGCACGTGCTTGGCACGGTATCGGACGGCCGCATCAACACGCTCTACGGCGAGTCCGATGTGTTCGTGCTCGCCTCGCGTTTCGAGGGCTACGGGATGGCCTATGCAGAGGCGCTGGCGCATGGACTGCCGGTGATCGGCACGACCGGCGGTGCGACCCCCGAAACGGTGCCGCGCGATGCCGGCATCCTGGTTGCGCCCGACGATGTGACCGCGCTTGCCGGCGCGTTGCGCCTTGTCATTTCAAGCAAAGCCGAGCGCGAACGTATGGCTTCCGCCGCGTGGACGGCCGCGGCGGCGCTGCCGACTTGGCAGGAATCCGCCAGGCTATTCGCCGCCGCCATCGAGGCTGCGGCATGAGCGGATTTTCCGCCGACTGGCTCGCCTTGCGCGAACCCCACGACAGGCGCGCCCGCAATGTCGAGGTGCTCGACGCGGTGGTGACCGCGTTCGCCTCGCATATCTCGCTCAACGTCGCCGACATCGGCTGCGGCACCGGCTCGACCTACCGCGTGCTGTCGCCGCGCCTGCCTTCAACCCAGCGCTGGCGGCTCTACGACAACGACCTCAGCCTGCTCGCCCGCGCTGCCGGTCCGGCGAACGTCACCACGCTGCCGCTCGATCTGTCGCGCGATCTCGAGGCGGCGCTCGACGGTGCGGTCGATCTCGTTACCACATCGGCGCTGCTCGATCTGGTCTCGGTCCGCTGGCTGGAACGGTTCGCCACCGAGGTCGCGGCGCGACGTCTGTCGGTCTACGCTGCGCTGAGCTACGACGGCCGTGCAAAGCTCGACCCGGTCGATGAGACGGACGCGAAAATCATCGCGGCGGTGAATGCGCATCAGCGCACGGACAAGGGCTTCGGCCCGGCGCTGGGACCTGCGGCGGCGCAGGCTGCGGTCGAGCAATTCGAGCGGCTCGACTATGCCGTGATGCAGGGTGTGTCGGACTGGGTCTTTCAACCCGGCGACCGGGAAATCCAGACGGAGATCCTGTCAGGCTGGGCCAGCGCCGCGCGCGAGACCGGCGATGTGCCGCTCGACCAGGTGATGGGCTGGCTGACGCGCCGCCGCGAACTTGTTTCGAGTGGCCGCTCGACGATCCGGGTCGGTCACGTCGACTTCTTCGCGCGCCCGATCGGTATGCGCTGAGCCGACAGATCGACGTCGAATAACACTTCATCGTCGAGCCGGTGGGTGCGGACCGGCGCGCGCAACGCCTGATCGGCCCGCTCGATCGGCGGCAGCGCGATGCCGGAGGGCCCGGAGCCGAGGATGATCGGCGCGACCACGACATGGAGGCGGTCAAGGCATCCCGCCGCCAGGAACCGCGATACGGTATCGGCGCCGCCTTCTATGAGGATGCGGCGCAAGCCGCGCTCGGCCAGCGCCGCCAGGATGGCGGCCGGTTCGATCCCGCCGCCTGCCTTCGGCAACGTAACGGCTTCGACGCCGGCAGGCACCACCGAGGCGGCTGCGGTCAAGATCAGGCGGCGCACGCCGTCCGCAGCGAGCAGCTTGGCGTTGGCCGGCAGCCGGCCGCTGGGGTCGATCACCACCCGCGCTGGGTTGGGGCCGGCGACGTGCCGAACCGTGAGTTGCGGATCATCCGCGGTCGCAGTGCCCACCCCGACCACCACGGCATCGACCAGCGCCCGCAGCCGGTGCAGATGGGCGAGTCCGGCCGGGCCGTTGATGTAGTGCGAATGGCCGGTTGGCGTGGCGATCCGGCCGTCCAGCGACTGGCCGATCTGCCCGACAACGACCAGCCCGTCGATCTTACCGGAGCGTAGGGGCCCAAAAATTTCTTGCCACGGCAAAGGTAGCAGAGCCGCGGAATTCCGAAACGTTTCGGGAACGCCAGCCCAGGAATCGCCTCCAAAAGACGTCGGAGATGCCACTGGAGAATCCATGTGTTGACTGATGTCGGCCGAGAGCCCCTGCGCCAAATCTCGAC
>JBEVIJ010000244.1:0-12806 GCA_040510745.1 Xanthobacteraceae bacterium
CCGCTGCAGCGTGCAGTTGGTCTCGATGTGCATGTCCTTGTCGGCGCCGGGCCGGCGCAACACGCCGGACTGCCGGTAGCCGGTCTTGCCACAGGAGATTTCGACCTCCTCGGGCGGGATCGCCTTGTCGAGATGGCTGCGGTAGAGCCCAAGCACGTTGGACTTCAGCGTCACCGGCTCGCCCTTCTTGGGGCGCAGGATCACCTGCGCGTCCGACACTGGCGAGCCGCGGGTGTCGCGGACGAAGCCGAAATAGGCCGGCCCTTTGCCTTCGGTGTCATTCATCGCATCGTAGTCGTCGCCGCCGGCAAAGGCCGGCACCGCCAAGACGGCCGCGCAGGCCACCAGCGCAAATGTCCGGATCAGTGCGCTCATCGTGTGTCTCCGATCGTGTGGCGGCGATACTAACGCAAACCGCCGCCCAGCTCAAAGTCGCTTGCGCTTCGGTCCGATTCAGCTCCGCTGAATTGGACACTCCGCTTAACTTTCTGTTTGAGCATGATCTTTACCGGAAACCGGTGTCCAATTTCCGGGATCATGCTCTACCACCGCCAGAAGAACCGCAACGCATAGATCAGCACCGGAATCGCAGCCAGCGACGCGATCCAGGTCAACGACAGCGGGATCTTTCTCATCGTGCTTTCGGGCAGCTTCGTGGCGAGCAGCCCAAGAACGCCCGCGACGATCAACGTGGTGGCGGTCCAGCCGTACCAGTACATGGCCGGGCCCTCGTCCTTGACCGCCGCCGCCCAGAACAGATCGACCTTGTTGGTGCCCGGGTGATAGGTGAACAGCGGCCAGTTCCGCATCTCGCAGGCCGTGTAGATCACCGGAGTCACGATGGCGAACACCGTGACGAAGCTGCGGAATGCGACCGATGAGGCGAGCGAGCCGGACGTGGCCGCGCCCGAGCTTGTGTTGGTGGCTGTGCTCATGACCCGAACCCGCGCACGTTGTTGAGGATGTGGCCAACCAGGAACATAAACCAGCAGAACGCCGCGAGCGTCACCGTAACGCCCTTCCGTGCGCTGTCGTACTCAGGATTGCGGGCGTTCTTCCAAAAGTACCAGTAGATCGGCAGCAGGCCGAGCCCGATTACGGCCATGTGCTCCTTCAATTCGAACACGCCCTGCGTCTTCCAGTACCCCGCCTGCTCGATCGGAATGCGCACGTACATGCGGTACTTGGTGTAGATCCAGGCACCGAAGAAGAACGTCACGATCCACAACACGCAGACCGCGACGGCATAGCCGGGCCCGTGCACGGCGCGAAACCGCGTCACGAAGCCCGGGACGCCGGCTCCGACGGGCTGGCGCACCGGCATCAGCACCGCTACCGCCTGATGCGTCAACGCGCCGAGCAACGCCACCGCCAGCAGCGCGTGCACGATGAACAGGATGGTCCAGAACGTGTTGTCCGAAACGTAATCCAATATGAAGTCGGGTATCAGCCCCATCAAGCTCCCCTTATGTTCAGCGCGCCAGCGGATCGGGCCGCAGTTGGAACTTCACCACCTTCGGCCGCGTGCCCTTGCCGGTCTCAAGATGGAACGGCGTTCGCGTCCCGTAGGTCGCCCACACGCCCCTGCCCTTCCAGCCGCCGTTCGGATCGTCGATCCGGCCATCCATCCACTTGGCGTAGAAGCCGAGCGGATACGGCACCACGAAGTTGAGCCACTGATCGCCGACCAGCGCCATCAGCGACTCGTTCGCGTTGCCTGTGGCCCACGGCGTGTTGGCGCCAAGACCGAACGTGTCGAACTGATCGACCCAGGTGTAGTAGCTCGCCTCGGCGCTGCCGGTTTCGCTCAGGCCCGCCAACTGCGGACCGGGGAACGGATAAAGCGTCCAACCCTCCGGGCAATGCTTGCCTGTTGCGGTCTCAGGCCCGCGCAACACCTTGCATTTGCTGCGGTCGAACTTGCCCATGTGACCGGACGCCAGCGGCACCCAGGCGATGCCGTTGCGATCGATGTCGAAGCCGCGCGGGCCGTAACCCGGCAGCGGCGGCTCGTAGATCTCGGCAAGCGCGGTGCGCGACGGATCCGTGCCCGGATCGACGCGCACGATGTATCCAGGGAACGTGAGGATCGAACCCCAGATGGTGCCGTCTTGCGGGTTGACGCCGATACCATAGAAAGCGCCGACGATGCGCTTGTCCTTCGCCGGATCGACCGGCTGGTTCGGCTCGACATAGTCGTCGCGCCGGCCGTTGCCGTTGGTGTCGATGACGATCGGCGTCCAGCCCTGCGCCTTCGCCTCGTCGCCGGTCTCTTCGAATACCTTGCGATCAAGCCAGCCGAGCACGCCTGAGCCCGGCCCGCCGGCGCTCGTCCAAAGCGTGTTGTTGGCATCCTCGGCAAACACGAGATGGTGCGTCGGATAGCAGGTGCGGATCAGCGTCACTTTGCTGATCTTGGGGTCATACATCGCCAAGTGCCGCGTGGATGACTCGAGCGGAAATACTTTGGCCGACGGATGGTCCGAGCCCTTCTTGCAGAAATCCGGATTGGGCGGCTGGCCGACTCGCGAGGTGAACCAGACTTGGCCCTTCTCGTCGTACATCGGGTTATGTGTGCTGCTCTGGCCATCCCACAGAACCTCGTCGCCCCAGTACGGCGACGGCGACATCGGATCGTCCTTGTGTGAGTGCGTCTTCGGATCGCGCACCGGCATCTTGAACGTGGAAGCCCGGTGATTGACCGGATCGAGCACCGGGATGAGGTCGGTCGAATTCTCGACCGCGCCGTAGATCAGGCCGTTCGCGTTGATGGTCGGCTTGCGCTTGTCGGTCGACGTGATGTCGTGGAGGTAGTGCTTGGGATCGGAGAAATCCCACTGTGTGATAACGACATTCCGCTCGCGGCCCTGCGGCCGCTTGGGCTGCGCGGCGGGCAGTTCGCCGGCGGCGATCCGATCCGTCCAACTGGCAAAATCCTTCAACGCGCGCTGGGCGTCGACACGGCCGATTGCGGTCGCCATGCTGTTCATCGCCTGACCGGACAGGATGCGGCGCGCCCAGGCGTCTTCCGGCTTCATGTCGGAGAACATCGCCGGAATGGTGCGGGTCGCCTTGTTGCCGAGCGCGTGACAGGTGTAGCAGCCGTTGGTCTTGATCACGTTCAGCCATTCCGCCTGGCTCTTCACATTGCCGAGCGGGAATTCGTGCGACGCGGGCGTCCGCAACATCGCGTACCAATAGATCGCCGGATAGATTTCAGCCGCCGCCTTCGGCGTCGCCGTCGAAGCGGTGAAGTTCACGATCTTGCCCGGCTCGCTCTTCACCTTTGCGGTGTCGAGCAGACCATAGCCGCGCGCGAACACGTCATAGTTCGCCTTGGGCAGGTCGGGGATGAGATAGCGGCCCTGATCGTCCGTCACCACGCTCTTGATGAGGCGGGTCGGCAGGTCGGCGGTTTCGGCAATCACCCAGACGCCGGCTTCCGGGCCGTTCGGACCCATCACCACGCCACCGATGTCATCGGTGTCGATTGCAACCGCGGCGGCCTGCTGTGCGCTTGCTGGCGCGGGTGGAACCATCGCAGCGATAGCCAACGCGGCTGCGCTCGCGAAAAGAACTTGCTTCAAAGTCATATCGCCCTCCTGACGTCGCCCAACCCAGTCGGGATTCGTCGGGGCTGCGTGCTTGCAGCCCCGACGTCGCTTGTTGTCTCCTGCCCGCTTACTTGTCGAGCGGCGTGGTTCGCACCTGGATCTGCACCGCCATCGGACGCGCACCCTTGCCAAGTTCGTTGAGCCAGGGCGTGCGGTCACCGGTGGCGCTCCACAAGCCGCGGCCCTTCCAGCCGGTGCTCGGATCGTCGATGCGGGCGTCGAGACCCTTGGCGTAGAAGCCCATCGGGTATGGCACGCGCATCAGGATCATCTTGCCGTCCTTCAGTCCGACGAAGCCGTCCTGGAGGTTGGCGGTCGAGATCGGCACGTCCTTGCCGAGACCGACCGCGTCGTGGTGATCGACCCATGTGTAGTAGCTCGCCTCGGCGCTCGAGTTCGGCACGTCGTCGAAGCCGGGCCCCGGATACTTGTGCAGCTTCCAGCCTTCCGGGCAGTGATCGCCGGTCGCCTTCGGGCCGCTGAGCGGCGCCTTGCACTTTCGCCGGTCGAACTCGATGAGATGGCCGGCGGAGCCCGAGCCCCACAGCCTGCCATCCGCTCCGATGTCGCCGCCGCGCAGGCTGACGCCTTCCTTCGGCACAGCGAAGAACTCGCTGAGCTTGGTCTTCGGATCGAAGCGCAGGAAGCCCGGCCGGCCGCCGAACACACCCGACGTGTACCAGACCGAGCCGTCGGTCGGATGCGGCATCACCGCATACGGTCCCGAGCCCGGATTGTAGCGCGTGTCCTTGCCCTCTTCCGGCTTGTCGCCGTACTCGTCGAGCTTGCCGTTGCCGTTTGAGTCGAGCACGAACGGGAACCAGCCGACCGCCTTTTCCGCGCTGCCGGTCTCGTCCCACACCTTGGTGTTGATCCAGCCCGCCACCGGCCCGCTGCCGGACAGCCAGAGCGTGTTGTCGCCGTCATAGCCGAACTGCGGATGGTGGGTGCCGAAGCAAGTGTCGATGAAGGAATACTTCATCGTCTTGGGCTCGAGCATCGCGACCTGACGCGGCGAACGATCGATCGGGAACACCTTGGCGGACGGATGCTCCGAGCCCTTCTTGCACCAGGCCGGATTGTCCATGCCGCGCACGGTCGCCGCAAGCCAGACTCGGCCCTTGTCGTCGAACATGGCGTTGTGCTGGTTCGCCTTGGTATCCCACAGGATCTCTTCGCCCCAATAGGCCGAAGGCTGCGTCGGCTTGATGGCACCGGCGTGGCCTGGCCCAAGTGACACCGGCATCTTGTCGTCGGCCACCGGCATCTTGAAGTAGGACACCTTGTGGGTCTTCGGATCGAGGATCGGCATCATGTCGGTCGAATATTCCGGCGCGCCGTACAGCGGACCACCGGCGTTCACAGTCGGCTTGCGCCGATCTGACGAGATCAGGTCATGCAGGTACTTGTCGGGCGAGGACCAGTCCCAGGTGGTAACCACAATGTTGCGTTCGACCCCCGATGGACGAGGCGGCTTGCTCTTCGGCAGTTCGCCCTTGGCCACGCGATCGGTCCAGTCGCCGAAATACTTGTACGGCACGCCGCCAAGCTGGCCGGCGATACGGTTGGTCATCATCTCGCCGGACTGGCCGGCCGAGATGCGGCGGATCCAGGCGTCTGCGCCGCTGTTGAACTTGCCGAATTGCGCCGGGATGGTGCGCGTCGCTTCCTGGCCAAGCTGATGACATCCGACGCAGTCGGTGTTGTTCATGCGCTGGATCCAGGTCTCGCGCGTGATGCCCTTCGGAATGTCGGTGTGTCCGCCGAAGTCCTTGGCCGGCGGAATTTTCATCATCGTGTACCAGTAGATCGCCGGGTAGTAGTGCGCCGCCGATTTCGCATCGGGCGCCACCACCGCGGTGTGATTGACGGTCTGGCCCGGCTTGGCGATCAGCTTCGGTGAGTCGATCAAGCCATAGCCGCGCACCCAGACCTTGTAGTTCGCGCTCGGCAGATCGGGGATGACGTAGCGGCCCTGGTCGTCGGTGACGACGCTCTTGGTGTAGCGGGTCGGCAGATCGGTGGTTTCCGCGATCACCCAGACGCCGGCTTCCGGCCCTTTCGGGCCCCTGACCACGCCGCCGATGTCGTCGGTGTCGATCGCAACCGTCGCGGCCGCCGGGGCCGGCTTGTTCTGCGCGCTGGACGGCGCCGGAATGGCGGTTGCCAGGGCCAACCCGCCCATGAAAGCCACGGTCGAAAGCAAAGTTTTCCTGAGTGTCATCGCATCGCCTCCCTGTGCCGGGCTTATGGAGCCCGTTGTCGATCCAATCTTACACCAAGTAGGATCGGGCAAAAGCCGGTCGGAGGCCGCACGCCGATTGATGGGAGGGCGCATGAGACGGGCACTGCAAGTCCTCGTTGGCCAAATCCTTGTTGGCCAAGTCCTTGTGAGCATTGCGTCCGTGGCCTTGGCCACGAGCGCACAGGCGCAGGTCGACTACCCCAGCAAGCCGGTGCGGATCATTTGCGACTCCGCGCCCGGCAGCGCCACCGACGTCACGGCGCGGATCGTTGCCGACGGGCTGAGCAGGCTCTGGAACCAGCAGGTCGTGGTGCTCAATCACCCCGGCGGGGGCGGCTCGATCGCGGCCCGCACCGCGGCAGGTGCCGGCAACGACGGCTACACGATCTACCTGGCGGCCGCCTCGGTGTTCACCGCTCTCGCCGGCGCGCCAGGCGTCGCCGACAATCTGCCGCTGCAATTGCCGCGCGACTTCCTGCCCCTCACGTTCGTGTCGCAGCAGCCGATGGTGATCGCGGTGTCGCCGGCACTCGGCATCTCGACCGTTCCGGAGCTGATCGCCAAGGCCAAGGAGAAACCCGGCGAGATCGCCTATGCGACCACCGGGCGGGGGCGCATTACGCATCTGACGATGGAGCTGTTCCAGATGCGCACCGGCGTGAAGCTGCAGATGATCCCCTACAGCGGCGGCCCCGCGCAGGCGCTCGGCGATGTCGCCGCGGGCCGCGTGCAGATCGTGCTGGATTCCTATTCGGGCCTCGCCGGCGGATTGCAGGCCGGCGCGATCAAGGGGCTCGCAGTCGCTTCGCTCGAACGTCTGCCGGGCATCGACCTGCCAACCGTCTCGCAAACCGTGCCCGGTTTCTTCGCCGGCGGCTGGAACGTCATGCTGGCGCCGAACGGCACCGCGCCGCTCCACATGCGCAAGCTCGGCTTCGACCTCCGCAAGGTGCTCGACGAACCCCAGGTCAAGGAAAAGCTCGCCGCGCTCGGCGCCTACGTCAATCCGATGAGCGCGGACGCGCTGATCGACTTCATCAACAGCCAGCAGAAGACCTGGAAGCCGGTCGCCGAGGCGGTGGCGAAGGAAGCGGCGAAGTAACGCTAGAGTCGCTCGAGCTTTGGCATCACCTCAGCCCTGAACAATTCGAGCGAGCGCATCGCGTTATCGAGCGACATATTGCCGAGGAACATATACGTCAGCAGATAGTTGGCGCCGATCTGCGCCATCTGTTTCTCAATTTCCGCCAGCACGGTCTTGGGCGACCCGGCGATCACGGTGCCCTCGGCAACGCACTCCTCGAACGTGGTGCCGCGCACGTTTCGCATGCGAACCTGCGTCTGCGTCATGCCATGCTTGCTGCGCAGCCAGTTGATGTGCTTGAGGTGGACCTCCATCGCCGGCTTGGCCCAGCGCGCCGCCTTCTCGTCATTTTCATCGACAAAAATGTGGCGCTGCACGCCCATCGCGATGCCGCCGGAGAATTCCGACTTAGGCTGCGCCGCCTTTCCGCCGCGCCTGGCGAACGCTTGCTTGAACGTGTCGATGTTGGTCTTGGCGAATTCATTCGGACCGAGCGTGACGAAGTGCATGCCGTGCTCGCCCGCCCAAGTCGAGCCTTCCGGCCCGGACGAGCCGTACCAGAACGGCGGGTGCGGCTGCTGCAGCGGGCGCAACGCGATCGGCACCTTGTCATAGCTGTAGTGCGGGCCGTGATAGGTCAGCTCGTCGGTCGTCAGCCCAGCGCGGATGCATTCGTAAGCATCGATGAAAATCTCGCGCGACTTGTCGGCCTCGATCTTGTGATATTTCAGTTCGAACGGCGACACGCCCCTCCCGACGCCGACCTCCATCCGCCCGTTGCTGAGATGGTCGAGCATGCAGATCTCATCGATCAGGCGCAGCGGCGAGACCAGCGGAAGCAGATAAACGAGCGGGCCCATCTTGATCCGCGTGGTCGCCCGCGCCACCGCCCCGAGGAACACGCCCGGGATCGGCACCATGTTGAGCGGCGTCTGGTGATGCTCGGCGAGATGCAGGCAGTACAACCCGGCCTCGTCAGCGGCCTGGATGAAAGCCAGCCGCTCATCGAACAATTGAGCGAGCGGCCGCCCGCCGTGCTCGATGTGGTCGAACAGCCCGATTTTCATTTCTCGTCGAGCTTTCCGATCTTTCGGATCACCGGGATGAGCCGCTTGGCGTCGGCCCCGACGAATTTCTCGAATTCCGGCTGGTCCATGTAAGCCGGCGGGCTGCCGGCCTTGGTGAATACCGACGTCACCTGCGGGCTCTTCATCACCTCGCGCATGGCATCGCGCAATCGGTTGACGATCGGTGCCGGCGTTCCCTTCGGCGCGAACAAGCCGGCCCAGATGTAGTATTCGACGTCCTTGTAGCCGAGCTCGATCATGGTCGGGATGTTCGGCATTTCGGCGGTGCGCTTGTCGGCCCACGTCGCGAGCAGCTTCACCTTGCCGTCCTGCACGTGCTGCCAGACCGGACCCGGCGCCTGGACCGTAACCGGGGTCTGATTGCCGATGAACGCTGCCAGCGCCGGCCCGCCACCGCGATACGGCACATGAAGCAGCTTGATGCCGGCCGCCTGCTGGAACATCTCCATCGGGACGTGGCCGGCGCCGTAATTGCCGGAACTGCTGAAGGCAATCGTGCTCGGCCGCTTCTTGGCGTCCGCGACGAGATCGGCCACCGTCTTCCAAGGCGCATCGGCTATCACCGGAAGCGTAGCCGGATCGGCCAGCACACGCGCGATCGGCACGAGCTGGTCCATCTCGTATGACGGCTTGCGTTCCATCACCCGCTCGGCCTCCGGCAGGAACACCATCGATGACAGCGCCATCAGCAGCGTATGGCCATCAGGCTCGGCGCGCGCCGCGGCGGCATTGCCGAGCATGCCGCCCGCCCCGGACCGGTTGTCCACGGTCACCGCGCGACCGAAAATCTTCTCCAACGCCGCCGCGACCGGACGCGCGGCGAGATCGGCCTGCCCGCCGGGCGGAAACGCAACGATCATGGTGATGTTGCGCGTCGGCCAGCTCTGCGCGCGTGTCTCGAGCGGGAATGCGGCAACGAGCGGCGTGGCGAGCGCACCTTGAACAAACCGCCGGCGATCCATGGACTTCCCCCTGTTTGCTATTCGGCGGCGTCGCGCCGCGCAGCTTCGCCGGCCTGCTGCACCGTGTTGCGCAGCACGCCGATCTTCTCGACCTCGCATTCGATCACGTCGCCCGGCAGGCAATAGCGCGTCGCCGGCACCAGGCCGGGCTGATGCACGCCCTTGCCGCCGAGTTCCTTGTCGGCAGACCAGGCGGTGCCGGCCGGCGTGCCGGTGATGATGACCATGCCGGGCTTGAGCGTAAAGTTGCGCGAGAAGAAGTGGATGAGTTCGGCGCAGGTCCAGATCATGTTCGCCGTGCTGCTCGATTGCCGCAGCTCGCCGTTGACGCGCGATTGCAGCTTCAATTTTTGCGGATCGCCGATCTCGTCGGCGGTGACGATGCACGGCCCAAGCGGGGCGCCGGAGTCGAACGCCTTGCCGCTGCCCAGCTCGTACCAGGTCATGCCTTCCGGCGTGCGGCGGACCTGGCGGTCGCGCGCGGTGACGTCGTTGACGATGGTGTAGCCGAACACGTAATCGAGCCCGCGCTCGGCTGGAATGAAACGCCCGGCCTTGCCGATCACGACGGCCAGTTCGGTTTCGCAATCGATCTTCTTCGAGAACCGCTCGTCGAATGCGATCGGCTCGTCCGGGCCGACCACGCAGTCGGCGGTCTTGACGAAGAACTCCGGCTCCTTGCCGCTGATCGGCGTGTTGGCCTTCTCGGCGTTATGGTCCTTGTAGTTGCTGCCGCTGCACAGGATGGTCGAGGGGCGGATCGGCGCCGCCAGCGTGACGTCGCGCAACGGCGTGCAGGCCGCCTTCGGCGGATTGGCCAGGATGGCGCGGGCCGCCTTCAGGGCGTTGTCGCCGCCTTTGATGAAGGCCAGCGCATCGGTGAACAGCGCGCGGTCGCCGCCGGCCGCCAGCGGATCGATCACCAGGTCGCCGGCCAGCAGACCGAGCCGCGCTTCGCCCGCCTTCGCAACGCTGACCAGTTTCATGTCCTTACTCCGGCTTGATTTCGTGGGTGCGCACGACTTCGCCCCAGCGCGCCATCTCGGATTTCACGAACGAGCCCAGTTGCTCCGGCGACGAGACCGTAAGCTGCACGCCGATCGCCGCCATGCGCTCGCGAACCCAGGGATCCTGCAGCACCGCCTTGAGCTCGGTGTTGATGCGCGTGACAGCCCCATCGGGCGTGCTGGCCGGCACGAAAATCCCGATCCAGGCTTCACTGGTGAAGCCCTTCTGGCCCAGCTCGGCGAGCGTCGGCGTGTCCGGCAGCAACGGATGGCGGGCGGCGCCGAACTGCACCAGCGCGCGAGCCTTGCCGTCGCGCACGAAGGCGCCGAGAGCCGTGACCGAGCCGATCATCATCGGCACGTGGCCGGCGATCAGGTCGGCGGCAGCCGGCGCGCCGCCCTTGTACGGCACCTGGCGCAGCTTCACGCCGTAGGCCTGCTCGATCAGCTTCATCGACATGTGCGCCACGGTACCGGAGCCGCCGGTCGCATAGGCGATGCTTTCGTTGTCCTTCTTGGCGGCGGCCACCATCTCCGCGAACGACTTCCACGGCTGCGAGGGATGCACCGCGATCATGTTCGGGATGGTGCCGATCAGCATCACCGGCTTGAACGCCGTCGCCGTGTCGAACGTCAGCTTGAGCAGCGAGGGATTGACCGCGTGCGTGTCGTAAGCCAGCAGCATGATGCAGCCGTTGCCCGGTTGCTGCGCGACATAGCCGGTGCCGGTTGCGCCAGCCGCACCGGCGCGGCTCTCGACGATGACATTCTGGCCGAGACGGTCCTTCAGCTTCTCGGCGAGCACGCGCGCCGACACGTCGGTCGGCCCGCCTGGCGGAAACGGCACCACGATGCGGATGACGCTTTCAGGGCAAACCGTCTGAGCGGATGACGCGCCGCCGAGCGCAATCAGCATCGTGGCCGCAAGCGTCCCATACCCTGCCCACCGCAGCACACGCATCCAACGCCTCCCGCGCTTTGCCGGTCAGAGTGCATGCTTGGCTTGAGGCAGGCAACCCACTAGCCTCTCATTGAAAGAATGCGCGTGGGGAGGAATGACATGGCTCGCATGATCTGGCCGCTGCTCGCAGCCATGCTGCTATTCACTTCGCCCGATCGCGCCGCGGCACAGGAATACCCGTCCGGGCCGATCAGGATGCTAACCGGTTTCGCGCCCGGCGGCACCGCCGACATCGTCGCGCGCGAGCTGGGCGCCGAGCTGGAGAAAGTGTGGCGCCAGTCCGTGGTCGTCGAGAACCGCACCGGCGCAAACGGCGCGCTTGCCACCCAGCAGCTTGCCCGGATGGCGCCCGACGGCCACAACCTGATGACGATCGTGTCCGGCCACATCACCAATCCGCTGGTGTCGCCGAGCGCCGGCTACGACGCGATCAAGGACTTCACGCCGATCTGCCTGGTAGCGTCGTCGCCGCTGTTGATCTTCGCGCACCCGAGCTTTCCCGCAAACAACATGAAGGAGGCGCTCGACCTCGCGAGAGCGAAGCCCGGCACGATCTCTTTCGCGACGCCGGGCGTCGGCTCGATCCAGCAGCTTTCGATGGAGCTGGTGGCCTATCGCAGCGGCACCAAGTTCATCCATGTGCCGTATCGCGGCGGCGCGCCGGCGGTGAACGACGTGGTCGCCGGGCACGTTCCGATCAGCGTCAACAGCGTGTTCCAGGCGCTGCCGCTGATCCAGTCGAAGGCGCTCAAGCCTCTCGCCGTGACGGCGCTGAAGCGAAGCGACGTGCTGCCCGACGTGCCGACCGTAGCGGAGGCCGGTGTCGCCGACTACGACGCATCGCTGCTGTTTGGCGTGATCGGGCCGGCCGGCATCCCGCCCGCCGTGGTGACCAAGCTCAACGCGGAAATCGTGCGTATCATCAATACGCCGCAGATGCGCGAAAAGTTCGCCAAGCAGGGCGTGCTGCCGATCGCCAGCACGCCGGCCGAGTTCACCGCGTACATGCTCGCCGAGCAAAAAAAGTGGGCCGAGGTCATCAAGGCCGCCAACATCAAGGAATAGCCATGACAATTGTCCGCCGCCGTTTCCTCCAGCTCGCGGGTGGCGCGCTTGCGCTGCCCGCGCTATCGAGACCCTCCATGGCGCAGGCCTACCCCGCCCGTCCGGTGAAGTTCATGGTCGGCTTCGCGCCGGGCGGACCGAATGACACGCTCGGCCGCATCGCGGCGGACTGGCTCACCAAGCAGCTCGGCCAACCGTTCGAGGTTGAAAACCGCTCGGGCCGCTCGGGCAACATCGCGACCGAGGCGGTGGTGAAAGCTGCGCCCGACGGCTACACCATCCTGCTCTGCGGGCCGGCGAACCAGATCAGCGGCTCGCTCTATTCCAATCTGCCGTTCAACTTCCTGCGCGACATCGCGCCGGTCGTCGGCATCACCCGCGAGGCGCTGGTGATGGTGGTGCATCCGTCCGTTCCCGCGAAGACTGTTCCGGAGTTCATCGCCTACGCCAAGTCGAACCCCGGCAAGGTGACGATGGCGTCGACCGGCAATGGCTCCTCGCCGCACGTCACCGGCGAGCTGTTCAAGCTGATGGCCGGCCTGCCGCTACCCGTGGTGCACTATCCGGGTGGCGGACCGGCGCTCAAGGCCATGATCGAAGGCAAGGCGGAGATGATGTTCGAGCCGATGTCGGCCTCAATCGGGCCGGTGCGCTCCGGCAAGCTGCGTGCGCTCGCCGTCACCACAACCACGCGCTCGTCCGTGCTGCCGGACGTTCCGATCCTCTCCGACTTCATCCCCGGCTATGAGGCGAGCGCCACCACCGGTATCGGCGTGCCGC
>JBEVIJ010000245.1:0-9484 GCA_040510745.1 Xanthobacteraceae bacterium
ACCGCTTACGCGGCCTGAGCAACCGGAGCATAGTTGTCGTTGGCAACTATATAAGGCCCATAACGTCGGACCCATTCCGGGCAAAAGCTCGTCTTTTACGCCCTCGTCGATCCTATTTCGCCCCCGCCGAAACCCTGACCCTTCGGTCATGAAACCGGGCTTTGGTGGAGGCGCCGGGTACTGCCCCCGGGTCCGAAAGGTTTATTACGACGCGCGTTTATCGCCATAGCCGGGTTGCACCGGCACCTCCCAATATAGACACGGAAGGTTGACGAAAAAAGAGCGGACTTTCCGCTCGGTATAAGGAATCGCGACCAATACTCGCATCGAACGGTGCAATGCGGGTGTGGGCTGAACGCCGTCGCGGGGCTGTGGTCAAGCTCTGCTAGCACGGCTGTCCTGAACCGCCGCGTATTCCCGGCGCGTCGCCAGCGTCAGACGGGAGGACTCCATGAACAGTCCATCATCGCCATCGCTCAAGGCGAGCAGGGAGCATGCGGCGCGCACCTCGAGCGGCTACGTCATGCTCGTACTTCTGCTGGCGGTGCTGGCGTTCGGTGTCTATTTCGCGTTTTTCCAGTCAAGGGCCGCGTCCTGGATCTTCATCGTCGTGGTCTGCACCCTTGTCTTTCTGCTGATCGGGAAGGGATTCTATGTGCTGCAGCCCAACGAAGCGGCGGCGATCCTGCTGTTCGGCAGCTACCGGGGCACCGACCGGGCGACCGGCCTGCGCTGGGTCTGGCCGTGGATGAACAGCGAGAAGGTTTCGGTGCGCGCCAACAACGTCATCTCGGACCAGATCAAGGTCAACGATCTGCGCGGCAATCCCATCGAAATAGGTGGTGTGGCGGGTGACGGACACGGCGCAGGCACTGTTCGACGTCCAGGATTACAAGGCGTTCGTCAACGTCCAGATCGAGGCGGCGGTGCGCACCATCGGGTCGCGCTATCCCTACGACGATTTTGAGCACCAAGAGGTGACGCTGCGCGGCAACAGCGACCAGGTGCGCTCGGAATTGCGCACCGAATTGATCAACCGGCTTCAGGTGGCCGGCATCACGGTCGACGAGTGCGGTTTTACGCATCTCGCCTACGCCTCGGAGATCGCCGGCGCCATGCTGCGGCGTCAACAGGCGCAGGCGGTGGTGGCGGCGCGCAAGGCCCTCGTCGAGGGCGCGGTCGGCATGGTGGAGATGGCGCTCGACATGCTGGCGACCAAGAAGCTGGTCGAACTCGACGGGGATCGCCGCGCGACCCTGGTCTCTAACCTGATGGTGGTGCTGTGCAGCGAACGCGATACGCAGCCCATCGTCAATGCTGGGACGCTGCCTCACTGAAGGCCTGCCCGGCTTCGGACCCTGTGCCCAGCAAGCCCGATCGAAAAATTCGATTGGTCTGCGCCCCGCGCGGGCGATACAAACGGGTCCCATGTCCGACACGACCGGCGCAAGCCCGACCGAGCCCTCCGCGCCCTACGTTCCCTCCCACGCCGAACTCTTCCTCGCCTTCGTCAAGATCACCGTGATGGGTTTCGGCGGCACGCTGCCGTGGACGCGGCGGATGTTCGTCGAAGAGAAGCGCTGGATGACGGCGGAGGAATTCAATGACGTCTACGCGCTCTGCCAGTTCCTGCCGGGCCCCAACATCGTCAACCTGACGGCGGTGTTCGGCTCGCGGATGCGCGGCGCGACCGGCGCGCTCGCGGCGTGGGCCGGATTTTTGGTCCTGCCGTTCGCGCTGATGGTCACGGTCGGCGTGCTCTACGCCCAATATGGCGACGTCGATGCGCTGCGCCGGGTGCTGATCGGGATCGCCGCCGCCGCGGCGGGCCTGCTGATCGCGACTGCAGCGAAAATGGTGGTGCCGCTTTTCACAGCCGGCATCGGGCCCGCGCCGTTTGTGGTGCTCGGTGTCGCTGCCGCGGTCGGCGTGATGCGCTGGCCGCTGCTCTGGGTGCTCGCCGTGCTGGTGCCGGTGAGCATTGCGCTGGCCTGGTGGGTGCGGCGATGAAGGCCGACGGAGACGTTCTTGTCGTCCTGGCGGTTCAGTTCGCCATCATGTCGCTGCTGGCGCTGGGTGGCGCCAATGCGGTGGTTCCGGAAATCCATCGCCAGGCGGTCGACCTGCGCAGTTGGATGACCGAGCGGCAGTTCGCCGACATGTTCGCCATCTCGCAGGCTGCGCCGGGCCCCAACGTCATGATCGTGACGTTGGTGGGCTATCATGTCGCAGGAATGTGGGGCGCCGTCGTTACAACTCTGGCGATGTGCGGGCCGACGGCGGTGCTTGCGGCATATCTCAGCCGCACCTGGGACCGGTTCCGGCACAAGCCCTGGCGCATAGTGGTTCAAGCGGGACTGGTGCCGATTTCCGTGGGACTCGTCAGCGCAAGCGCGATCGTTCTCACTGGTGTTGCCGTGCACAATTTGGCGGCACTTTGTGTCGCTGCAGCCACCGCAGCCCTGGCGTATTGGACGCGATGGAATCCGCTTTGGCTGATCGGTCTCGCGGGCCTGGCCGGGTTCTTCGACCTCGTTTGAGCCGACCCGAACTGGCCGGTTTCGGTTGCAATTCGCCTCAGAAAGCTGTCTGCTAGAACAGGGATGTGATGCCGTGCGCATAGGGGGGAATTCGTAGATGTCCGACGTTTCCGACAGCTTGTCGCGTACGCCTGACGAGCAAAAATCATACGACTATTATGCCGGAATAGGGCTGGCAGTGGCCGGCGCAATTCTGCTCACCACTTCATTCATGGTCCGCAACCCGGTTCCGCTGACCGTGCGCGGTGCAATCGTCCTGTTTATGGCCGGCGGCCTCGCGGTCACCTTCGGATTTCTGCGTGTCAAAAATCAGCAGGATTATTACGGCGGCATGGCGTTGGTCCTGTTGTCGCTGATCGCCTTTGTCGCCTCGAACGATCTGCCCGGAATGCGTGGCTTTGCCTTCGGACCCGGCACGGCGCCCCGCCTGTTCGCGTTCACGCTCGGCGCACTGAGCCTGATTGTCGCGGTGATGGGGCTCATCACCCCCGGTCCCTATGTCACGAAATACAAAATTCGCGGCGTGATCTTCATCACCGGATCCATCTTGACGTTTGCCGCAACGATCCGCTCGCTCGGTCTCGTCATCGCGAGCTTTGCAACGATCATCATCTGCGCCGCGGCGGCCGAGGACATTCGCTGGAAGGAAACCCTGTTCTGGGCCGCTCTGCTGACCGCCTTCTGCTCATTCCTGTTCCCTTACGGCTTGAACCTTCCGTTCCAGCTTTGGCCGCGTTTCTACTGATCGGGCAGACGCACCATGTATGAACTTCTTGCCAATCTCTGGATGGGCTTCGGTGTAGCGGCGACGCCGACCAACGTCATGCTTTGCATGATCGGTGCGACAGTCGGCACGCTGATTGGCGTGCTGCCGGGCATCGGATCGCTTGCCACCATCGCCATGCTGCTGCCGATCACGTTCGGCCTGCCGCCCGTTGGCGCGCTCATCATGCTCGCCGGCATCTACTACGGCGCGCAGTACGGCGGCTCCACGACGTCGATTCTGGTGAACATTCCCGGCGAGTCTTCGTCGGTCGTCACGATGCTCGACGGCCACCAGATGGCGCGTCAGGGCCGCGCCGGACCGGCGCTCGCCATCGCCGCCATCGGCTCGTTCTTCGCAGGCTGCGTCGCGACCGTCCTGGTGGCGGCGCTCGGCGCTCCGCTCACCGCGATGGCGCTGCTGTTCGGCCCCGCCGAATACTTCTCGCTGATGGTGCTGGGCCTGATCTTCGCGGTGGTGCTCGCCAAGGGCTCGATCATCAAGGCGCTGACCATGATCCTGGCAGGCCTGCTGATGTCGATGATCGGCTCCGACCTTGAGACCGGCGCCGAACGCATGACCTGGGGCATCCCGGAGCTTTCCGACGGCATCGGCTTCGTCGTCGTCGGCATGGGCGTCTTCGGCTTCGGCGAAATCCTGCGCAACCTGGAGTCGACCGGTACGCGGGACATCATCGACAGCAAGATCACCAACCTGATGCCGTCGCTGCCGGACCTGAAGGCCTCGGCCGGCGCGATCGGCCGCGGCACGATCATCGGCTCGGCGCTGGGCATCCTGCCCGGCGGCGGCGCGATCATCGCGGCGTTCGCTGCCTACACGTTCGAGAAGCGCATGTCGAAGACGCCGCATCGCTTCGGCCGCGGCGCCATCGAGGGTGTCGCTGCCCCGGAGGCCGCCAACAACGCGGCCGCACAGACCTCGTTCATCCCGCTGCTCACCCTTGGCATCCCGCCAAACCCGGTGATGGCGCTGATGGTCGGCGCCATGACCATCCACGGCATCGTGCCGGGCCCGCAGGTCATGACCAAGCAGCCGGAGCTGTTCTGGGGCATGATCGCCTCGATGTGGATCGGCAATCTGGCGCTGATCGTCATCAACCTGCCATTGGTCGGCGTTTGGGTGCGCCTGCTGCGCGTGCCGTATCGCCATCTGTTCCCGATGATCGTCATCTTCTGCTGCATCGGCATCTACTCGGTGAACAACGCGCCGTTCGACGTGACGATGACTGCGATCTTCGGGGTGATCGGATACTGGCTGGTCAAGCATGACTTCGAGCCGGCACCGATGATCCTCGGCTTCGTGCTCGGTCCGCTGATGGAGGAAAACCTCCGCCGCGCCATGCTGATCGCCCGTGGCGACGCCACGGTGTTCGTCACGCGGCCGATCTCGGCCGGCCTGCTGGCGATCTCGCTGTTGATGCTGGTGCTTTCGATCTTGCCGACGCTGCGCGCCAAGCGCGAAGAGGTGTTCACCGAATAGCCCGGCGCCTTCGACCAAAAGACGAGCCCCGAGGCGGAGATTCCGGCCGCCTCGGGGTTTTCTTTTGCGAACGTCCCAGCCATATCAACGGGAACGAAGAACGGGAACTGAAGGAGGAGACGCCGATGACCGTATTTCGCCGTTTGACCGGCCTGCTGGCCGGTGTGCTCGCCCTGGCTGCCATTCCGGCCGCGGCCCAGGACTATCCCACCCGCCCCGTCACCGTGATCGTTCCGTTCGCGGCCGGCGGCCCGACCGACGTGATCGCGCGGATCGTGACCGACAACATGGCCAAGTCGCTGGGCCAGAGCTTCGTGATTGAAAACGTGGTCGGCGCCGGCGGCACCACCGGCATCACCCGCGCCAAGCGTGCGCGCAACGACGGCTACACCATCGCGATGGGGCACCTCGGCACGCAGGCCGCCGCGCCCGCGCTTTATCCCAATCTGCAATACGATCCGGTCAACGACTTCGAGCCGATCGGGCTTGCTGCGGGCACCCCGATCCTCATCCTTGCCAAGAAGGATCTGCCGCCGAAGGACCTCAAGGAGTTCGCCGCCTACGCCAAGCAGAATGCCGACAAGATCAACTTTGCTCATGCAGGCGTGGGTTCGGTGTCGTTCACGACCTGCCTCCTGCTCAACCACATCCTCGGCATCAAGCCGACCTCGATCCCGTATCAGGGCACCGGTCCGTCGATGAACGCGCTGGTCGGGGGTCAAGTCGATGCGATGTGCGACCAGATCGTCAACGCCGTGCCTCAGATCAAAGGCGGCACCATCAAGGCCTATGCGATCGCCACCGAAGAGCGCAATCCGGCGTTGCCGGATCTGCCGACCACCAAGGAGGCCGGACTGCCGGAGTTTCAGGCATCGGCCTGGAATGCATTGATCGCGCCGAAGGGCACGCCGAAGGCGATCGTCGACAAGCTGTCGGACGCGCTCAGCAAGGCGCTCGACGACGAGGCGACGCGCAAGCGGCTGCTCGAACTCGGCAGCGACATTCCGGGCAAGGACCGCCGCGGCGGCGCGCCGCTGGCGGCGCTGGTCAAGAGCGAGATCGCCAAGTGGGGCCCGGTCATCAAGGCGGCCGGCGCAACCGCCAACTGATCGCACGTTCGCGAGTGCTCGGAGCGGCCGCCCTCGGGCGGCCGCTTTTGTTTTGTGATGGTCACAGCCTCGTGACGCGCGCTTGAACGGGCTTGATTGGACTTGCCGCGCTTCCTGCGGGACGCTGAGACGACCATGCCGATCTTCAAGCCCACGCGCATACTCGCCTTTGCTGCGCTCATGCTGGCGGCGTGGCCGCAAGCCGCGGCGCAGGCGCGCTCGCCGGAAATCTACACCGGCATTGTCACCTCCACGGCGGTCGGCGGTTACGATCCGGTGGCCTACTTCACCGAGGGCAGGCCGGTGGAGGGCAAGCGCGACATCACCTGGACCTGGAAGGGCGCGACGTGGCGGTTCGCCAATGAAAAGAACCGGGATGCGTTCAAGGCGGCGCCGGAAACCTATGCGCCGCAATATGGCGGCCATTGCGCCTGGGCGGTGTCGAGCGGCTACACCGCAAAGGGCGATCCGAAGCACTGGAAGATCGTCAACGGCAGGCTCTACCTCAATTACAATGCGAAGGTGCAGAGCGACTGGGAGCGTGACGTTCCGGGCCATGTCGCCAAGGGCGACAAGAACTGGCCGGCGGTGCTCGGCAAATAATCCGGACGAGCGGGCAGCGCCCGTGAATTTTTTATCCGCCAGGGTGGGGAGCCGGCCGCAAACCCTTATCTGTGGGCTGCGTCGAGGATAGGCTTTCCCCGGCCTTGAGTCGGCCCAAAGCGGCCATTAGGACAAACCATGCGCCAGTACCTGGACCTGATGGAGCACGTGCTCGCCGACGGCGGGGAAAAGCGCGACCGGACGGGCACCGGCACGCTCTCGACGTTTGGTCATCAACTGCGTTTCGATCTGGCCGACGGCTTCCCGCTGCTGACCACCAAGAAGCTGCACCTCAAGTCGATCGTCCACGAGCTGCTCTGGTTCCTGGCCGGCGACACCAACATCAACTAACTCAACGATCACGGCGTGCGGATCTGGGACGAATGGGCCGACGAGCGCGGCGAGCTCGGCCCGGTCTATGGCCAGCAGTGGCGATCCTGGCCGGCATCCGATGGCGGCGCCATCGACCAGATCGCCAACGTCGTCGACATGATGCGGCGCAATCCGGATTCGCGGCGTCTGATCGTCAGCGCATGGAATCCGGCGGACGTCGACAAGATGGCGCTGCCGCCGTGTCACTGCCTGTTCCAGTTCTACGTCGCCAAGGGCACGCTGTCCTGCCAGCTCTATCAGCGCTCCGCGGACATCTTCCTCGGCGTTCCTTTCAACATCGCGTCGTATGCGCTGCTGACCATGATGATGGCGCAGGTGACCGGCCTGCAGCCGGGCCACTTCATCCACACGTTCGGCGACGCGCATCTTTATCTGAATCATCTCGATCAGGCGCGGCTCCAGCTTTCCCGCGCGCCGCGCGCGCTGCCGACCATGCGGCTCAATCCGGCGGTGAAGGATATCTTCGCGTTCCGGTTCGAAGATTTCTCGCTCGAGAACTACGAACCGCACCCGCATATCAAAGCCGCGGTGGCGGTGTGAGCGCTGCGCGCTCCGGCATCGCGATCGTGCTGCTCGCCGCCGTTGCCGAGAATGGCGTGATCGGCCGTGACAATGCGTTGCCGTGGCGGCTCTCCACCGACCTCAAGCGGTTCAAGGCGCTCACGCTCAGCAAGCCGGTGGTGATGGGCCGCAGGACTTATCTCTCGATCGGCAAGCCACTCCCGGACCGCAGCAACATCGTGGTCACGCGCGACCGCAATTTCCGCGCCAAAGGCGTTCTCGTGGCGAACAGCGTCGAGGCGGCGCTCGATATGGCGCGCGACGAGGCGCGCCGCCTTGGTGCGAGCGAGATCATGGTGATCGGCGGCACCGAGATATTCGAGCAGACCTTGGGCCTTGCCGATCGGCTGGAGATTACCCACGTTCATGCGAAGCCCGAGGGTGATGTGCATTTCCCCGCTATCGATCCAACGCTCTGGCGCGAGACAGCGCGCAGCGAGCAGCCTGCCGGGCCGCGGGACGATGCCAGCGTCAGCTTTGTCACATACGACCGCGTTTGATCGCGGATGGTAGGAAAGACCAATCTGGACAGGGTGTTGGGCCGCGTCCATGGCGCTCGTTGTAAGGCGCATACGGCTCCCCTATAACCGTCAACAACAAAGGCGACCGACGCCAAGAGGCCGGCCACCAAGGAGAAATTTCAAATGCCATGGAGCAATCAGGGCGGCGGGCCCTGGGGATCGGGAGGATCGAAGGGACCTTGGGGCTCCGGACCTCAATCCTCCGGGCCGACTCCGCCGGACCTCGAGCAGTTGCTGCGCCGCGGCCAGGACAGGCTCAAGAACGTTCTGCCGGGAGGCAATCTGGGCGGCCGCGGCTTCGCGCTGCTGACGCTCGGCGCCATCGTGCTCTGGGGCGTTTCCGGCTTCTTCCGTGTCGAGCCGGATGAGCTCGGCGTCGTGCTGCGCTTCGGCAAGCACGTCCGCGAGGTGCAGCCCGGCCTCAACTACCATCTGCCGTATCCGATCGAGACGGTCCTCACGCCGAAGGCTTTGCGCGTCAACAAGATCGACGTCGGCATGCGCGTGGTCGACGACTCGCGCCGTGGCACCACGGTGCGCGACGTGCCTGAAGAGAGCCTGATGCTCACCGGCGACGAGAACATCGTCGACGTCGACTTCTCGGTGCTGTGGAAGGTCCAGCCGGCCAAGGTCCGCGACTATCTGTTCAACATCCAGAACCCCGAAGGCACCGTGAAGGCGGTCGCCGAAAGCGCGATGCGCGAAGTGGTCGGCCGCTCCAACATTCAGCCGATCCTGACCGGGGCGCGGCAAAATATCGAGAGCGCCGTTCAAGACCTGATGCAGAAGACGCTCGATCAGTACGGCGCCGGCATCCTGATCCAGCAGGTGCAATTGCAGAAGGTCGATCCGCCGGCGCAGGTCATCGACTCGTTCCGCGACGTTCAGGCGGCGCGCGCCGATCTTGAGCGCGCTCAGAACGAGGCTCAGACCTACGCCAACCGCGTGGTGCCTGAGGCGCGCGGCCGCGTGGCGCAAATTACTCAGAACGCCGAAGCCTATCGCGAGCAGACCGTGGCGGAGGCGCAAGGCCAGACGGCGCGGTTCTCCAAGATTTACGACGAATACAAGAAGGCGCCGGACGTAACCCGCCAGCGCATGTACCTCGAGACGATGGAGCGCCTGTTCGGCGGTACCGACAAGATCATCCTCGATACCGCCGGCGGTGGCCAGTCCGGCGGCGTGGTGCCGTTCCTGCCACTCAATGAACTCGCGCGGCGTCCGCCCGCGGCGGGAGGTGCCCGATGAAGCTCGGTATCGTCGGCGGCGCGCTCGTCGTCGTTCTCATCGTCGCGGCCATTCTCGGCTACAGTTCGATGTTCACCGTCTATGAGACCCAGCAGGCCTTGGTGGTCCGACTCGGCCAGCCGGTGCGCGGCATCACGGAGCCCGGCCTCAACTTCAAGGTGCCGCTGATCGACAGCGTCATCACGATCGACAAGCGCATCCTCGATCTCGAGTCGCCGGCGCAGGAGGTGATCGCTTCCGACCAGA
>JBEVIJ010000246.1:0-9325 GCA_040510745.1 Xanthobacteraceae bacterium
GCGCGCTTGGCGTCGTGCTGGCCGACGATGAAGCGGTCGAGCTCGGAAACGATTTCACGGGGAGAGAAGTCAGTCATCGGTCGGAGCCGTTTTCTTTCGGTTCATACTGCATGATCAACACATCTCCGGTCCGGCCAAAAAGCTGCGGGACGGCGTGGAAGCCGGCCTTCTCATAGGCCCGCACCGCGCGCTTGTTTCCCGGATCGGGGTCGATGATGATCGTCCGGTGTCCTTGCCGGATCAGGCGCTCCGCAAACTCACGCAGCGCCCCCGAGCCGACACCTTGCGCGAGCTTGGCCGGATCGCCGATCGACAGATCGACGCCAACCGCGTCGGCGGGCAGTTCGGCCAGCCAGGGATGGTCCGCGATCCAGGTGGCGTTCTGGTGGTCACCGATGAACCAGCACTGGATATAGCCCACCAGTTCGCTATCGGCCGAGAAGATGAACGGCCGCGTCGTATCGCGGCCCTCGATCATATCGCGGATATAACCGAGCTCCGTCTCCGGCTCGCCCCACCATTCGCGCATGTGCGGGGATTCCAGCCATCGCCGCATCAGCGGCAGGTCTTCGCTGGTCATCGGCCGAAAATCGTACGAGGGCTGCGCCATGCCTCAGGCGCCCTTCAGCGTCTCGATGGTGATGTTGCGGTTGGTGTACACGCAAATGTCGGCGGCGATGTCGAGCGACTTGCGCACGATCGCTTCGGCGTCGAGCGGGCCGTCGAGCAGCGCGCGCGCCGCCGCCAGCGCGTAATTGCCGCCGGAGCCGATGCCGGCGACACCCATTTCCGGCTCGAGCACGTCGCCGGTGCCGGTCAGCACCAGCGAGACGCTGGCGTCGGCGACGATCATCATGGCTTCCAGCCGGCGCAGATAGCGGTCCGTGCGCCAGTCCTTGGCGAGCTCCACCGCGGCGCGGGTGAGCTGGCCGGGATATTGCTCGATCTTGCCTTCAAGGCGCTCGAACAGCGTGAAGGCGTCGGCGGTGGCGCCGGCGAAGCCGCCGATCACGCCGCTCGATCCATGTAATTTGCCGAGCGGGCGCACCTTCTTGGCGTTGGCCTTGACGATGGTCTGGCCGATCGACACCTGGCCGTCGCCGCCGATTGCGACGGTGTTGCCCTTGCGCACCGTCAGGATGGTGGTGCCGTGCCATAGATCGGATTGTGACTGCATACGAAAAGCCCCGTGCCCGCAGGGATGTAGGAGGTGCGGGATGCTATTGCAAACGCGGTTGCGCCTGTAGCGAAACCGGCAAACCCCTGATAAAAGGGCGCGAATCCGAACCGACAAGGCGATTGCGATGGCCCGCGGCCGCAAGCTCACGGTGAAGAAGCCTGCCCGCCCGGCGACCAGGGGCCGCCGCGGCTCGGTGAAGCGCACCACCAAGGAAACCGACATCGAGGTGGCGGTCGATCTGGACGGCAAAGGCGCGTCGAGCATCTCGACCGGCATCGGCTTCTTCGACCACATGCTCGACCTGCTGGCGCGCCACTCGCGGATCGACATCACGGTGAAGGCCAAGGGCGACCTGCACATCGACCATCATCACACCACCGAGGACGTCGGCATCGCGCTCGGCCAGGCGGTGAAGCAGGCGCTCGGCGACATGAAGGGCATCACCCGTTACGCCGACGTGCACGTGCCGATGGACGAGGCGCTGACCCGCGTGGCGATCGACGTGTCGGGCCGGCCGTTCCTGGTGTTCAAGGCGCAGTTCGGCGGCGACAAGGTCGGCGCGTTCGACACCGAGCTGGTGCAGGAGTGGTTCCAGGCGTTCGCCGTGAACGCCGGCGTGACGCTGCACGTCGAGACGCTCTACGGGTCAAACGATCACCACATTGCCGAGTCTTGCTTCAAGGGCTTGGCGCGGGCGTTGCGCGCGGCGTTCACGATCGATCCGCGCGCGGCCGGCGAAGTGCCCTCTACCAAGGGCACGCTCGGCGGCTGATCTGTTGCGCGGGGCTGGAGGACGAAATGCCTGTCTACACGGTTCACGAGCCGCCGCCGCGCGACAGCGACGATCCCGCGGACGCAGCCGACCGCTTCATATTCGTGCGCGATAAGTTTTCGATGTGGGCGTTCCTGTTCGCTCCGCTCTGGATGGTATGGCGGCGGTTGTGGCTGGCGCTGCTGCTCTACGTCGTTGCGATGACGCTGCTGCAGGCCGCCCTGTGGGCGCTGGGCGCTTCGACGCCAGTGAAATTCATCGTCGGTGCGCTGGTCGCGCTGCTCATCGGCTTCGAAGGGCCGACGTTGCGGCGATGGACCTTGGCGCGGCGCGGCTGGATCAATCACGGTGTCGTCGTCGCGGACGACGAGGAATCCGCCGAGCGGCGTTTCTTCGATGCTTGGATTGCGCGTGAAGCGCGTCCGGTGCCGGCTCCGGCCGGCGCTATGCCTTATCGCTCGGCGGCAGATCCGCCGCCGGTCATCGGCCTTTTCCCTGAGCCGCAGTCGCCGCCGCGATAGCAGAAGCGTCCATGAGCGTGCGTCCATGAGCGTCGCCATCGTCGATTACGGCTCCGGCAACCTGCACTCGGCCGCCAAGGCGTTCGAGCGCGCCGCTCGCGAGAGCGGGCACAGCCAGCCGATCGTGGTGACGCGCGATCCCGACGCGGTGCGCAAGGCGGAGCGCGTGGTGTTGCCGGGCGTCGGCGCGTTCGCCGATTGCAAGCGCGGCCTCGAAGCGGTGCCGGGCATGGTCGCGGCGCTGGAGGAGACGGTGCGCGGCAAGGGCCGTCCGTTCCTCGGCATCTGCGTCGGGATGCAGCTCATGGCCGAGCGCGGCCGCGAGTACCAGGTCACCGACGGGCTCGGCTGGGTGGCCGGCGAGGTCGACAAGATCGCGCCGCGCGATCCGGCGCTGAAGATCCCGCACATGGGCTGGAACACGCTGAGCCCCTGCAAACCGCACAAATTGCTCGACGGCATCCCGCTGGGTCCCGACGGGCTGCATGCCTATTTCGTGCATTCCTATGCGCTCAAGCCCGCCAATCCGGGCGACCTGCTGGCCGAGGCCGACTACGGCGGGCCGGTCACCGCCATGGTTTCGCGCGACAGTATGGCCGGCACCCAATTCCACCCGGAAAAGAGCCAGAAACTTGGGCTTGCCTTGATCGCCAATTTCCTGAATTGGAAGCCGTGATAACCGGCGTCATTCCGGCCGAGCGAAAGCGAGAGCCGGAGTCCATACTCCGCAGCGGTGGTGATGGATTCGGGTTCGGCCTGCGGCCACCTCGGAATGACGTTGATAGGCCAGCGGCCTATCGGACCAGTCGGCCAATGGCCGAGCGAGTGAGCGTGACGTGATCCTGTTTCCCGCCATCGATCTGAAGGACGGCCTGTGCGTGCGCCTGCAACAGGGCGACATGGCGCGCGCCACCATCTTCAACCGCGACCCGGCGGCGCAGGCCTATGCCTTCGAAACCGCGGGCTTCAAGCACCTTCACGTGGTCGATCTCGATGGCGCGTTCGCCGGCAAGCCGATGAACGTCGCGGCCGTGGAGCGCATTCTCAAAGCGGTCGGACTTTGCGTGCAGCTCGGCGGCGGCATCCGTGACATGAAGATCATCGAGGGCTGGCTGGATAAGGGCGTCAACCGCGTCATCATCGGCACCGCGGCGGTGCGCGACCCGGCGCTGGTGAAGGACGCCGCGAAGCAATTTCCCAACCGCGTCGCGGTCGGTCTCGACGCCAGGGACGGCAAGGTCGCGGTCGAGGGCTGGGCCGAGCAATCGGAATTGACCGTGCTCGACATCGCCAGGCGGTTCGAGGACGCTGGCGTCGCGGCGATCGTCTACACCGACGTTGCGCGCGACGGCATGCTCAAGGGCATCAACTGGGATGCCACAATCGCGCTCGCCGAAGCGATCTCGATTCCCGTGGTCGCGTCCGGCGGCCTCGCCTCGATCGACGACATCAAGGAGATGACGCAACCCCGCGCGAAGAAGCTCGAGGGCGCCATCGCCGGCCGCGCGCTGTACGACGGACGGCTCGACGCCGCCGAAGCGCTGAAGATGATCCGCGCCGCTCGGGGCAAATGACCGATGTTCAAGGTTCGCGTCATTCCCTGCCTCGACGTAAAGGACGGCCGCGTCGTCAAGGGCGTCAATTTCGTCAACCTGCGCGATGCCGGCGACCCGGTCGAGGCGGCGATCGCCTATGACGCGGCCGGCGCCGACGAGCTGACCTTTCTCGACATCACGGCGACGCACGAGGACCGCGACGTCATGTGCGACGTGGTGCGGCGCACCGCCGAGGCCTGCTTCATGCCGCTGACGGTGGGCGGCGGCGTGCGCACGCTCGACGACATCCGCAAGCTGCTCACGTCCGGCGCCGACAAGGTGTCGATCAACTCGGCCGCGGTGGCGCGGCGCGCGTTCGTCAAGGAAGCGGCGGAGAAATTCGGCAACCAGTGCATCGTGGTTGCGATCGATGCAAAGAAGGTGTCGCAGCCCGGCGAGCAGGACCGCTGGGAGATTTTCACCCACGGCGGCCGCAAGCCGACCGGCATCGACGCGGTGGAATACGCCAAGGAGGTGGTCGCGCTCGGCTCCGGCGAGATCCTACTCACCTCGATGGACCGCGACGGCACCAAGTCGGGCTTCGACATTGCGCTCACCCGCGCGGTGTCGGACGCCGTGAAGGTGCCGGTGATCGCCTCGGGCGGCGTCGGCACGCTCGATCACCTGGTCGAGGGCATCCGCGACGGCCACGCCAGCGCGGTGCTGGCCGCCTCGATCTTCCATTTCGGCGAACACTCGGTGCGCGAGGCGAAGAACCACATGGCCAAGGCCGGCCTGCCGATGCGGCTCGATCCTTAGCGCGCGGCCCAGGCCAGCGCCGCGTCCAGCCGGTCGTTGCCCCAGAACAGTTCACCGTCCGGCGCGATGAAGGCCGGCGCGCCGAAAATCCCGAGCCGCTGCGCCTCGTCCGTTTGCGCGCGCAGGCGGGCCTTGTTGTCGTCCGTTTGCGCGGCGGCCAGCGCCGTCGCGGCGTCGACGCCGAACACCGTCAGGATCGCGCTCAGCGTCGACGGGTCGTCGATCCGGCGGCCTTCGCCGAACTGCGCGCGGAACACCGCGATGCAGAATTCCTCAGGCCATATGGCGCCGGCCGCCAGACCCGCCACCGCGATGCGCGCAGCCAGCAGGCTGTTCTGCGGAAACGGTTCAGGGCGGCGGAACGGCAGTTCAAGGCCGGCGCACAGCCGCTCCAGGTCGCGCCACATGTAGCGGCCCTTGGCCTCGTAGATGCTGAACGGCGACGTGTCCCAGCCCTGCGCCTTGAAGATCGGCCCGAGCAGGAAGGGCCTGAACCGAACCGCAACACCGGCGCGCTCCGCCGCGTCACCGATCCGCATCGCCGCCGGATAGGAATAGGTCGAGGCGAAGTCGAACCAGAAATCGACGATGGCTGCCATGACGCGATGTTAGCTGAAGCCATGCGCCGCTGCGACCGAGGCCGGCGTTGCCGCGGTTTCCGCAACCGACGGGAGATGCTATGGAAAACCCATGAGCAAGTTCACCCTCGCCGATCTGGAACAGCGCGTGAAGGAGCGCGCCGCCGCCAGCGCGGACGTGTCCTACACGCGCAAGCTCCTGGACAAGGGCATCGCCCATTGTGCCAAGAAGTTCGGCGAAGAAGCGATCGAGACCGTGATGGCCGCGGTCGGCGAAGACCGCGAGCATTTGATCGGCGAAGCCGCCGATACGCTCTATCACCTGCTGGTGCTGCTGGAGGCGCGCGGCGTCAAGTTGGCCGAGGTCGAGGCGCTGCTGGAGACCCGGACCAAGAAGTCCGGGCTCGAGGAGAAGGCGTCCCGCAAAGAGGCCGACACGTGATGGAGCAGCGCATCGACGACGGCCTGGCGCCGTACCGCACCTATTCGCGGGCGGAATGGGCCGCGTTGCGCGCCGACACGCCGATGACGCTGACGCCGGACGAGGTGACGCAGCTTCGCTCGCTGCATGACCGCCTCGACATGGCGGAGGTCGAGGAGATCTATTTGCCGCTGTCGCGGCTGCTCTCGCTTTATGTCGCGGCCACGCAACGCCTGCACAAGGCGCAGCAGCGCTTCCTCGGCAGCGAGGACGAGAAGACGCCGTATATCATCGGCGTCGCCGGCTCGGTCGCGGTTGGCAAGTCGACCACCGCACGCGTGCTGCAAGCCCTGCTTGCGCGATGGACCAATGTGCCCAAGGTCGCGCTCGTGACCACCGACGGCTTCCTGCTGCCGAACGCGGTGCTGCTGAGCGAAGGGCTGATGGAGAAGAAGGGTTTTCCGGAAAGCTACGACCTGCCGGCGCTGCTGCGCTTTCTCACCGACGTGAAGGCGGGCCGCCAGCCGGTGCGCGCGCCGATCTACTCGCATCTGATCTACGACGTGGTGCCGAACCAGTGGCTCGAGGTCGAGCGGCCCGACATCCTGATCGTCGAGGGACTGAACGTGCTGCAGACCGGGAGGCTGCCGAAAGACGGCAAGGCGATCCCGTTCGTGTCCGACTTCTTCGATTTCTCGGTCTATCTCGACGCGGACGAGACCGTGCTCAAGAGCTGGTACGTCGATCGCTTTCTCACGCTGCGCGGCACCGCGTTTCGTGATCCGAAATCGTTCTTCCACCGCTACTCGAAACTGTCCGACGCCGAGGCGAAAGCGACGGCGACCAATATCTGGTCGAGCATCAATCTCGTCAATCTGCACGAAAATATCCTGCCGACGCGCCAGCGCGCGGACCTGATCCTGAAGAAGACCGACAGCCACCGCGTCGAGGAAGTCGCGCTGCGGAAGTTGTAAGTTTTCTTTTCCGAAAACCGGTGCCCGCTTTTCGGGATCACGCGCTAAGCCGCCAGTGCGGCACGCTCCGAAAGCATCGCGGCGAGGCGTTCGCGGTCGAGCGGCATTACCAGAAAATCGTCCATCCCGGCGGCGAGGCAGGCTTCGCGGTCCTCCGCGTAGGCATTGGCGGTGAGCGCGACGATCGGCGTGCGGCGTGCGGTCGCCTCGGCCGCTCGGATTTGCCGGGTCGCTTCGAGTCCGTCGGTGCCGGGCATCTGCACGTCCATCAGCACGACGTCAAACGGCGCATCGCTATCCTGCGCGGCCCGCCAGGCGGCAACCGCTTCGCTGCCGTCGGCCGCGACGGTCGGACGATGGCCGAGCTTGGCCAGCAGCGAGCAGGCCAGCAGCGCGTTGATCTTGTTGTCCTCCGCGATGAGGATCGCGAGGCTTTTGCCGGCTGGCGTCATGCTCGGTTGAACGGCCGGCGCGGCGACGTCCTCGAACACGGCGCCGCCGGTGAGCTGTGCGGCGAGCGAAGCCGCACGAACCGGCTTGACCAGGTAGCCGTTGAAGCCGGCGGCGCGCAGCGCCAGCAGGCCATGGCGCTCGCCCGGCGTGATCAGCACGATGCGGCGCGGGGGTTTTTCGCCGATCGGTTCGGCGGCGGTCGTGGCCTCTGCGCCCGGCGTGTGATCGGTCAGCACGGCGTCGAAGTCTCGAGCAGGGATGGCATCTATAGCGGCGCGCGTCACCGCGGCGCCCCAGCGTGTCAGCCGCCGCTCCAGCAGCTCGGCCGCGAGCGACTGCGGCGCGACCACGAGGACGGTCTTGCCGCCGAGGTCAGGGCGGCGAATGCAGCAAGTTCGGCGGTTCGGGTCTCGGCCTCGGCCGGCGCCGCCTTCGGCCTGCTCGAACTCGAGGAAGATGCGGGCCTGCTGCTCCGGCGCGATCCCGATGCCGGTGTCGCGCACCTGGAACACGATCTCGCCTGGCGTTGCGCCCGGCTCGACGATGACGCTGACGCCGCCGGCCTCCGTGAACTTGATGGCGTTGCCGGCGAGGTTGAGCAGCACTTGGCGCAGCCGCGTCGGATCGCCCACGACGCGCTCGGGCAACCGCTCGTCAACATCGGACGCGATTTCGAGACCCTTGGCCTGGGCGCGCGGACCCAGCAGCTCGACGATCTCCTCGACGAGCGGCAGCAACGCGAACGGCCGCGGCTCGAGATCGAGCTTGCCGGCTTCGATCTTGGAAAAATCGAGGACTTCCTCGATCAGCGACAGCAGCGCATCTCCGGAGGTCTTGGTGGCCTTGAGATAGGCGATCTGCTCGGGCGTCAGCGCCGTGTCGAGCAGGAGATCGGTCATGCCGAGGATGCCGTTGAGCGGCGTGCGGATCTCATGCGACACCATCGCGAGGAAGCGCGACTTGGCGCGGTTCGCCGCTTCCGCGGCGTCGCGCGCTACGGCGAGCGCGTGACCGGTTTTGGTGCGCTCGGTGACGTCGCGGCCGACGCTCTGCACCTCGCCGCTGCCGCTTGCCTCCATGAACACCACGGCTTCGCGCCAAGCGAGCCAGCGCGTGCCGTCGGCAGTCTCGATCTTCTGGTCGTGGATGCGCGTGCCGTCGGGCAACACGCTGATGTCGCCCTGCTCCAGCACCGCCAGCGCTGTCGCCGTGCCGCGCAACGCTTCACGCGGTTGCCCCGTCAGTGCGCAGAACGCATCGTTGGCGTAGGTGATGCGTCCCTCGCTGTCGCGGCGGACGATGAGGTCGCCTTGCGCTTCGAGCAGGCTCGCGGCGCGCGCCTCGGCGTCTTTCAGCTCCCAGGTGAAGTCCGCCAGCTCCTCGCAACGCAACTTGGCGGCGCGCAACTCGGCGCGCAGCCGGCTGTTGCGCGCCATCACCATCAGCATGATGCCGCACACATCATCGAGAACAGACCAGCGACGCCGATCGCGAACGACGATGGGTCGTAGATCGCCTCATTGACGGAATAGAGATGCGTGAACAGCACCGACACGGCCGCCAGCGCGCCGAGCACGATGAACGACCAGCGCAGCACGGCAAGCAGCAGCCGGCGCCAGAAATGGAAGCGCGGGCGCGGTTGTCCGGCGATGGGACGAACCTGCATCTGACCCCTTCCCCACGGACGCGGGTACGCGCGCCCGGCGGCCTGATTCTTCAACGTTTCTGGGAGGCGAGATTGGGCCGCAACCCTTGCCATTGGCTTCACCCAGGGAGGGTGAATGGCCGTCAAGGTTGATGGACGGTTAGCGCATGATCCGGAAAAGTGGGGACCGGTTTTCCGAAAGATTATGCGCAAGCGAAAGGAGCGCTTTAGCGGCCGCGGCGTTGTCGATCTTGACCCGGATGTCGGGCGACGATGCCTTCTGTGAGAGCTTGAAGGTCGCGGACCCGCTGGCGAAGCAGAGTTCGTCCTCCGGCGCGAAGGTCGAGTGCGCCGCCGCCGGAACCGCAATCACGGCGAGCAGAATCAGCGATTTGCGCAGGCGATCCATGCCCGGACGCTAGGCCGG
>JBEVIJ010000247.1:0-21657 GCA_040510745.1 Xanthobacteraceae bacterium
GCTTACCTGAACAATCCGCAGCTCAACGCCCAGCGCGCCCTTGTGCGCGCGACCGACGAAGGTGTCCCACAAGCGTTGTCCGGCTATCGGCCCAGGGTTTCGGCGACAGCAAACCTTTCGGCGCAGACCAACAACGTGGTGACCAGAAACACGCCAATAATTCCACTCGCGTCGCTGCCTGATACGACGCAATCCGGAGGCACGGCACCACGAGGCTTTGGAGCAACCCTGACGCAAAATCTTTTCAACGGATTCCAGACCGCCAATCGCACCCGCCAGGCTGAAAGCCAAGTTCGCGCCGCGCGTGAGACGTTGCGCACGACCGAACAGACCGTGCTGCTCAACGCGGCCGTGGCCTACATGAACCTGTTGCGTGACACTGCCATCTTTGATTTGCAGCGTAGCAACGTCGAGGTGCTGCAAGAGCAACTTCGCCAGACCAAACAACGGCTCGAGTCCGGCAACGTGACAGCGACCGACGTTTATCAATCAGAGTCGCGTCTTTCCGTGGGGCGGACGCAATTGTATGTGGCGGAAGCCAACTACCGGACGGCGCGGGCGGCGTACCGGCAGGTGATCGGGGTCGAGCCCGGCAGGCTGCAGCCGGCAACGTCGGTCGACCGGTTTTTTCCCGGCAGTCTTGCCGCCGTGACGTCCATAGGGACCGCGGACCATCCCACGGTCGCGACCGCACAAAACAACGTGGATGTCGCGCTCTTTCAGGTGAAGATCGCTGAGGGCGCGCTTTATCCGACGCTCTCTTTGCTGGGTTCTGTGCAGAAGAACTACGATCTCGCACTAACCACACCGGAGTCCTTCACGGCGTCGGTGGGAACCCAACTGGCAGTGCCTATCTATCAGGGCGGTGCCGAATTCTCGCAGATCCGGCAGGCCAAGGAAACGCTCGGCCAGCGGCGGCACGATCTGGATCTTGCTCGCGATCAGATCCGCCTGACTATCGCGCAGGCTTGGGCTCAGCTTGACGCTGCAAAGGGAGCGATTATTTCGACGCAGGCCCAAGTCAAGTCTTCGGAAGCCGCGCTGAACGGTGTTCGCGAGGAAGCCAGGCTTGGACAGCGCACCACGCTCGACGTCCTCAACGCCCAGCAAGAGCTGGTGAACTCGCGCGTCGCACTGGTCAGCGCGCAACGTGATCGAGTGGTGAACTCGTACACCGTTTTGGCCGCTATCGGGCGCCTTGCGCCGGGCGTCTTGGGATTGCACGTCGCGTCATACGACTCGCAGACCCACTATCATCAAGTGCGCGACGCCTGGTTTGGCGTGCGCACGCCCGACGGCCGCTGATTCAGGAGCTGCTGTTTGCTGCGATCACGCTAGCTTGCGCGCGAAAAGTTCTGAAGGGGGTAGGGCTTGAGCGGGTAGAGCTTGGCGCCTTGCAGCATGTCCCGCGATGCAAGCGCGGCCTGCGCCAGCCAACTGAGCGATCTTGCGGGCCATTCGGGAGAAGCGGCTCTGCGTTCTCGCCGCGCGAGGCGCGCCATCCGGCTGCATTCCGCGGCGTACCGCAAAGATTGTTCGGACTGAAATTGCTTGCGCAGGTCCATGACAAAGCCTCACCATTCAACTCTCCACCCGCGCCTTTCAATAATCGCTGCCCGCATCGAAAGGTTCCGGGCCGGATTGGAACGGCTTCGGGCAACCCGGTTCTAAGTCGCTGAAATCGGTATAACTCTTTGCTTTCATTGTAATTTTGCGAGTTTGGACGCGAAACGACGAGCGGGCTCGACTGCGGCTTGGCTATGTTAAAACGTAGCATGGTGGCGTCCGGTTTTAGGATTTCAATGACTGGCTTCCGAAGTGAAATGCAGTTTTGGCGGGGATCGCTGGACCGTTTAACCAATTGATTGAATTGATAAAATAGCTACATGGCTAACCAGTTTCCCAGCTTGAATCCTTTGTCGCGTACTTGCTGGTAAGATCGTTTTGCAGGCGGATATGGCGGCACGCTGCGCCTTCGGTGGCGCTGCCGCTAAGGATCGAGATTGATGCGGCAGCCTACTCAGCGGCCCAATCCCAATCAGCAATCGGAGCTCGCGCAGGCGCTTGCGTCCTGCCGCGGCGCGTTTGTCGCCACCGCCTTGATGAGCGGCATGAGCAACATCCTAATGCTCACCGGCGCAATCTTCATGCTCGAAATCTACGATCGTGTGCTGCCCAGCCGCAGCATACCGACGCTTGTTGCGCTGGTAATTTTGGCCGCCGGCCTGTTCCTAGCGCAGGGCCTGCTCGACATGATTCGCGGCCGTGTCTTGGTCCGGATCGGCGCCCGCCTCGATGAGGAGTTGAGCGGTCGCGTCTATGAGACGATCGTGCGACTCCCCTTGAAAATTGGAAACCGGTCCGACGGGCTCCAGCCGCTTCGCGACCTCGATAGCGTACGGTCGTTCCTTTCAGGTCCGGGTCCCACCGCGCTGTTCGACTTGCCTTGGCTCCCCATCTACCTTGCCATCTGCTTTGCCTTCCATCCTTACATCGGCCTCGCTGCGTTGGTTGGCGCGATCGTTCTGGGCGGCCTCACTTTGATGACCGAACTGATGACGCGCGAGCCGACCAGAGCAGCTACAGGTTTTGCGACCACACGATCCGCCCTTGCAGAAGCGAGCCGACGCAATGCCGAGGCCATGAAGGCGATGGGTATGGTCCCGCGTGTCGCGGCGCTCTGGCAGGATGCCAACAGCAAGTACATGGCGAGTCAGCAACAGGCTGCCGACGTGTCGGGTGGGTTCGGCTCGATGTCCAAGGCGCTGCGCATGATGTTACAGTCGGGTGTGCTCGCGGTCGGCGCCTATCTGGTCATCAACCAGCAGGCAACCGCCGGCATCATTATCGCCGGATCGATTCTGAGCGGCCGCGCGTTGGCGCCGGTCGATCTCGCGATCGCGAACTGGAGGGGCTTTGTCGCGGCCCGCCAGAGCTGGCAGCGCCTGACCAAGCTGCTTGCGGCGCTTCCTCCTCAAGCCGTCCCGATGGCGTTGCAGCCGCCGCAAAAGAGTCTGGTGGTCGAGGGCGTCACGATCGCCCCGCCCGGCAGCGAAAGAATTGTCGTTCACGATGTCAGCTTCAATCTGCAGAGCGGTCACGGCCTGGGAATTATCGGTCCGAGCGGCTCGGGAAAATCGTCTCTTGCGCGAGTTCTGATCAGTGTATGGCAGCCGGTTCGCGGCCGCGTCCGCCTCGATGGCGCGTCGCTCGACCAGTGGCCGCCCGACAGTCTCGGCGCTTGCATTGGATATCTTCCGCAAGACGTCGAATTGCTAGCCGGCACCGTAGCGCAGAACATCGCGCGCTTTGCGACGCCGGTGGATGCAGACGCCGTGATCAGCGCGGCAACCGCTGCTGGCGTGCACGAACTCATCGTCAACCTGCCTGACGGGTATGATACGCAAGTCGGAGAGGGCGGCACGGCGCTTTCCGCGGGGCAAGCCCAGCGTGTCGCGCTTGCCCGCGCGCTCTATGGCGATCCGTTTCTAGTCGTTCTCGACGAACCGAACTCCAATCTCGATTCGGAGGGCGATGAGGCGCTCAGCCGCGCCATCATGGGGGTGCGGGCGCGGGGCGGGGTTGTCGTTGTTGTCGCGCATCGGCCCAGCGCGATTGCAAGCGTCGACCAGTTGCTGATGATGAGCCAGGGCCGGGATCAAGCATTCGGGCCGAAGGAAGAAGTGCTGGCTCGGGTCATGCAGCGCGACGGTGGCGGGCCGCGGCCTCTCAAGGTTGTTCCCGAAACGGGGGTTGCAAACTCATGAATACCCCGGTTTCGCAGTCGCGCCGTTCCATTCGCCTGCACGCGCTGGCGGGCCTTGTGATTGTTGCTGTCCTGGTCGGGGGCGTGGGGGGATGGGCGGGCAATATGAAGCTGTCCGGCGCTCTCATTGCACCCGGCTCGGTGGTCGTCGATTCCAACGTGAAGAAAGTTCAGCATCCGACCGGGGGCATCGTCGGCGAACTGCGTGCGCGCGACGGCGATCGGGTCAAGGCCGGTGACGTGGTCGTGCGCCTCGACGATACGGTAACGCGCGCCAATCTTGCGATCGTCACAAAAGGGCTGAACGAACTGACCGCGCGGAAGGCGCGTCTCGAAAGCGAGCGCGATGGCGCAGCGAATGTCGCCTTCCCGGCCGACCTGCTGGCGCGCGTGAACGATCCCGACGCCGTTTCCGCCGTTGAGAGTGAGCGCAGGCTGTTCGATTTGCGACGGAGTGCCCGCGTCGGCCAGAAGGAGCAACTGCGACAGCGCATCGAGCAGCTCAAGGAAGAAGTCCGCGGCTACCGCGCCCAGCAGGAAGCCAAAACCAAGGAGATCGAGCTGATCGAGCGCGAAATGGTCGGTGTGCGAGACCTTTGGAAACAGAAGCTTATCCCCATTAACCGGGTGACCGAGCTGGAGCGCCAAGCGGCGAGGCTGGAAGGCGAGAGCGCGCAGTTGATCGCGCAGACCGCTCAGGTCGGAGGCAAGATCGCCGAGACGGAACTACAGATCATCCAGATCGACCGGGATCTCAGCAGCGAGGTCGCGAAGGAAACGCGCGAGATCGACGGCAAGCTGGGCGAATTCGTTGAGCGCAAGGTGACTGCCGAAGATCAACTCAAGCGCATCGAAATTCGGGCGCCACAGGACGGCACGGTGTTTCAATCCACGGTGCACACGGTCGGAGGGGTTATCACCGCGGGCGACCCGATCATGCTGATCGTCCCGGAGGCCGACAATCTTACCGTGGAAGCCAAGGTCGCTCCGCAGGACATCGATCAGGTGAAAATCGGCCAAATCGCACTGCTGCGCTTGTCCGCCTTCAACCAGCAGGCGACACCGGAAATCAACGGCTCGGTCACCCGGATATCGGCGGATGCATCGAGCGACCAGCGCACGGGCATGACCTACTACACGATCCGCATTGCGATGCCGCCGGAAGAGGTCGCCAAGCTTGGCGAGGTTACAGTCATACCCGGCATGCCGGTCGAAGCATTCGTCCAGACGGGAGAACGGACGATGCTCTCCTATTTCCTGAAGCCGCTGAGCGACCAACTCATGCGCGCGTTTCGGCAGCGGTGAAGAATGACGGGCGCAGCGCATAGCGCGTCGGCCGCATGAAGTGGCTTTCCCAGTTGGCGCGGCGATTTGGTGTCCCGCGGGCGCTTGCAGTCGCGCTGTTGCTGGCACTGGCGTTCCTGCGCATCGCCGATCCGGCACCGCTCGAAGAGCTCCGTCTCAGGGCATTCGATTTCTTCCAAGTCTTGCAGCCGCGCGTCGCAGCGCAGCGCCCGGTCGTCATCGTCGACATCGACGAGCAGAGCTTGCGAAAGTTCGGTCAATGGCCGTGGCCGCGAACCCGCCTCGCCGATCTGGTCACTCGCCTGACCAAGGCGGGTGCGCTGGTCATCGCATTCGACGTCATCTTCCCGGAGCCCGACAGGCTTTCGCCTGACGTGGTCGCCGACGTTTTCCGCGACCTTGACGCGGAAACCCGGCAGAAAATCCGGGCATCGTCGAGCACCGACAGCGCGTTTGCCGAGGCGCTGCGGCAATCGCGTGTGGTTCTCGGTGAAACCGGGTTGCCGTCGGCGGTGCCTCATCCCGACGTGCCGCCCAGCACGGTGGCGGTCGCCACGTTGGGCGCCGACCCGCGGCCGTTCCTGCTCAATTTTCCGGGGCTGTTGAGGAACCTGCCCATACTCGATAAGGCCGCCGCCGGCCGCGGCCTGTTCAGCATCCGCTCCGAACGCGACGGCATCGTCAGGCGTGTCCCGTTGGTCATGCTGGCGCAGGGCGACATCAAACCAGCCCTGACGTTCGACATGCTGCGTGTCGTGACGGGAGCGAGTACGATCCTCATCAAGTCGGACGTCGCCGGCGTGCGCAGCGTGGCGATTCCGGGATTCGAGCTGCCCACCGACCGCCACGGCCAACTTTGGATTCATTTTGCGCCTCACGATCCGGCGCGGTTCGTTGCGGCCAGCGATGTTCTGGAAGGCCGCGTGGGCCCTCAGCAAGTCGGCCGCAAGCTTGTGCTGATCGGGACCTCCGCAGCCGGCTTGCTCGACCTCAAAACCACTCCGGTCGACCCCGGCATGCCGGGCGTAGAGGTGCACGCTCAAATCTTGGAGAGCATGTTGACGAAGTCGATGCTCTCCGCGCCGAACTACGCGATCGGGGCCGAATTGTGCGCGGCCTTGCTGATCGGGGCAGCGATCATCTGGATTGCGCCGATCCTCAGCCCGTTCTTCTTGCTGGCGTTTGGTGCGCTGATCGGCGCTGTCGTCGTTGGGACGTCGTGGTATTACTACACGCAGGAAAAACTGCTGATCGATTTCACCTATCCGCTGCTGTCCAGCATTCTCATCTACCTGACGCTCGTCTTCACCAATTACGTCGGCGAGCAGGCGCAACGCCGCCGCATTCGTTCGGCATTCGGTCAGTATTTGTCGCCAACGCTGGTCGCCCAGTTGGCGCAATCTCCCGAGAAGCTGGTTCTCGGCGGCGAGCAGCGCACGATGACCATCATGTTTAGCGACGTCCGCGGCTTCACGACGATCTCCGAGATGTACAAGGACGATCCGCAAGGCCTGACATCGCTGATGAACAGCTTCTTGACGCCGCTCACCAACGCGATCATCGATCGAAAGGGAACCATCGACAAGTACATGGGCGATGCGATCATGGCGTTCTGGAATGCGCCCCTTGACGATTCTAGCCACGAGCTCAACGCGTGCGAAGCGGCCATCGACATGCTGGATCGTGTCGAGAAGCTGAATCTTGTCCGCAAGCAAGAAGCGGAGACCCACTCACGGCCTTTCATTCCGCTCAACATCGGCGTTGGCATCAACACCGGAAAATGCGTCGTCGGAAATATGGGCTCCGACTTGCGCTTCGATTACTCCGTGCTGGGCGACAGCGTCAATCTGGCGTCGCGGCTGGAAGGGCAGTGCAAGTCCTACGGACTCCCGATTATCGTCGGATCGCAGACGGCCAACGCCGCAAAGAACAAATTTGCCGTGCTTGAGATCGATTTCGTCGCCGTCAAGGGCAAGAAGGAGCCTGAAGTGGTATACGCCATCATGGGCCGCGACGAACTGGCGAATTCAGGCAGGTTTCAGCGGTGGCGCGATCTCAACATCGAGATGCTGTCACACTACCGGCGCCGGGACTGGGAGTCCGCGTTGGCGGCGATCGAACGAGGCCGCAGCTTCGATGAAGAGCAAAGGTTCGCGACGCTGTACGACGTCTATTCGGCGCGCATCCGGGCGTTCCAATTGACTCCGCCACCCGAGGATTGGGACGGCGCCTTCGCGTTGGACAGCAAATAATTCACGCGCTTTGCAGCGGGGGGCTTGGTTCGCGGCGAGTCGCTACAATCCAGGATCAATTGGCCCGTTTGGCCTCGTTCTCTCTCAGTTTCGCTTTGTTGCTCTCCTCGATGACGCCCTCGAGCCGCGTGATGTTTTGCATCAGCCGGTCGCTGCTCAGGCGCAGGAAGTAGTAGCCAAATTCCGGATTCTGAAAATAGATCTCCAGTAGCTTGTCGTAAGTGATGGTCAGAACTTCCCCGCCTTCGATGCATTCGACCGTTTGGGTTCGCTTGTTGTTCTTCGACAAAAAGCCAAGCTCTCCCATGATCCGGCCAGCAGGGATTTCGATGCGGAGCTCCTTGACGAGAAACTTTCCAGTCACCGTATAGAACATCTCGTTGGCGGCATCGCCTTTGTTGAATAATAGCTCGCCTTGGCGATACTTCCGCGTTGTCATGAACGGCTTGAGCCAGTCCATCGACAGGTCGCCCTGCGCGGACACGCGAGCTTTTTTGACAAGATTGAGCATCTGATGGAGGCGAAAAATGTTGATCGGGAGGGACAGCAGATACAGCAGGAACGTGGCCACCGCGCCGGCGAGCGCACCATATCCGATGAAAAACAACATGCTGATGATGCCAAGGATACGCAGCGGCACGATCGTGCGGACCATCAGCGTGGCGACGTAGAGCACCGCTCCAACCAGTGCGAGTGTATTCGCGACATTGATGTTCGCCAGGATGATATCGACCAGGCGATTCAGAAATGCGTCGAACGTGACGTTGCTGGGATCCAATCCCAGTTGGATAAGGACCTTTTCAACCCGTAGATTCTGCGCTGCATACTCGATGGCGCGGTCTAGGAATCCCGGTTTACCTCCATCCTGGGCATCCATCATTGCCTACCCAAACCCGGCTTTCCCCGAAAATTCATACGAAGCCTGTGGTTTCACTGCGCGGCGTTTGCAATGTCTGTCCGCGGTTCCGGTCATGGGCATTGGGTCATCGGCAGTGGGTCGTGCGCTGGCGCGTCGAACATAAGATATCGGTTCGTCACAAACCATACTTTTTACTTTTTCAAGCTTTGGCTTGGCGCCGCGGCTGCCTGGACTGGCGGGCTTTTGCCGCAGCGGATCGACACTTTGTCGTCGCTGAACGGGCATCAGTGGCCTTTAATTCGATTGCGATGCCTTGTCATCGGCTCTCGGAGAGCTACCATTCCGGCGACGACAACTCGAACCTTGAGAGCGCACGACGGTGCGATTGCTGCCTGAAGCCGTTTTCCGCGAATTCCTGTGCGCACAACTCGCGAACTGTGAAACGCACTGGAGCGTCGGCGCTTTAGGGGCGCTGGCCGAGTTCAGCCGCGACCCACATGAGGCTGTTGAGCTCGTCCAGTCCGATCGCAATCTGTCGGCAATCACCGCGCGTGGCGGGATTCGCATCACGCCGCTTCCGGAGCTGCGGCCTGTGGCTTCGGAAAGCATAACGCGCGAGAGCTGGAGCCACCGCATCGCGCTATGCTTGCGCGAATCACACGGCGCGATGGCGCAGCGTCTTATGCTGACAGAACTCGGGCCGGATCGCGACGCGCTGCGAGAGAGCGATCGCGAGTCGGTGCTGTTCGATCTCGGCCTCGGCGCACTGCAGGTCGATGCTTGCATCCGGGTGTCCGATCGACCGGTCGTTTCGGAACTGCGCGCCTTGACGGGTCGAAATGTGTTCGAGCCTGGCAATCCGGTGATGGCAATTGTCGTGCCTCACAGCCCCAACCGCGTCTTTGTCAGCCGGATTGGTCGACTTGAGGTTTTCCAGCCCATTCCTCCTCCCAATGGACGAAGCCCCGAGGGGCCGCACACTCATGTGTTGCCGAAACTGCTGAAGCACCGGCGTACACATGCATCGACGGAGCAAATTCCGGAGGGCTTGGTGCCGTGCGCGCATTTGTACCCGGCTCACCCGACGAAGGATGCTTTTGGACGAGAGCTTCCGTTCGACGAAGAGCGTCATGCTTTCTTTCAGAAAGCGCTTCAACGGTTCGGCGACCGGGATATCGTCGATCTCAAGCGGCGCATTCACCGCGCGATTGAAGATGGCGCCGACCCCTCGACTGTTGCGGTGCCCAACGACCGGTTTGCCCGCGGTAGCACGCGGGTGGCGTTGCGTCAGTTCAAAGCCTCGCGTCGGGCGTCGCCGGCGCTTGCCGCTTGGTTTCAGGCGTATGACGCCTCAAATCCAAGCACCACCGAGATTGACGAGTTCGAGGCGGGGCATGCACATACATAATTATCAAAGGCAGGCGAAACCGTGCGCTTAAACGAGAAGATCGCGATCGTCATCGGTGCCGGCCAGTCGCCCGGAGAAGGCATCGGTAATGGCCGTGCCACGTGCCTGCGCTTTGCGCAGGAGGGGGCAACGGTTTTGGCGGTCGACAATCGCCTCTCGTCTGCGGCCGAAACCGCCGAACTGGTGGGGAACGAGGGCGGCAAATGCGTGCCCTGGGAGGCCGACGTCACCAAGGAGGCGACTCTGGCGGCCGCGGTTGCAGAAACGGTGCGCCGATGGGGCCGCGTCGATATATTGCACTACAATGTCGGCTTGAGCTTGAGCGGCGGTGACGCGATCATCTCCGAGATCACGGAAGAGGCTTTCGATCGCGTATGCGCCGTCAATCTTCGCGGCGCAGTGATGTCGTGCAAACATGTGCTGCCGGTAATGCGGGCGCAGCGGTCCGGCGTCATCATCACCATCTCGTCACTTGCCGCCTGGGAGAATTATCCTTACGTGGCTTACAAGGCGTCGAAGGCGGCGATGATCGCGTTCACCCAGCAAATGGCGATTCAGAACGCCGAGTTCGGCATCAGGGCCAATGTGATCCTGCCCGGCCTGATGAATACGCCGATGGCGGTGGACACCAGGGCGAGACGCACCGGGAGGCCGCGCGGCGAGATTGCGGCGGAGCGCGACGCCAAGGTGCCGTTGCGGGGAAAGATGGGAACAGCCTGGGACGTCGCGAATGCCGCGTTGTTCCTGGCTTCCGAGGAAGCGAGCTTCATTACCGGAGCGGCACTTCCGGTCGATGGCGGGGCGCTGGTGCGGATCGGTTAGCCGGGTTAAAACGTCGCCCACTTCAAGGACTTGGCCAGGAACAGCGATGTCGCAAGCCGCCAGCATCAACCGTCTTGCGCTGCTGTTTGCCGCGGTGTTCGGCGTGCTGATCGCCGGAACAGCAGTACTGTGGGCGCATTACGGCACCGCCGTGTTCTTCGAGGTCATTCGGGCCGGCTTTGTGGCGTGTTTCGGGTGAGCGCCCAGGAATGACCACACGTTCCGCGCACCTCCTCATTATTTTCGGGGCCTTCCTCGCTGGTCTTCTGCTGTTCTTCTCGGTCGTTTTTATCGTGACCGGCAAAAGCCCCGCGCCGGTTGCGTTGCAATCATCGGTCGGTGGCCCGTTCAACCTGATCGACCAAAACGGCAAGCCGGTCACCGACGTGGACATGAAAGGCCGGCCGTTCCTGGTGTTCTTCGGCTTCACGCATTGCCCCGACGTCTGCCCGACCGCCCTGTTCGATATCTCCGAAATCTTGCGCGAGCTTGGCGGCGACGGCGACCGCATGCGCGCGATGTTCGTCACCGTCGATCCCGAGCGCGACACGCCGGGCAAGCTCAAGGAGTATCTGTCGAGCTTCGACCCGCGCCTGATCGCCGCGACCGGCGACGAGGCCGCCATCAAGGCGATCGAAAAGGCTTACCGCGTCTATGCCAAGCGGGTGCCGCTCGACAGCGGCGGCTACACCATGGACCACACCGCGATCGTCTATCTGATGGACAAGCAGGGCCGCTTCGTCGCGCCGTTCAACATGAAGCGCCGCCCCGCCGAGGCGGCGGCCGAGCTGCGCCGGTACATGTGAGCGGCTTCGCGCTCCGCCAGCCGCGAGCTCTTCGCGAGGCCAAGTTCCGTCTTCTCCCAGCGATAGGGATCGCTCACAAGTTGGAATAGCGCGCGCCAAGCCGCGAGGGACAGCGGCCGCCGCTTCCCGATAGAGGGCGACAACGATTGTGTAGACCGGCAACTGGCTATCGGGGATTGGCCGAGGCGCGCGCCGCACCGACCGCAGCGAAAGGGTGCCAAGGAAGCGGAGGGAGGTCCACGCCAGGAAGATCGATCCGAGAATGGTTTCCATCGCCAAACCTGCGATGCCTGGGGCAGTCAGTGCAAACACTGCGATACCTGCCACGGCCGCTGCGGTCCCGATGGAGCGGCGTTGCCCTGTGGCAGCGGACAGTTCTGGATGTTCAGTGCGCAACGATTCCGCCGCCAGATGGCCGAGCGCATTGCCGACACGTTCCGCGATAAATTTCTGAAAGCGCGCGTTGCTGGTGACCCGGATCCGATGCTTGATGTCCGAGCCTCGCTCCAAAGCATCGAGCAGGCCTCTGACGGTCAGCTCGCGCCACCACGACCTTGGTGTTGCCGTGGACGGTGAGGGGCAACATGCCGGCTTCGGCGGCTTCAAGCAGGCGCTCGTCGCCCAGCGGGCAAGCTTCGCGCGGCTTGGCGTCGAGATGCTCGCTGGCGGGCCAGCGCCTTCAGGTAGGTTTCCTCGTCGATCGGTCCCTGCGCGATCAGGACGCGGTCGGCGCCGACGCCGACCTCGGCGGCGCGCAATTCGGCCATTGCGAACACGGCCGGCGCCAACAGGTGCCGGACGCAATCGAGCTCCGGGCATCGCGGCAGGATCGAACGGGCGGGATGCGGAGGGGCCAGCGCGCGGCTGTCCGAGATTTCGGGTACGATCAAGGGTGGCGCACGCCGTGCGGCCCAAGCCGTCTCTTCCGGGCGGTCGATGACCGCTCCGTCTCCTCCCGGTACGCCATTCGCGGCAGCCGGTGGCACAAGCACGCTGAACCGCTCGAACAATTCGTCTATAAGCGGTCTTGAGTGATTGCTGTCCGACACCCCATGCAACTGCTGGTAATGACCAAGCAAACCAGAAAGCGGCGTTTATTTCAAACGCTCGCGCGGGTTGTCGTTACCGCGGGTTTGGCCGGCTCGCTCAGCCTTGCCGGCACGCCCGCAGCGGCCCAGAAGGCGGGTGCGTCCAATCCGGTGGTGATGCCGGGTTTCTGGGATCCGCGGCGGAGGCCGGAGCGGCCCGACCTGTCGCGCGTCACCCTGATCCGCTTCCTCACCGAGAACGACTATCCCCCCTTCAATTACGCCGGCCAGGACGGCAACCCGGCCGGCTTCAACGTAGATCTGGCGCGCATGGTCTGCGAGGAGCTGAAAATCGCCTGCACCATCCAGATGCGGCGCTTCGACACGCTGATCGATTCGCTTTCCGACAACAGGGGCGATGCCGTGATCGCGTCGATCGCAATCACGGCGCAGACCCGCAGCCGGGTGGATTTCAGCGATCCTTATTACCGGACGCCGGCGCGGTTCGTGGCGAAGCGGGATCTGGCGATCGACGATGTTCGGCCCGAGCAGCTCGAGGGCAAGAAGGTCGCCGTGGTCGCGGGCAGCGCGCACGAGGCCTATCTCAAAGGCCTCTTCACCGAGGCCGAGCCGCGCTCGTTTCCGACCATGGAGGCGGCGCGCGATGCGCTGATGAGCGGCGAGCTCGATCTGCTATTCGGCGACGGGATCTCACTGGCATTCTGGCTGAACGGCACGGAATCGAACAATTGCTGCGCGTTCCGCGGCGGGCCCTTCATCGATAGCCGTTATTTCGGCGAAGGCGTCGGGATTGCGGTCCGGCGCGGGAATGATCCGCTTCGTCTGGGTTTTAACTGGGCGTTGTTCCGGCTTTGGGAGAGGGGCCGGTTCAGCGATCTCTGGCTGCGCTACTTTCCAGTGAGTCCCTTTTAGGCAAGCATGATCTGGTCTCAAAACGGATTCCACGTTCCGGGATCATGCCCTAGGACCGTTGCGATGCAGGCGTGTTGAGGCAAGAGGAATGGTTCGCCAAGCCAACGCGGTGGATTTCTGGCGCGGCCTCGCGCTGGTCTTCATTTTCATCAATCACATCCCCGGCATCTACTACGGCCGCTTCACCCACGCCAACTATTCGCTGTCGGACTCCGCGGACCTGTTCGTGTTCCTCGCCGGTTGGGCGCTGCGGCTCATGGTCGGCACGCCGGAGCGGCGGCAATCGACATGGTATCTGGTGCTGCGCTTGGGCGGCCGGGCCATCACGCTTTATGCCGCACAGATTCTCATCACCATGATCGCGCTGGCGGTGCTGGCGGGGTGCGCGATCCTGCTCGACAATCCACTGCTTCTTGAATGGCACAACGCGGCGGCGGTGTTCCACGATCCGGTCACGACCCATGTCGGTCTTGCGCTGATCACGCACCAGCTCGGCTATTTCGACATCCTGCCGCTCTATGTCGTGCTCATGTTGATGGCGCCGATCATCGCCATCATCGACCGCTACATCCCGCAGACGCTTCTGCCGATCTCACTGCTGTTCTATCTGGCGACGCTGTTGATCCCGATCCCGTTCCGGACCTGGCCGGTGGAGGGCCTGTGGTTCTTCAATCCGCTCGCCTGGCAGCTGATCTTCGTGCTCGGTTTTGTGATGGCGCGAGAGGACGGCCTTGGCGGTTTTGTGCGGCGCCATATCGTCCCGATCCGCTGGATTTCGGTGCCGATCGTGCTTGCAGGGGTGGCCTTCATGTTGTCCGGCTGGTGGCCCGATCCGACCAAGTTTCCCCGGCCGCGCCTGCTGTTCCTGATCGACAAGACCTACGACACACCGCCGCGGCTGATTCAGTTCCTGGCGCTGATCGCGCTTATGTCGGCGACCTATCCTTACATCCTCCGGGCGTCCAAAATGCTGGTGAATTTCCTGTCGATGCTCGGCCGCAATTCGCTGTACGTGTTCTGCGTCGGGTCTATCCTGAGCCTTGCCGGACAGATCGTTCGTCACATCTACCAAGGCAATCTTTTGATTGACACTGCGGTGGTAATCTCCGGAATCGCAATCATGGCCCTAACAGCATGGCTTCCCGAATGGCGAGAAGATGTGAGAGTCAGGCGCGGCACCGCCGCGGCGCAGCCGTCCTGACCCTATCGGCCGTCTGCGCGACGATCCTGGGCGCGAGCGCCTGGGCTCAGAGCAATGGCCAGCCGGCGTCGCCGCCGATGCCAGCGCCGTTCTCGCACGACTGCCAGGCCGGCACGACGGCGACGGCGAGCGACTCGCCCTTGCCGAACGTGGCGGCTGCGCTTGCCAAGCATAAGAAGATCAAGATCCTCGCGATCGGTGCGTCGGCCTCGGCCGGACGCGGCGCACGGCATGGCGGCTATACTGGAGAGGCGAGGCAAATTCTCCGGCAGGCCATCAAAGGCCTCGACGTCGAGATGATCAATCGCGGCATCTCGGGCGAACTCGCGACCCAGGCCGCGGCGCGCATCAAGAATGAGGTCGCGCTGCTCGAGCCGGACATGGTGCTGTGGCAGGTCGGCACCAACGACGCGCTTGCGTATGTGCCGATCGAGGATCTGAAGGCGACGGTGGTCGATACTTTGACCTGGCTGAAGGAGCACAAGATCGACACCGTTCTGGTCGGGCTGCAGTACATCGATCGCATGGAGCAGGACGAGCATTATCGCAAGGTTCGCGACATGCTGCGGGACGTGGCGGCAAAGGAGAACGTGCTGATCGTTCGCCGCTACGAGGCGCAGCGGCTGCTGTCGCAGGCCGCGGTGAGCGGCGGCGGGCTTTTCCCCGACGAGTTCCAGCGCACCGAGGCCGGATACACCTGCCTTGCGCAATACATGGCCCGCGCGATCACTCTCGGCATCTTCGGCCCCGGTGGACTGGGCCCACGCAGCGCGCCGCCGGCGATCGGGCCGCAGCCGCAACAGCCGCCGTCTGCCCCGCCAACGCGCATGTAAGCTGCATTTGACGGAATGGTGGCGCGGGGTTCATAAGTCGCCGCCATGATGTCCGTTGCCGAAGCTGCCGCTTCCTTACGCGAAGTCGCCGAGCAGTCGAACGCCTGGCCGTTCGAGGAGGCGCGCAAGCTCGTCAACCGGCTCAAGCGCAAGCCCAAAGACGAGGTGATTTTCGAGACCGGCTACGGGCCGTCGGGCTTGCCCCACATCGGCACGTTCGGCGAGGTGGCGCGCACCACCATGGTTCGTCACGCGTTTCGCGTGCTGACCGACGACAAGGTGAAGACGCGCCTTATTGCCTTTTCGGACGACATGGACGGGCTGCGCAAGGTGCCCGACAACGTGCCGAACAAGGACTTGTTGGCGCAGCATCTCGGCAGGCCGCTGACCAAGGTGCCTGACCCGTTCGGCACGCACCCGAGCTTCGGTGAGCACAACAACGCCGAGCTGCGGCGCTTTCTCGATCAGTTCAGCTTCGAATACGAATTCATGTCCTCGACCCAATGCTACATATCGGGCCGCTTCGATGAGGCGCTGCTCAAGGTGCTGGCGCACTTCGACAAGGTGATGGCGATCATGCTGCCGTCGCTGCGCGAGGAACGGGCGCAGACCTATTCGCCGTTCCTGCCGATCGATCCGCGCACCGGCATCGTACTCCAGGTCCCGGTGCTGGCGCACGACGCGGCGCGCGGCACCATCACGTACGAGGACCCGGAGACGCAGGAGCGCTTTACGGTGCCGGTCACCGGCGGGCGCTGCAAGCTGCAATGGAAGCCGGACTGGGCGATGCGCTGGGTGGCGCTCGGCGTCGACTACGAGATGGCGGGCAAGGACCTGATCGATTCCGTGAAGCTGTCCGGCGAGATTTGCAAGGCGCTCGGCGGCGCTCCGCCGGAGGGATTCAATTACGAGCTGTTCCTCGACGAGAAGGGGCAGAAAATCTCTAAGTCCAAGGGCAACGGCCTCACCATCGACGAATGGCTGCGCTACGCTAGCCCGGAGAGCTTGTCGCTGTTCATGTACCGCGAGCCGAAGTCGGCGAAGCGGCTTTACTTCGACGTCATTCCGCGCAACGTCGACGACTACCAGCAGTTTCTCGATGGCTATGGGCGGCAGGACGCCAAGCAGCGGTTGGGCAACCCGGTCTGGCACATCCACTCCGGCGCGCCGCCGAAGCCGGACATGCCGATCTCGTTCACCATGCTGCTGACGCTGGTGTCGTCGTCGAACGCGGAGAACGCCGAAACGCTGTGGGGGTTCATCGGCCGCTACCGGCCGGGCGTGACGGCGCAGACGCATCCCAAGCTCGATGCGATGGTCGAATACGCCATCCATTATTTCCGGGACTTCGTGCTGCCGCAGAAGAAATTCCGCGAGCCGAGCGAGGTCGAGCGCAAGGCGCTGAGCGACCTGCGCGATGCGTTGTCGCAGCTCGCGCCGGAGTCGAGCGCCGAAGACATCCAGAACACGGTCTATGAGATCGGCCGGCGCCCGCCGTTCCTCGACGAGGCGAAGAAGGCCAAGGACGGGCGGCTCGGCGTGTCGCTCGACTGGTTCAACATGCTGTACCAGGTGCTGCTCGGCCAGGAGAAAGGGCCGCGGTTCGGCTCGTTCGTCGCGATCTACGGGCTGCGCAACACCGTCGACATGATCGACGGAGCGCTGGCGCGCTCGGCACGATGATGGTGGCGTGAGATTGCCATGACCGCCGCCACGCTCGCGCTGATCGGCGCCACCGTCGTCTTCTCATCGTTCGTCTCGGCGGTTTTCGGCATGGCAGGCGGCATGGTGCTGCTCGGCTTGCTGTTGATCTATTTCGACGTTGCCACCGGGATGATCCTGTTCTCCGTCATCCAGCTTGCGACCAACGGCTGGCGCACGTTGCATTGGCGGCAATACGTGCGTTGGCGGATATTCTGGTGGTACGCCGCCGGCGCGATGGTGGCTTTCGTGGCGATGCGAGCGATCGCCTTTGTGCCGAACAAGGCCACGGTCTACATCCTGCTCGGGCTGATGCCGTTCGTGGTGCAGGTGCTACCCGCGAAAGCGCAGCCCAATATCGAATGGCGCTACGTGCCGTTTTTTACCGGCATCGGCACCACCATCATCCAATTCATCGCCGGGGTCGGTGGCCTGTTCTTCGATATCTTTTTCCAGAAGAGCAGCCTCGACCGGCGGACCACCAACGCCACCAAGGCGGCCGCGCAGACGTTCAGCCATCTCATTCGGGCCGCGTATTTTGGTTCGCTTGTGGGTTTCGGCGAGTTGAAGGCCGAAGTCTGGGCGCCGGCGATCGTCCTGGCAATCGTCGGCGCGGTCGGTGCGCCCTATGTCCTCGAACGCATGACGGACCACAGCTTCCGGCAGTGGACGCTGGTGATCATCTACACGCTTGCGGCCGTGTACCTGATCCGCGGCGGGTTGCTGCTGTGGCAGGGCGGCTGACGGCGCGTTTGCCGTCAGCCTGCGTGGTCGTCAGGCGAACATCTCGACCTTACCCTGGAGCGAGATCAGGCCGGTCTCCACGCCGAGCTTCGGCTGCTTCTCGTTGCATTGCTTGCGGAAGTCGGCGAGCACCGTTCGATGCAGCTTGGTCTCGGCGTCGTGCGTTTTCACGCTGTCCGCGCCATAGGCGATCTTGGCGGCGCCGCAGTCGCGATGGTTGATGACGATGACCTTCTTGATCGAGTGCAGTTGCACCGACGCGGCGAGATTGTCCCAGAACGCCTTGTGCCAATCGTTGAAGGCGGGGGCGACCACGCCGATCGCGCCGCCCGCCAGGATGACCTGACTATATTTTCCGATCAGGTGGCGGCGAAGCATGTTCCTTCGCACGCCCTCCTGGGTGCGCGGGTCGATGCAGGACAGCGTCATCGCCTCGTATTTGCCTTCGGCGGCCAGTGCGGGAAACGGCGTAAATGTCAGTGCCGCAGCGCCGGCAGCAGCGCCTTGCATGAAGCCGCGGCGGCTGAGCCGTCCTTGCAGCAGGTCGGAACAGCAGGTGCACGTCGTCATGATGGTCATGGATGCTCCGGAAATGATTCGGTCGTGACAATTACGTTCGATCAGACTACCGGCACGGTCCCATCGCTGTCGAGAGTCGTTTCGATCACATATCGCGCCAGCGCGTCCGGGGTGTGGTGGGCCATCACATGCGACCCTCCCGTGCGCGCCATGGCGCGCAAGCGCTCCTTGTCGGTGAGCGCGGCCACAATGGTGCGTGTCAATTCGCCAGGCGCGGGGTCGTAATAGAACGCATGCTCGCCGGCGACGAGCGGACGGCGCCGCTCGATGGTCGGCTGGTTGATGACCGGCACCGCGCCACAGGCCAAGGCTTCGTAGTGCCGGAAGCAATCCCAGCCTAGGCCCTCGGGAGACCAGACCAGCCAGGCGCGGGCCGCGCGCTGGTAGAATTCGGGGAGCGGCAACCTCGACTGCGGGATGTCGACGGTGATGCCGCGCTCGCGCAGCGCCGCCAGCTCACGCATTCCCGCGGCGCGAACGCTTGAGGAGCTTTCCGTGTCGCCGGCGAAGAAAACGTCGGCGGTCTTCTCCTGTGCCGCCGCCGGCAGAAGGCCGCGGCTCTCGATCGGCAGGCCGATCGGCAGCGGCCTTACCTTCGCGACCATCTCGCGATAGTGCTGTTGTTGCCGAAATCGCCGCGACGGCAGATTGGGATGCGCCGTTCCCATCAATAGCCGCCAATGGTCGGGGGGCAGCTCCCGTTTGAAATAGAGCCGGCATCGCGACAACAGGAAGAGGCGATCTTTTTTGATGGCCGGGTAGTCCTCGGTGTCCAGCACCGCGATTGGCGCGTTGATTGGCAGCCGCAGAAGCTGCGAACCGAAAGCGCCGAGCAGTCGGGAATTACCCTGCAACGCACGGCGCGAAAACAGCTCACGATTGATCCACTGCCAGTGCCACGGTGGATAAAAGCCGGGGCGGCACACCACCAGCGACACGTCAGGTTCGCGCAACGCGCGATAGAGCATCGGAAGCGTGTTGGACGAGATTTGATAGGTGCCGTTTGCCGGATCGGCGGTACGGCGGGTGTGAAAATTCGAGAAGCACAGTGTCTGCTGCGGAAAGACGGTCTTGAGCCACGGCGCGCCGATTTCCACAAAGCGCAGGCTGGAAAAATCGCGCATGAGGATCCGTGTCGCGCGCGAACAGCCGGGTGGCGGACGGGCCGTTGCGCGCTATTGGCTGGCCCAGACGACGCGGGCGATCCATACCACGTCGTCGAGCGGGAGCACACGCTCCGGATGGTCCGCGTTGAGCGATTTCAGCTCAACCGATTTGGCGGTCTGACGCTTCAGCTCCTTGACCATCACCTCGCCCTTTTTGGTCTTGACCACGACGCGGTCGCCGCGCCGCACGGGCGCGGCAGGCGAAACGACGATGACGTCGCCGTCGCGATAGGCCGGCAGCATGGAGTCGCCGGAGATTTCCAGCGCATAGGCGTGCTCGTCGCTGACCTTGGGGAAGGCGATCTCGTCCCAGCCCTTGCCGACCGGGAAACCGCCGTCGTCGAAATATCCGCCGGAGCCGGCCTCGCCGAAGCCGATCGCCGGCACCGCCTGCGCCGCGCCGCTGCTATCGGTGATCAGCGACACAAAATCGTCGATGGTGACGCCGGTCGCCGACAGCGACTTGGCGACCGACTCGGTCGAGGGCCAGCGCGCGCGGCCGTCCGGCGTGATCCGTTTCGACTTGTTGAAGGTGGTCGGATCGAGGCCCGCACGCTTGGCCAGCCCGGACGGTGAAAGGTCGGCGCGCGCCGCCAACCGGTCGAGCGCGCTCCAGATCTGAGCATGCGTCAGCATCGTCTTCATTCGGTCACGTCACCTTCCCCGAATGGTTGAGACTATTATCCAACCGTAGGAATTATAGCCTTAGAGGATGGCTGTCCAGTCCTACCTTGAACAACGCAATTGTGGCCGATAGGGTCCGCCGCCTTTTGATGCGGAGCCCGTGGTGATTGGCCTTTTTGATCGTTTGGCACGGCCTTTTCTCCGGATTCTCGATCCCGAAACCGCCCATTCGATCGCCATCCGCGGCCTGAGCGTGGCCCCCGGCATGACGGCCGGGCCCGATGATTCGCGGCTGCGGGTGCAGGCGTTCGGTCTCGACTTCCCCAATCCGGTGGGAATCGCGCCTGGCTTCGACAAGCATGCCGAGGTGCCCGATGCGCTGTTCGGCCTGGGCTTCGGCTTCGTCGAGATCGGCACGGTCACGCCGCTGCCGCAAACCGGCAATCCGCGGCCGCGCATCTTCCGGCTCGAGCCGGATGGCGGCGTGATCAACCGGCTCGGCTTCAACAGCGAGGGCGAAGCGGTGGTGCGCGCGCGCCTCGCAGCCCGGGCGAAGCGCGGCGGCATCGTGGGCGTCAATGTCGGCGCCAACAAGGATTCGCCCGACCGCTCCGCCGACTACGTGCGCCTGATCGAAGCGATGGCGCCGGTCGCGAGCTATGTCACGGTGAACGTATCCTCGCCGAACACGCCGGGCCTGCGCAGCATGCAGCAGGGCTCGGTGCTCGACGATCTCCTGGCGCGCGTGGTTGCGGCGCGCGACCGGATAGTTGAACGCGCCGGTTCGACGCCGCTCCTCCTCAAGATCGCGCCGGATCTTTCGCTCACCGACCTCGACGACGTGGTGAAGGTCGCGCGGGCGCGGCGCATCGACGGCATGATCGTCGGCAACACAACGATCGGACGGCCGCCCTCGCTGCGCGATCAAGCGACGGCCAAAGAATCGGGTGGACTGTCAGGCAAGCCGCTGTTTCCGCTGTCGACGCGGATGCTCGCGGAAACTTATTTACGGGCCGAGTGCGCGTTCCCGCTGATCGGGGCAGGCGGCATCGACTCCGGTGCGGCGGCGCTCGCCAAGTTCAAGGCGGGCGCCAGCCTCGTCCAGCTTTACTCCGCGCTGATCTATCGCGGGCTCGGCCTGATCGGCGAGATCAAGTCGGAGTTGCTGGGCGCGCTCGTCGGGACGGCGAAGCTCACCGACCTGACCGGCACGAACGCGAAGTCGATCACCGCCGAGCCGTGGCCGGGCTGACTATCGCCCCTTCGGCGCCCTGACGATCCGCAGGATCAGCCATATCGGGATCACCAGCACGGCGCCGAGCAGGAAATACGACCAAAGCCAGTGCACCGCGTCGAAGCCCATGTCCCAGATGCTGCGGAACACCCGCCGCACGCTCTCGACGATATTCCAGGGATCGAGCCCGAGTGCCGAGAGCACGACGCCGATCAGGATCGACAGCAGGATGAGCTTGCCGAGCACGGCGAGCGGCGACCCGCCAAGAAAGCGATTGAAACCGTTTGACATGGCAGGCTCCACCCCGAAATCCGTTACAGGCTAGCACAAATGGCGATCTAAACCGTCTCCGCAATGGGAGAGGGCGCCCGCCCGCGCTCGATTCCTTGCAGCATC
>JBEVIJ010000248.1:0-6147 GCA_040510745.1 Xanthobacteraceae bacterium
GTTCGAATCGTAGCCGAGCATCTGCTGGCTACGGGTCACCACGTCTTTCAGGATCTTGTTGAGCGCGTGGCCGATGTGGATGTTGCCGTTGGCGTAGGGCGGCCCGTCGTGCAGCACGAACTTGGTGCGGTTCTTGGCAGCTTCGCGCAGCCGCTTGAAGAGACCGAGCTTCTCCCAACGCGCCAGGATTTCCGGCTCGCGCTGCGGCAGCCCGGCACGCATCGGGAATTCGGTCTGCGGCAGGAACAGCGTCTGGCTGTAGTCGCGCTCGTTTGATTTGGCGGTTTCGCCGGGCTTGTCGTTCATGGCGCGGTGTTTAGCAGGCCGATTTCCAAAGAACTAGCGCGCGATCAGCAAAAGTGGATACCGGTTTTGCGTCCGATCGCGCGCACCTTTTTCAGTGCGCATGATCTTTTCGGCGAACCGGTTTCCACTCGCCGGATCATGAGCTGGGAACGCCCAGCACCGGGAACGCGTCCGGCGCGCGGGCCAGCGCCGTGCGCGCTTGGCGGCTGTCGCCTTCCATGCGGCGGATCAGCTCCTCGACGCTGGCCAAGTTCATCTCCGGCCTGATCCAGGAAATGAAAGCGACGTCCAGCGCAGCGCCATAGAGGTCGCCGGAAAAGTCGAACAGGAACACCTCCAGCAGCACGGCGCCGCTGTCGAACATGGGCCGGCGGCCGAAATTCGCGACGCCGCCGTAGCGCACGCCGCCGACGCCGACACGGACCGCGTAGACGCCGTACTTGAGCCCGCAGTCGGGCGGCAGCCGAAGATTGGCGGTCGGGTAGCCTAGCTCACGGCCGCGCTTGTCGCCGTGCACGACCTGGGCGGTGACGAAATAAGGATAGCCTAGCAGTTCGACCGCCTCGGTGACGCGGCCCGCAGAAAGTGCGTCGCGGATCGCGCCGGACGACACGCGTTTGCCGCCGCGCTGGAACGGCGGCACGATGTCGACTGCGAAGCCATGGGTCCGGCCCTGTACCTCCAGGAAGTCCGGCGAGCCGCGGCGCTCCTTCCCGAAGTGGAAGTTGAAGCCGACCGCGGCTCCCTTGATCGCCAGCCGGTCGATCAGGACGTCGGAGACGAACTGCTCGGCGGTCAGCCCTGCGAGACCCGCGTCGAAGGTGAGCACGATCGCACCATCGAGACCGGTTGCGGCGAGGAGCCGCAGCTTGGCGGCCTCGGACGACAGGCGGAATGAGGGGGCGTCCGGCTGGAAGAAGCTGCGCGGATGCGGTTCGAAGGTCAGCGCCGCCGCCGGCCGGTGGATGGCTCGAGCCCGGTCGCGCGCCGCCTGGATCACGGCCTGGTGGCCGCAATGCACCCCGTCGAAATTGCCGATGGCAACCACCGAGCCCCGCAGCCGGTCGATACCTGGTCCGTGGTCCCGCGCGACGACGAAAGGCTGGATCGGAGAAGACTCGGCCATAGCGGGGCAGTATGGGGTGGCGGCTGCCCGGTCAAGGTGGTTAACCGGCCTTAACCGTGGCCGCTGGCTCGCCGCCATAACCGTTTACGGGTTCTTCAATCGGTCTTTGTACGGTTCTCCTTGAATGGGGCCTGGCCAATCGCCGGGACCCTTCTTTCGACCTTGGCGCGCCCGCGGCAACGACGCCGCTGCCCGCGCCGATGGAGGAGAATGATGGCTGTCGATCTGTCCATTCCGGTCCTCGTCGTTGACGACTACAGAACAATGGTCCGGATCATCCGCAACCTGCTGCGGCAGCTTGGATTCGAGGACATCGACGACGCTTCCGATGGCGCGCTTGCGCTCGCCAAGATGCGCGACAAGCGATACGGCCTGGTGATCTCCGACTGGAACATGGAGCCGATGACCGGCTACGAGCTGCTCAGGCAGGTGCGGGCCGATCCTGCTCTCGCGCCGGTGCCGTTCATCATGGTCACCACCGAATCGAAGACCGAGAATGTGATCGCGGCGAAGCAGGCGGGCGTCAGCAACTACATCGTCAAGCCGTTCAACGCCGAGACGCTCAAGAGCAAGATCGACTCGGTGTTCGCGGACGCCTGAGTGGCCGAGCTACCACTTCAGCTTGTTTGTCACGGCCGTCGGCTTCGCGGGGACTGACGCAAATATTTCGTCGAGTGCGGCGGCTTCCGGCCGCTCGCGGCCGAGCTCCTCGGCATGGATGCCGGCGGTGATGAACAGGCAGTCGATCCCCATCCTAGCGGCGCCGGTCAGGTCGGTGCGTACCGAATCGCCGATCGCCAGCACGCGTGCGTGCGGCGGTTCGCTGCCGCGCAGCGCAGTGATTCTGGAGAGACACTCGAGGTAGATCGGCGGGTGCGGCTTGCCGGCGTAGAGCACTTCGCCGCCCATCTCGCCGTAGAGGTCTGCGATCGCGCCGGCGCAATAGACCAGCTTGTCGCCGCGCTCGACCACCAGATCGGGATTGCCGCAGATCATGAACAGCTTGCGGTCGCGGACCTCGGTGAGCAAGGCGCGGTAGCTTTCCGGCGTTTCGGTCTCGTCGTCGGTCAGCCCGGTGCAGACCACGTAGTCGGCCTGCTGCAGCGGCACGAAGCGCAGGTCGAGCCCTTCGAAGATGCCGAGGTCGCGCTCGGGCCCGATGTGGAAGACATTCTTGCCCGTCCGTTTGGCGATGATGGCGCGGGTCACGTCGCCCGAACTGACGATCGTGTCGTAGGCTGCGCGCGGCACGTTGAGCTTGTCGAGCAACCGGGTCACCACCGCGCCCGGCCGCGGCGCGTTGGTGATCAGCGCCACCGTTCCGCCCTTGGCGCGGAAGCGCGTCAGCGCGTCGCAGGGCTCCGGGGTCGCCGTCACGCCGTTGTGGATCACGCCCCAGACGTCGCTCAGCACGGCGTCGTAGCCGGTCGCGAGCGTGGCGAAGCTTTCGACGAACGGGGTGGCGGACATTAAATTGCGGCGGCCCGCGGCGGTTCGGCGGGCTCGCCGTCGCGCTTCGGCAGCTCCTGCCGCTCCGGGACGACCTGGAGCGCCTCGGCGCGCACCGGGCGCGGCGGCGAGAACAGGAAGCCTTGGCCGAACCGCATGTCGTAGTCGAGCAATTCGACCACCTGGTTCTCCGATTCGATGTGGTCGGCGATCAGGCTGATGCCGTGGCGATGCAGCAGGTCGGAGAGGTCGGCGGCATGGATGTCGGCCTCCGAGCGCGCCAGCAGGACAGCGGCCGAAACCTTGATGAAGCGCACGCCGCGCTCGGCCAGGTCGCGCGGCTCGATGCGCAGGTCGGTCACCTGGTCCATGCAGAAGCGGAAGCCGAGCTCGCGCAGTGAGGCGAGGCCCTCCAGTTCGAGCGATCCCATGTCGCGCCACGCGCTCTGGCGGAATTCCAGCAGCAGAGACGGCGCCAGGACGCGGTTCGCTTCGAGGAACTGCACCATCTGCGGGAAGTATTGCGCGTCGTTCAGCGTGGTCGCCGAGATGTTGCAGAACAGTCCGATCTCGCGGTTCTTCAGGAGCAGGCGGCGCAGCACCTGCACGCAGCGGAATAGCAGAAGGTGGTCGAGCCGTCCGACCAGCCCGCCGGTTTCCGCCTGTTCGAGGAACGCCGGCGGCTCCAGCATGTGGCCGTCTTCGGTGCGCAGCCGGGTCAGCGCCTCATAGAAGCGCACCTTGCGCTGCGGCAGCGTGACCACCGGCTGCAGGTGCATGTCGATGCGGTGCGCATCGATCGCGCTGCGGATCGCCGCGAGCAACTCCTCGCGGTTTGCGGTGAGCGAAGGATCGGCGTTTGCACCGTCTCCCATGCCAAGTTCCGGCGCATCCAGGCCTGCCGGCTCAGCTTTGCGCGTGCCCGAGGCAAGCGCCGCTTCATGCGCAGCGACCGTCTCGGCGAGCTGCTTGACCACCGAGCCCAGTTCGCTGAGCTCGGCCGAAATCGGCGCGGTGGCGGCCCGCGCGGTGTCGGCGGCGCTTTGGCCCTGGCCTTCGATGGCCGCGAGCCGGCGGCCGGCCTCGGCCAACTGGCGGGACAGGTCGGCAGCGCCGCGCGACAGGTCGGCGATCTGGTTGCCGAGGTCCGAGCGGTCGCGCAGCCGCGTCGTCACTGCATTGTAGAGCGCCATCGCGGTCAGCGCGGCGACCGCCACGATGGTCGATTCCGCGCCGCTCATGCCGAATGCGAGATACACCACCGCGCCCACGGCGCCGGCAATCAGCACCATGCAAATGACGATGAATATCGCGCCGATGCGCAGCATGAACGGCCCCGAACGGCCCATGATTCGCCGAACCCCGCCCAATGTCCATGACGCCCGGCGCGCACGCAAGCGAACTTCGTGGGCGCCGTCGAATGGGCCGGAAAGCCGGTCCGGCCGCCTTAATTCAGCGCCTTGATGACCTTCGCCACCTTGTCGAAGATCTCGCCGATCTGGGCCTCGCTGACGATCAGCGGCGGCGTCACGGCGATCGAATCGCCGACCGTGCGGAACATGATATTTTCGTCGTGGAAGCCGCGCTCCATCGCCTCGTAGCCGCGCTTGCCGACCGCATCGGGCCGCGAGGCCAGGTCGATCCCGGCGGTCAGGCCGATGCAGCGCACGTCGAGCACGCGCGGCACGTCCTTCAGCGTCATCGCCGCGTCGTACCAGAACGGTTCGAGCTTCTTGGCGCGGGCGAACAGGTCCTCGTCGCGGTAGAGGTCGAGCGCGGCAAGCCCGGCGGCGCAGGCCAGCGGATGCGCCGAATAGGTGTAACCGTGGAAGAACTCCACGACGTGCTCCGGCCCGTTCATGAAGGCGTCGTGGATGCCCTTGCGCACGATCACGCCGCCCATCGGCACGGAGCCCGACGTGACACCCTTCGCGAAGGTGATCATGTCCGGCACGACGCCGTAGCGCTCGGCGGCGAAGGCATGGCCGAGCCGGCCGAACCCGGTGATCACCTCGTCGAAAATCAGCAGCAGGCCGTACTTGTCGCAGATCGCACGCAGCCGCTCGAGATAGCCCTTCGGCGGCGGCAGCACCGCGGTCGAGCCCGCCATCGGCTCGACGATCACACCGGCGATGGTGGCGTCGCCGTGCAGCGCGACGATGCGCTCCAGCTCATCGGCCAGGTGCGCGCCCCATTCCGGCTCGCCCTTGGAGAACGCCTGCTGCTCGCGGTTGTAGGTGTGCGGCAGGTGGTCGACGCCGGGCAGCCCGACGCCGAACGCCTTGCGGTTGTTGGCAAGTCCGCCCACGGCCATGCCGCCGAAGCCGACGCCGTGATAGCCGCGCTCGCGGCCGATGAAGCGCGTGCGCTGCGCCTGGCCGCGCGCGTTCCAGTAGGCCAGCGCGATCTTCATCGCGGTGTCGGCGGCCTCGGAGCCGGAGTTGCAGTAGAACACGTGGTCGAGGTCGCCCGGCGCCAGCGCCGCGATCCGGCTCGCCAGCTCGAAGGCGCGCGGATGGCCGAACTGGAAGGTCGGCGCGAAGTCGAGCTCGGCGGCCTGCTTCTGGATCGCCTGCACGATCGGGTCGCGGTTGTGGCCGGCGTTGGTGCACCACAGACCTGCGGCGCCATCGAGGATCTGCCGGCCCTTCGGCGTGTAGTAGTGCATGTCCTTGGCGCGCGCGATCAGCCGCGGCCGGCCCTTGAAGGCGCGGTTGGCGGTGAACGGCATCCAGAACGCTTCGAGGTCGTTGGGGACTGCGGTGGTGGCGGACGTTTTTTGAGCTTGGGCCATGGCCGCCTCGCTGATTGTCGGTGGCCGATGGATTATCCGCTTTTGCGGATAATGACAAAAGAGGGGGTGGCTGGTACGTAGCACACTCTCAATGCGTCATGGCCGGGCTTGTCCCGGCTATCCCGATTAGGAGAACACAGTGCGCCCCTAAGCGGGATGCCCGGCACAAGGCCGGGCATGACGTCGATAGGCATCGCCAGAATCAAATGGCCGACAAACCCAACAAGCTGAAAGCGCGCCTGCCGCGCGGCCTTGCCGACCGGGGGCCCGCCGAGATCGCGGCGACGCGGCGCATGACCGAGACCATTCGCGAAGTTTACGAGCGCTACGGCTTCGAGCCGGTCGAGACGCCGGCGATCGAGTACACCGACGCACTCGGCAAGTTCCTGCCCGACCAGGATCGCCCGAATGAGGGCGTGTTCTCGTTCCAGGACGACGACGAGCAGTGGTTGAGCCTGCGCTACGACCTTAC